>DASRYE010000242.1:0-16199 GCA_035653915.1 Novosphingobium sp. | reverse complement strand
CGCCAATGGTACTAACGCTCAAGCGTTGGAAGAGTAGGGCGTCGCCAGGCATTGCTACCCGCGTATAAAAACCCATCACAAGCACCACATACACGCAAGCACCCCCCCTCGTTTTACGACGAGGGGGGGTGCTTGCGTTTGCTCAGTCGAAATCCATCAAAAATGCCCCCGAACAATCATGCTCGGGGGCGTGTGCCGTTTTCAGTGCGCGTTTTCCGGCTTGGCTTCGGCCAGCGGTTGGCCATTGTGCAGATAGGCCGGCGCTTCGATCAGGATGAAGGCGATGCGGGTGGGCTTGTCGGTCGTGTTGCGCCACAGGTGGTTGGTGCCGCGCTGCACGATGATGCCGCCTTCGCGGATCGTCGTCTTGCGGCCGTCTTCCAGTTCCAGCTCGATCTCGCCCTTCAGCACGATGCCATAATCCACCGAATTGGTGCGGTGCATCGGGCTTTCCTTGCCCGGCAGCATGTCGGTGATGCGGATCACGCTGCCGCGCTCCAGCGTAAGGCCGGTCGGCAGGTCGCGGCCGTCGCGCTCGTCGTTGTTGTCGGCGGGCACGTTCTCGGTCGACCAGATCGTCAGGAAGCTGGCATCGCCCGAGGGGATCATCCGCGTGGGCGAGAGATCCTCCGATTTGAAGAAGGCGCGGCCCTCTTCGTTGTGGCCGGTGACAACGCGCTGCACCAGCGGCAGGCCGCTGTCGGAAACATCTTCGCTCATGCTTTCACAACCTTCTGTTCCAGAACACCAAAGGGGGCGCTGCCATCGGGCAGGCGGGCTTCCATGCGCACGCTGTCGCCCCAGCCCATGAATTCGGTCTCGGCCGCGCCCTTGTCGACGATCTCGATGCCGCGCCGCTCGGCGATGCAGGAGGAGCCGACCTCGCGGCAATTCTCGTTCGACACCGTGCCCGAGCCGATCACCGTGCCGGCGACCAGATTGCGGGTGCGGGCGGCATGGGCCACCAGCTCGTCAAAGCCATAGGCCATCGGCTCGCCATGGGCGTTGCCGAAATTGGCGCCGTTCCAGTCCACCTTCAGCGTGAGGCACACGCGGGCGCGGCGCCAGTGGTCGCCCAGCTCGTCCGGCGTGATGGCAAAGGGGGCCATGCCGCAGGGGGGCTTGGCCTGGATCCAGCCGAAGCCGGTCTTCATCTCGGCGCCGGCCAGCTTGCGCAGGGACCAATCGTTGATCTGCACCAGCAGGCGGATGTGCTTGCCCGCCTCGGCCGCCGGCGTGCCCAGCGGCACGGCGTCGGTGATAATGCCGAACTCGCCCTCGAAATCGATGCCCAGCGCGTCATCGGCCATCGGCACATCGGCGTGGGGGGCAAAGAACGTGTCGGACACGCCCTGATACATCTGTGGGAAGGGCGGCTTTTCTGGAGCGATGCCCAGCGCCTTGTCCATCAGCGCGCCATGGCTGGGATAGGCCGAGCCATCCAGCCACTGCCACGCGCGCGGCAGCGGCGCCAGCAGCTGGCGCACATCGAGCGGATGGGGAAAATCGGTGATGGCGGCAAGCACGGGGGCGGCCGCGTCCCAGTCTTCCAGCGCCGCCTGCAAGGTGGGCAGGGGGGCTTCGGCATAATGCGTGCCCGTGGGCGCGACGACGATCAGCTGCCCGTCGGGGCGGCCGTTATTCAAGGTTGCAAGGCGCATCTGCGCGCATCTCCCACATATTCTAACAGGCATGGGCTATCGCGCCCCTCAGGCGCGCACAACGGCTTTGGATCGATAGGCAGCCATCGATAAGATGCGATGGTCGGGTTTGGGGGGCCGTGGCAAGGCGGGCAAAACAGGGCCTCGATAGGGAGATTGTGGCGATGGCCATTTGGCTGAAGCGCGGTGCGGCGGCGGAAGAGAAAGCTGCGGCAGACCGCAAGGTACGCGATATTGTGGAAGCGGCGCTGGCCGATATCGAGAAGCGGGGCGATGCCGCCGTGCGCGAGATGTCGATCAAGTTCGACGGCTGGGACCGCGAGGATTATCGCCTGAGCCAGGCCGAAATCGACGCGGCAGTGGACAGCCTGAGCCCGCAAGAGCGCAAGGACATTGAATTTGCCCAGGCGCAGGTGAAGAATTTCGCCCGGATCCAGCGCGATTCCATGCTGGATGTGGAAGTGGAAACGCTGCCGGGCGTGATCCTGGGGCACAAGAACCTGCCGGTGAACGCGGCCGGCTGCTATGTGCCGGGCGGCAAATATCCGCTGCTGGCTTCCGCCCATATGAGCGTGATCACCGCCAAGGTGGCGGGCGTGCCGCGCGTGATCACCTGCGCGCCGCCGTTCCAGGGCAAGCCGGCGCGCGCCATCGTGGCAGCGCAGGCGCTGGCCGGCGCCGATGCGATCTATGCGCTGGGCGGCATCCAGGCGATCGGCGCCATGGCGATCGGCACGCAAACCATCGATCCGGTGGATATCCTCGTGGGCCCGGGCAATGCCTTTGTGGCCGAAGCCAAGCGCCAGCTGTTCGGCCGCGTGGGCATCGACCTGTTCGCCGGCCCCACCGAGACGCTGATCATCGCCGACGAGATTGGCTGCGATCCGGAAATGGCCGCCACCGACATCCTCGGCCAGGTGGAGCATGGGCCCGACAGCCCGGGCGTGCTGCTCACCAATTCGGAGAAGTTTGCCCGCGCCACCATCGCCGAGATCGAGCGCCTGCTCGAAATCCTGCCGACCGCCGACCATGCCCGCAAGGCGTGGAACACCTTTGGCGAGGTGATCGTGGCGGAAAGCTATGAGGAGATGGTGCAGATCGCCGACGAGATCGCCAGCGAACACGTGCAGGTGATGACTGCCGACCCCGACTATTTCCTGAAGAACATGACCAATTATGGCGCCCTGTTCCTCGGCAGCCGCACCAATGTCTCGTTCGGCGACAAGGTGATCGGCACCAACCACACGCTGCCCACCAAGAAATCGGCGCGCTACACCGGTGGCCTGTGGGTCGGCAAGTTCCTCAAGACCTGCACCTACCAGAAGGTGCTGACGGATGAGGCCTCGGCGCTGATCGGCGAATATTGCAGCCGCCTGTGCGCGCTGGAAGGCTTTGCCGGCCATGGCGAGCAGGCCAATATCCGCGTGCGCCGCTTTGGTGGCCGCAATGTGGAATATGCCGGCCAGGCCGAACCCAGCGAACTGACCAGGGCATGAGCGAGGGGGGCATGAGCGAGAGCCTGCCCCGCACGCCCGGTTTCAGGCTGGACGGGCAGCGCGCGCTGGTCACCGGGGCGGGGCGGGGCATTGGCCTTGCCTGCGCCGCCGCTCTGGCAGAGGCCGGCGCCCATGTGGTGCTGGCCGCGCGCACTGCCGCCGAGATCGAGGCGGGCGCGGGGGCTATCCGCGCGGCCGGCGGCAGTGCGCAGGCAGCGGTGCTGGATGTGAGCGACCTGGCCGGCGTGGAGGCTTTCTTCGCCGGCCAGCCGGCGTTCCACGTGCTGGTCAACAATGCCGGCACCAACCGGCCCAAGCCGATGTGGGAGGTCTCGCCCGAAGACTATGACGCGGTGCTCGATCTCAATGTGAAGAGCGCCTTCTTCGTGGCCCAGGGCGCGGCAAGGGCGATGATCCGCGAAGGGATCGCCGGCAGCCTCATCCATATGGGCAGCCAGATGGGCCATGTCGGCGGGCCGCGCCGCAGCCTCTATTGCGCCAGCAAATGGGCGATAGAGGGGATGAACAAGGCCTTTGCGCTGGATCTGGCGCCGCATGGCATCCGCTCCAACACGATTGCCCCCACTTTCATCGAAACGCCGATGACCAAACCCTTCTTCGAGGATGAGGCCTTCCGCGCTTCGGTGCTGGCCAAGATCAAGCTGGGGCGGCTGGGCCGGGTGGAAGATCTGATGGGCAGCGTGCTGTTCCTGGCCTCGCCCGCCTCTGCCCTCATCACCGGCACCTCCCTCATCGTCGATGGCGGCTGGACCGCCGATTAAGGATTTCCCCGATGTTTGAACCATTCCCCGGCAATTACGTGTGGAACCTGGCCACCAATCTGGCGCTGGTGTGCGGCGGCAACCATGGCGAGATCGACGAGGCCTGCCGCCCCGTGCGCGAGGCCTCCAAGGCCGGGGCCGATGCCGGCAGCGCCCTGTTGTTCGACAGCTGGATCGCCGTTGCCGATCAGGTGGCGCAGAACGCGGAAGACGATCTGGCGGCGGGCTATCGCCTGTCGGCCGGCACCAAGTTCCTGCGCGCCTCGGGCTATTACCTGGCCGCAGAGCGCATGCAGAGCCGCGATTATGCGCCGCGCTGGGTGGCCTATGACAAGGGGCTGGACCTCTACCACAAGGGCAGCGCGCTGCGCGGCCTGCATGTGGACAAGGTGGAGATCCCCTACGAGGGCAGCGCCTACACGGCGATTTTCGTCCATGATGGCAGCGGCACGCCGCGGCCCACGCTGGTCTCGGTCAATGGCCTCGATTCCATGAAGGAACAGGTCAACATGGCCGGCCACGGCCAATCGAACCTCGAGCGCGGCATGAACACGCTGTTCCTCGATCAGCCGGGCACCGGCGAGGCGATCCGCAAGCGCGGCCTGCCGGCGGTGTATGATGCCGAGCGCTGGGGCAGCCCGGCTTTCGACTATCTGCTGACCCGCTCGGATGTGATCCACAGCCAGATCGGCATCTTTGGCCTCTCCTTCGGCGGCTATCATGCGCCGCGCATTGCCGCCAACGATCCGCGCTATGCGCTGTGCGCGGTGATGGGGGCCAACCATGTGTGGGGCCAGCGCCAGCGCGAACGCGTGAAGAACGAGGGCGAGAACCCCGTGCCCCACTACTGGGACCATGTGCTGTGGGTCTTCGGCTATGACGACCGCGAGGCCTTCCTTGCCTATGCCGACCAGATCACGCTGAACGGGCAGGTGGAAAAGATCCGCGTGCCCTTCCTCATCACCCATGGCGAGAACGACCGGCAGATCCCCGCCTTCAACGCCCAGCTTTCCTACGATCAGGCGGTGAACAGCCCCAACCGGCACCTGCGCATGTTCACCAAGGCCGATTTCGAGGTGGAGCATTGCGGCGCCGACAATGGCACCGGCATGCGCGACTATATCGCCGACTGGTGCGCGCAAACCTTCGCCGCGATGAGCTGAAGGGGCTGAGCGAGGGGCTGGCGGGGCTGCTATCCACCGCGCCTATGGCCAGCCTTTTGCTCTTTGCGTTTTACGGGGCGCTGCCGGCCCGGTCATAAGTGCAGGCACAAAGAGATCAAGGATCGGGAGATAGTATGAGCATTCTGGGCGTGGAAAGCGTGGTGTTCGGCGTCGATGATGTGGCCGAACATGCCCGCTTCTGGAGCGACTTCGGCCTGCCGGTGGAACGCATCGCGGCTGATGAGGCGGTGTTCCGCCTGGCCTCGGGCAGCAGGGTGATCCTCTATGCCCATGGCGATGCGCGCCTGCCCGGCCCCGATCCCTTCGCCGGCAATGGCGTGAAGGAAACCGTGTGGGGCGTGGATACGGCCGAGAACCTCGAGCGCATCGCCGCCAGCCTCGCCAGCGAAGTGGCGATCACCCGCGATGCGGATGGCACGGTGCATTGCGTGTGCCCGGATGGCCAGCCGATTGCCCTGCGCGTGTGGGCCAAGCGGCCGGTGGCCAGCGAGACCAGCCCGGTCAACACGCCGGGCAACCATCCGCGCTTCAACCAGCACCGCATCTGGCGCCATAAGGCCATCCCCAAGACGATCAACCATGTGGTGTTCTTCAGCCCCGATTATGTCGGCGCTTTCGAATTTTATGAGCGGCACCTGGGCTTTCGCTATGTCGATCATTCGAAGGGCGTGGGCATCTTCTCGCGCGCGGGCGGCACGTTCGAGCATCACTCGATCTTCTGGGTGAACTGCGACCTGCCCTTCGCGCCCGATGCCTTCAAGTTCATGCACATCGCCTTTGGCATGGACGATATCGACGAGGTGATGCTGGGCGCCAATCTGATGGCCGAAAAGGGCTGGAAGAACGAGAGCATGAATTCCAGCGGCGGCATCTCGCGCCACCGCATTTCCAGCGCGATCTATTATTATTGCGACATCCCCGGCAAGGGCGGCGAGGCGGAATACCACGCCGACACCGACTATCTGGACGACAATTGGGTGCCGCGCGCCTGGGATTTCCGCTTTGGTTCGCTGCTGTGGTCGAACAATGCCCCGCCGATCTTCCGCGGGCCCGATATCCCCTGGGACATGGCCTTCGACGCCGACCGCAAGAGCTTCGAGCCCTATCGCAAGGCCAAGCCCGGCAAGCAGCCGGTGGATGGCCATCTGGCCGCGATCACCGAGGATGATGAACACGCCATCTGAGGGAACCGGCGGCGGGGGTATCGCCGGCCCCCGCCGCCCTCTCCTTTTGTGCGCCTGCCTCAGCCCTGTTGCCCGTCATAGGCGGCATAGGCCATGCCGGTGATCCATTCCGTCACCGGCTCATAGGCGGTATAGTCGGCCCGGGCGCCGTTCATCGCCCCCATCAGCGCCACCCAGTTCAACAATTCATGGCCGCCATGGCCGCCGCGCTGCTCCACCTCGTCATAGGTGATCTCGCGCATGTAGCGCACATCGCCCTCGGCAAAGCGGGCCAGCAACTCCTCGTCGAACTCGGCGTTCACCAGCGGATGCTGATAGCCCAGCGGCCACTGCATCTTGTCCATCATCTTCATCTCGTAGCGGGCCAGATCGGTGTAGAGATCGGGATCATCGGCGATCACGCCCTTGCCCTCGGTCTGATAGGTTTTCATCCGCTGGAGGAAGCTGTCGTCCTCGGGCGCGCCTTCGGTCCACACCGGGGGCCAGTGCGAGAGGCCGCCGGTGGCCAGGAACAGGATCCGCCGATCGCCGCCAATCGCTTCCAGTGCGCGGCGCGTGGCCAGCCCCAGATCATAGGCGCGGCCATAGGGCATCAGCGGCGGCGAGAACACGTTGATGAACACCGGCAGCACCGGAATATCGAATTCCGGGCGGATATAGTGCAGCGGCATCATCAGATTGTTGCCATATTCGATGGCCCCCATGCGGGCGGCATCGAAGCCGGCATGCACCAGCTCGCGCAGCAGCCCCTCGGCCAGATCGGCATCGCTGGGGATGGCATGCTGGCGATCGAAGCGCAGGGCTTCCATCATATATGCGGCCGGGCCGATATGGGCCGGCGCGATGCCCACCCCCAGCGTTGGCAGCAGGTTGCGGAAATGGTTCTCGAAATGATCGTCGAGGAAGGCGACGATGAGATCGGGCCGGGCCGCCGCCAGCCGTTCGCGCAGGTGGGTATGGATGGCGGCCAGGCGCGCCTGCTGGTCGGCCGGGGGGGCATCCGGCCAGCCCAGCGCGCCCGGCACATGCGACATGCTGATGCCGCCTACGATGTCGATCATGAAAAGGCCTTTCGTGTGGGGAAGATCAGGGCCGGGTGGCGCGCCATTGGGTGAGGATGTCGTCGGCTTCCATCACCAGGCCGGTGTGCAGCGAGACCATCTTGAGCGCGGCGTCCTCCATCTCGGCATTGCTGCCGCGCACCAGATCGCGCGCCACCACCACGCGATAGCCGCGGTTGCTGGCATCGAAGGTGGCGTTCAGCACGCAGCAGTCAGTCATGCCGCCGTTGAACACCACCCGGCGCACGCCCATGTTGCGCAGCAGGAAATCCAGATCGGTGGGATAGAAGGGCGACAGGCGCCGCTTGGTCTCGACGATAAGGTCGCTGTCCAGCACTTCGGTGGCAAATTGCGTCCATTCGCTGCCCTCGATGGCGTGTTCGGCGATATTGGGGATGGCCGGCCCATGCAGTTCCACCAGCGAACGCCAGGCGGCCGGCGCCAGCCCCTTCAGATCATCCTCGCCGGTACGGCGCAGCACCGAGCGGACATGGATGACCGGAATGCCCAGATCGCGCGCGGCGCGGTGGAAGGCGTTGACCGGATCGATGATGGCGCGCGCGCGCGGCGCCGGGCAGGGGCATTCGGGTTTGTCCGAAAGATGGCCCAGATGCATGTCGATCGAGACGACGGCGGTGTCGGCATGGGTGATGAAGCCGCGCAAGGCTTCGGGCACCGGCTTCTTCTCGCCATAGACATAGGCGGCGATGGGCGGGAGGGGGCTGGTCATGCGGTGTCCTTCGCTATGGGCGGTCAGGCGGCGGTTTCGGCGTTGATGGCCGCGATGATGGCGGCGATCTCGGCGCGGGGCAGATCCTGCCGGAAGAAATAGTTCAGCGTGGTGTGAATGCCGAAGAAGGAGGAGCGCGTGTAGGCCAGCATGCGCGCGGCCTGATCGGGCGAAAGGCCCAGCTTTTCGGCAAGGAAGCGCTCGAAATGCGCGCGTGCGACGGGGTTGGCCAGCACCTTGGTGGGCTGGCTGTCGATCGCGAGCGGGGGATAATGCGGGCGGGCGGGCTGCGCGCGCGCCGCCCCCGCCAGCCGGATATCGCGCGAGGAGGCGCCCAGTTCGATGGCAATGGCGCCTTCCTCCAGCCGCCAGCGGCCGGCTTCTGCATCAAAGAAGCACAGGTCGCGGGCGGGCACGGCCAGCTCCACGCGGGTGGTCTCGCCGGGGGCCAGCATGCGCTTGGCAAAGCCCTTCAGCTCGCGCAACGGGCGCTGCACCCGGCTTTCGGGAAAGCCGAGATAGAGCTGCGCCACTTCCGCGCCCGCCACAGGGCCGGTGTTGGCCAGGGTGAAGGCAATGCGCAGATCCTCGCCCTCGGCAAGGGCGGGCGTTGCCACTTCCAGATCGCTGTAGGCAAAGGAGGTGTAGCTGAGGCCAAAGCCGAAGGGGAACAGCGGGGCGATGGCGCGCTTGTCGTAATAGCGATAGCCGACGAAAATCCCCTCGGCATACTCATGCACGCCGGCCTCGCCGGGATAGGAGAGGTAGGCGGGCGTATCCTCGATGCGCGCCGGGAAGGAGACGGTGAGCTTGCCGCTGGGGTTCACCGCGCCAAACAGGATATCGGCCAGGGCGCCGCCCATCGCCTGCCCGGCAAAGAAGGTTTCGACAATGGCGGCGACCTTGCCCGCCCAGGGCATCACCACCGCATCGGGGTTGGCCAGCACCACCACCACCTTGCCCGATGCCGCCGCCAGCGCCTCGATCAGCGCATCATGGCCGCGGGCCAGCGCCAGCGTGCGGCGGTCGGCGCCTTCGCCATCCTCGGCCGCATCGGTGGTGACAAAGACGAGGACGGCATCGGCCCCTTCTGCCGCTTTGGCGGCCTCGGCGGTGCGGGCGGCGGTTTCCTCGGGCGTGTCGCCATGGCCGGGCAGGTGCTGCACGATCACCCCCGCGCCGGCCTGGCGGGCAATCTCGTCGAGCGGGATGTCGCGCGCGGTGGGCAGGGTGGTGGCCGAGCCCGAGCCCTGGATCACCGGGTTTACCGCGCCATCGCCCACGACCAGAATGCGGCGCAGGGCAGCCGGCTGCAGCGGCAGCAGGCCCCCTTCATTGCGCAGCAGCACGATGGAAGCGGCCGCCATGGCGCGGGCGTGGGCGTGGTGTTCGGCGGCATCGAAGGGCACCACCGGGCCGGCGGCGGCCTTGGCCTTGTCCACCAGAGCCAGCATGCGCGCGCAGGCCTGGTTCACCACCTCTGCCGGCAGGCTGCCATCGGCGATCGCTTCTGCCAGCGCGCGCTGGCGGCTGGCGTTTTGCGGCATGTCGAGATCATTGCCGGCGGCAAGGGCGGCGGGCCGGTCCTTGATGCCGTGCCAGTCGGAGACGACGACGCCGTCAAAGCCCCATTCGCCGCGCAGCAGTTCGGTCAGCAGCCAGGGGTCCTGCGCGGTCTGCATGCCGTTCAGGCGGTTGTACGAGCTCATCACCGTCCACGGCCGGGCCTTGCGCACCACCCGTTCAAAGCCCAGCAGATAGATCTCGCGCAGGGCCCGGGGCGACACGCGCGAATCCATGGTGGTGCGCTCGATCTCGGAATTGTTGCAGGCAAAATGCTTGAGCGAGGCACCCACCCCGTGATCCTGCAGGCCTTCCACCACGGCGGCGGCAAAATCGCCGGTCAGCACCGGATCCTCGGCATAATATTCATAGCCGCGCCCGCCCAGCGGCGTGCGGCGGATGTTGATGCCCGGCCCCAGCAGGATGTTCACGTCAAAAGCGCGGCATTCGGCGGCCAGGCTGGCGCCCAGCTGATAGGCGGTGGCCACATCCCAGCTGCAGGCAATGGCCGAGCCATTGGGATAGCAGGTGGCCGGCTTCGTATTGCCGAAAGCGGCCTTCATGTCGCGCGCGCGGGTGTTCACCACGGCGAGGAACTGGTCGAGATCCTGCCCGCCCTGCTGCTGGCCGTCGATCTGGCTGATGGAATAGCGCACGCCATAGGCGCCATCGGTCATCAGCAGGGCGGGGATGCCCAGCCGGCCGATGGCGTGGCTGCGCCACATGCCCTGGCCGGTCAGCAGTTCCGCCTTCTCGGCATCGGTAAGGGCGGCCACGCGCTGGGCCAGATGGGTGGCGGGGGCCGCGGGCGGGGTGTCGGTCATGTCTGGTCCTGTCTGGCAAGGAAAAAGGGCCGGGCGCGCCCCTTCGATGTGGCGCGCCCGGCCTAGGCGGGCTCTATTTGATATGGGCGCTGAAGCGGATGCCGTAGGTGCGCGGCGGGTTGAAGGCGTAGCGGTAGGTGTTCACGATGTAGTTTTCCTCGGCATAGGCGAGGGTGCTGTTGTTCTCGAGATTGTGAACATAGGCTTCCACCTGCCAGCCCTTGCTGGCGGGCGCATAGGCCAGGCTCAGCGTGGTGTTGGTGTAGGCGCCTTGGCGCATGTCGGCGTAGTTGTAATATTCGTAGTACTGGCTGCTGGTGAACTTGGTTTCGGCGCGCGCGGTCAGCCGGCCATGGGCCACATCGAAGCCATGTTCGTAGCCGGCCGCGATCGTCCACACCGGCGATTGCGGCAGGGCATTGCCGGCAAAGTTCACATTGGCGGTGCTGTCGGGCGTGGAGCCGATGAACTGCACGAATTTGGCGTGCAGCCAGTCCACCGTCAGGTTCAGCCGGTCGTCGGGCGAGAGCATCGCCACGCTGTCGGCCTCGATGCCGTAGATGTGGCTTTTGCCGGCGTTCTGCACATGGGTGGCGCCGGCATTGTCGCCGAACTGGATCAGCTGCGAGACCTGCTGGTTGCTGTAGTCGTCGTAGAAGGCGGAGAGGTTCAGCTCCAGCTTGTTGCCCCAGAAGCGGTTCTTGGCGCCGATCTCGAAGGCGGTAACGGTTTCGGGCTGATAGGTGCCGACATCGTCGAAGCCGCCCGCCTTGTAGCCGGTATCCACCTTGGCATAGAGCATGTTGCGGGCGCTGGCCTGCCAGTCGAGCGCGGCGTGATAGGTCAGCTTGCTCCAGTGGCCCGATTTGGTGCCGGTGTAGCCGGTGTAGCTGACCGGATTGGTGGTGCCGTTGGGGATGTAATAGCCGCCGCTGCGCGATTTGCTGTCGTCGGTGTAGCGCAGGCCGCCGGTCAGGGTCAGGGCATCGGTCAGCTTGTAGCTGGCCTGGCCATAGCCGGCCACCGATTGCGTGGCGATCGGGCCATAATAATAGGCAAAGCCCGGATAGACCCCGGCCGCGGAGGTATATTCGTTATAGGAGTGCAGGCTGGAATCCTCGCGGAAATAGAACACGCCCGCCTGCCAGGTGAAGCGCCCGCCGGTGGCCGAGGCAAAACGCAATTCGTGATTCTGGGTGGAGGGCTGCTCGATCTGCACGAACTGGCGCGGCGTGCCGGCCAGCGAGAGATCGGCGGTGGCGTGCCAGTAAAGGCTCTGGAAACCGCCCAGATAGGTGATCTTCACCGGGCCTGCGGCATAATCGAACTGCCAGCGCAAGGTCTTCTGGTTCATGTCGAGCACGCCCGACTTGTAGGAGGCCCAGCCGGCCGCGCTGGCGGTGGGGGCGGCCACATTGTGGTTCACCGCGCTGCCGGTATAGCTGAAGGGCACGTTGAGCAGCGACTGGCCGGCGCCGCCCATCTTGATCATTTCCAGCTCGACCAGGCCGCTGAAGCGATCGGTGGGCTGGAAGGCGATGGCCAGGCGGCCGGCCTTGGTGTCCTCGTCATCGCCATTGGCGGCCGGCGCGTTGTTGCGATAGCCATCATGCGAGGTGCTGAGGATGGCGGCGCGCAGCTGCAGCCGGTCGCTCACCGGCACGTTGACCATGCCGCGCGCCTCGATGGCGTTGTAATTGCCATAGCCCAGGCTGACATCGGCGGCGAACTGTTTGGTGGGCTTGGCGGTGACGACGTTGATCGCGCCGCCCACCGCATTGCGCCCGTTGAGCGTGCCCTGGGGCCCGCGGAGCACTTCCACGCGCTCCAGATCGAACAGCGAGGCGTTCAGCCCATAGGGGCGGTTGTTGTAGAAGCCATCGGTGCTGACAGCGACGGCCGGATCGCCCACTTCCGATGTGTCGCGGCTGGAAATGCCGCGGATGGTGACGATGCTCTGCCCGGCCACGGTGGCAAAGCCCAGGTTGGGGGCAATGGCGGTGAGGCCAGCGAGGCTGGTCACGCCCTCGCGCTCCAGCTGGGCGGCGGAATAGGCGGCGATGGCGATGGGGGTTTTCTGGATGGTGCTGTCGTGGCGCTCTGCGGTCACCACGATCTCGCCCAGCCCGTCGGCTTTCGTTGGGGCGGGTGCAGCGCCCGTTTGCGCGCAGGCCGGGCTGGCGATCAGCGCCAGGGTGGAGCAGGCCGTTATCAGCAGCGTTCGATTGATTTTATGGATACGCATCGTCTGTCCCTCATGTTGAAAAAACGGCGCCCGCCTGGTGCAAGGATGCGGCCGGGTCTTTTGCCCGGCTCGCGCAGATGGCTGGCCAGCCCCGGATCAGACCGGGGTGGACAGCATGGTGGGGATGGAGAACATGTCGACGATGGCGGTGCGCTCGACAAAGCGGGCGCCGGCATCGCCAATTTGAATACGATCCTTGTAGACACCCAGGCTGAACAGCCGGCTGACCCCTTCAGGCGTGGTGGAATAGACGGCAAAGCCCGCCTCGCTCACCACTTCGCCATCCGCGCCCGCCCGCATTTCGGCAGGGCCGATGATGTGGCGATCGCGGTGCGGGTTGGTGACATTGGCCTTGCGCAGCGAGAGCACGCGATCGCGGATCATCTGCTTGTTTTCCGCCATGAACAGCGGCAGCGGCAGGCCGCGCTCGACATTCTCGCGCGAGAGGATCTGATAGCTGCCATCCTCGAAGAAGCACTCGGCCCAATCCTCCATGCGGTCGGCATCGAGGCTGTTGGCGGCGCGGGCGATGAGATCGAGCGCGGCCAGGCGCTGTTCCATCGAGACGCTCATGCCAGCGCCTCCTGGGCCTGGGGGCCTTTGGCAAAGCCCATCAGATCCGTGTAATAGCCATAGAAGCCGCGCACCGGCACTTCGCTCACCAGATTGGGCTGATCGACGATGGGGCCCTTGCCGCCGATCTCGCAGATGGCATGGGCATCGGTTTCGCGGGCGGTGGCGCGGTGGACGATCTCTACCGCCTCGCCATCTTCCATCGAGATATAGCCGCCCGGCCCGCACAGGTTCGATTGCAGCAGGCGGTGGCGGGTCATTTCCTCGCTGTCGTCGGTATAGCCGAAATAGGTCCAGTAAAGCTCCATCTCGTCCACGCCATAGGTGCGGATCTGGCGAGTGCAGAGCGAGTTGGCGATCTGCTGGAACACGCTGTTGGGGAACACCGAGGCGATCACCAGCGTCACCGCATCGGGAAATTCCGTGCGGTTCGATAGCATGCGCATGTCTTCCAGCTTGTAGCCCTTGGAATAGACCTTCTGCGTGTCCTTGTAGCCTTCGTCGCTGGCGGCCACATCGTCGCTGTCGAGCTGGTTGTAGGTGATGTTGTGGCGGCCCTTGGGGTCCATCCGCGCGCCGCCGATCTGGCTGAGGCGATAGAGGCCGAAAGTGGCGTGGAACATGTGCAGCAGGCCGCCATGATTGGGGTCGCGCACGTTGTCGTTATAAAGCTTCCAGTTGCCGTTCATGCGCTGGCGCTGATAGCCCAGGATCTTGATCGGCCGGGCGAACATGCGGTCCAGTTCGCCACAGATGGCCTCGCCCAGATAGTCTTCCAGGCTTTCGCCGGTGGCATCGAACGTGGCGAACAGCACGCCCTTGTAGGAGCGCACGGTCAGCTCGTGCAGGCGGATGGCCTTCTTGTCGAAATCCCTGGGCAGGCCGCCCACGCCATTGACGCCGCTGGGAAAGGGCACGCCGCGCAGCCGCCCGTCCAGCTCGAACGACCACTGATGGTAGACGCAGACGTGGAGCTGGGCATTGCCGCAGGGCTCGCGCCGCAGTTCCGCGCCGCGGTGGGCGCAGCGGTTGATGAAGGCCTTTACGGCGCCGGTCTTGTCGCGGCTGACGAGGATCGGCGTGGCGCCGATGCGGGTGGTGATGAAATCGCCCTTGTTCGGCAGTTCGGCTTCCAGCCCGATGTAGTTCCAGGTGGGGCCGCGGAAGATGGCTTCCTGCTCGCGCTCGTAGACGGCGGGGTCGTGATAGATCGCGAAAGGAATGCGCGAGCAATCCTCCGCCGGCCACTGGATGGCCGCGTTCGTGGTCATGGGGAAACTCCGTGGCAGGAGGGGTGATGATTATTGAATACAATCTACAATGTTGATCTGTGTCAATGACAAAATTTTCCAGCACTATTTTTGCTGAAATTCCGCCATATTTTTGGAAATGTCCGAGTCGAATCGACAGGTCAGGCGCTGATCAGCGAAAAATCCGGCTTGACGGCGGAGCGAAAACCCCAAAAACTGAATACATAATTTCCGACCACGCCAATCCGGGGCCCACCTTGCTCGAAACCGACAATTCCTCCCTTCCCGAAACGCTGTATCAGGCCGTGCGCGAGGCCATTCTCGATGGCCGTTTCGCGCCGGGGGCAGAGCTGCGCCAGGAAGTGCTTGCGCGCCAGTATGGTGTCAGCCGGGTGCCGCTGCGCGAGGCGCTGAGCCGCCTGCAGGCCGATGGCCTGATCGAGCTGCGCCCGCGCCGGGGCTTTGCCGTGGCCGAACTCGATGTCGTCGAGATCATCGAGCTGTTCGAGCTGCGCATGGTGGTGGAACAGCACGCGCTGGAAGTGGCCGCGCGCATGCGTTCCGAGGCGGACCTGCGCGAGATCGAGGCGCTGCTGGTGCAGATGGAGGAGATCGAGGCGCATACGCCGGGCAATTTCCCGGAATGGCTCGATCTCAACCGCCGCTTTCACCACCGGCTGGTGGCCTGCGCCGGGCGCGAGCGACTGGCCGCCACGGTGAGCAACCTGCGCGATGCGACAGAGCCCTATGTGCGGCTGGAGGCCCATGCCACCGGCCATGTCGAGGATGCCTCGAGCGAGCATCGCCAGCTGTATGATGCCGTGCGCGAGCGCAATGCCACGCTGGCCGGCGAAGTGGCCCGCGAACATGCGCTGGGCACGATGAAGCGCCTCGTCGAATGGCTGCGCCTGCGCAAGCAGGTGGGCAAGCGCGGCAAAAGCGCCGCCTGAATTCCCTTCCTCCCCCCTTCCTCACTCCTTCCCCCAGAGGACAAGATGGCCGATATCCAGATCTATAATCCCAAGACGCTTGGCACGCCCATGGGCCAATATTCGCAAGTGACCCGCGTGAAGGCCAATGAGTTCCTGTTCATCGCCGGGCAGCTGGCGGGCGATGCGCAGGACAACATCATCGGCGAGGGCGATTTCGATGCCCAGTGCGAGCAGGTGTTCCGCAACATCCATGCCGCGCTGCTGGATGCCGGGGCCGATTGGGGCAATGTCGTCCAGTTCACCACCTATCTGGTGCATTCCCAGGATATTCCCCGCTTCATGGATTTCCGCCTGCGCCGCTTTCCGCAGTTCTTCCCCGATGGCGTCTATCCGCCCAACACCCTGCTGATGATCGACCGCCTCGTGAAGGAGCCATTCCTTGTCGAGGTGCAGACCATCGCGGCGCTGTGAGCGCGGCCATGGGCCTGCCGCTCAGCCACTGGTCGTTCGAGGGGCTGTCCGTCGGCTGCCGGATCGGCGGGGCGGGCCTGCCGCTGCTGCTGATCCATGGCTCGGGGCCGGGCGCCTCCACCATCGGCAACTGGCGGCTGGTGCTGGAGGATCTGGCCAACCGCTATCATGTCCATGCGATGGATCTGGTGGGCTTTGGCGAATCCGATCGCAAGCCGGCGCCGCCCTATTTCGATTTCGAGC
>DASRYE010000241.1:0-4667 GCA_035653915.1 Novosphingobium sp. | reverse complement strand
CCGGCCGGCTGTCCAGCCCGGCAAAGAAGCGCGCCTCATGCCCGCCGATGATCGCCATCAGGAAGCCACCCAGCGCGTTCTGCAGGCCCAGCTGCACGGCCAGGCAGCCCACCGCCGCCGGCCACAGCGAATCCGCCTTCTGGAAATCGCGCGCCACCCAGCCATAGGCCACCGCCGCCAGCACCGCGATGCCCAGCCCCATCAGCCCCAGCCCCGAGACGAGCATCGTCTCCAGGCTGGCAAAGCGCCCGGCCACCCGCGTGATCCGCCCCGGCAGCCGATAGCCCGCCCGCACCGCATACAAATGCCCCGCCAGCGCCATCAGCAGCGACAGATGGCCCAAAGCCGCCAGCGTATCGCCCAGCAAGGTCCAGTAGGCGCCGATCTGCGGCAGCGTGCCGGGCACCAGATAATCGGCCCCGCCCGCCCCCAGCAGCGCCAGCCCGATCAGCATGGCCAGCGCGCCGGGCACGCCAAACAGCCAGCGCGGGCTCAGCATCAGCAGATAGCGCAAATGCCGCCAGCCATCGCGCCAGGGGCGCAGATGCGGCGCGCGCTGGCGCAGGTCTGGCGAGAGGGTGGCCGGCACTTCCTCGATGCGCAGCTTGAGGAGGCTGGCCTTCACCACCATCTCGCTGGCAAATTCCATGCCGCTGGAAGACAGGCCGCAAGCCAGTAACGCCGCGCGGGTGATGGCGCGGATGCCGCAATGGGCATCCTCAATGCCGCTTCGGAAAAACAGGTTGAGCACGCCCGTGAGCGCCGGATTGCCGATATAGCGGTTCTTCCAGGGCATGGCGCCCGGGGCAATGCCGCCGGCAAAGCGCGACCCCATGCACAGATCCGCGCCCGCCACCAGCCGGCCGATCATCGCCACGCCATCGGTGAAATCATAGCTGCCATCGGCATCGCCCATCAGCAGGAAGCGGCCATGGGCCCCTTCGCAGCCGCCGATCAGCGCCGCGCCATAGCCGCGCCGCGCCACCGGCACCACCCGCGCGCCCAGGCTTTGCGCCAGCGCCTGGCTGCCATCGGTGGAGCCATTGTCGGCAATGACGATCTCGCCTGTCAGGCCATAGCGCTCGCGCACCAGCGCCAGCGCGGCCTGCGCATTGACGATGCAATGCGGCAGGCTGATGATCTCGTTCAGGCAGGGCATGATGATCGACACATCAGGCGCTGCCGGGGCCTGCCCTGCCACTGTGGAAATTTCGCTCACGCCGCCATGCCCCATGATTTGCGCCCGCCCCCCGCCTAGCGGCATGGCTGGCCGAGTGCAAATGGGCTGCGCGGATTTGGGCGTTGCCGGCGCCGCCAGCCAGCGCGGCCGCTATCCGGCGACGATCGGCGCCACCACTGCCGCCAGCAGCCGGGCGGCCTCTGCCGGCGCCAGCTGCACCTGCAGCCCCCGCTGCCCGCCGTTGAGGAACACCAGCGGCGCGGCCATGGCCGCGGCCTCCATCACCACCGGCAGGCGCCGGGTCTGGCCAAAGGGGCTGATGCCGCCCACCTTGTAGCCGGCCAGGCGCTCGGCAGCGGCGGGCGCCATCATCTGCGCCGCCTTGCCGCCCAGCGCCGCCGCCAGCTTCTTCATCGCCACTTCGCAATCGCTGGGCACGATCGCCACCGCCGGCTTGCCATCCACCAGCACCATCAGCGTTTTCAGCACACAGGCCGGATCCGCCCCAAGCGCTGCGGCGGCGGCCAGGCCAATGCTGTCGGCATCGGCGTCATAGTCGTAGGTGTGGCGGGTGAAGGCGATGCCGGCCTCTGCCAGCATGCGGGTTGCGCGGGTATCCTTGGCCATGGCTGGCGTTCCTGCCGGGGGCGCCCCCGGCAGGGCAAATGGTACGGACGGCGGGACTCGAACCCGCACGAGCAAGCTCAAGGGATTTTAAGTCCCCTGCGTCTACCATTCCGCCACGTCCGCGCCGGAAGCAGCGCCTGTGGCAGATCGGGCCGCCGCCGGCAAGCGCCCGCTCCCCCGAGCAGGCGCTTGGCGCGGCGCTGGCGCCCTGCCCTCAGGCGTTGAGGCGCAGGCGGATTTCCTTGCCCGGCTTGAAGAAGGGCACGCGCTTGCCCGGCACTTCCACGGTTTCGCCGGTGCGCGGGTTGCGGCCCTTGCGCGGATCACGCTCCCGCGTGGAAAAGGCGCCGAAGCCGCGCAGCTCCACCCGGCCGCCATCCGACAGGCGCTGGGCGATTTCATCGAAAAACACATCGACAATGCGCTCCACATCGTCGGCGCGCAGTTCCGGATTATCCCGCGAGAGTATCTGCAGCAGTTCTGACCTGATCATCCCATATCCCCCGTAGCATCCCGAACGGCCCTTCAAACCGCTTGCGCCCGGCGTCTGCCGGCGCGGCCGCTCTCCCGGCTGATCGGCTTGTCAACGCCGTTCCAGCACCGATCATAAGTGCCAGAGTTCAACGGTTTGTGCAATGCCACCTGCGGGTTTGCGGCAAGCTGAACGAGGGTTTGTGCCGAATCGGTGCGGTTTTCGGCGGGAAATACGCATTGATACGTATCCCCCACCGGGGCCCCGCCCCCGCCGCTGGCACCTGCGCGCCTTTTTGCGCGAAAATTCCGTTGTCTCGCCCCGCCCCCCGCCGCTACGCCATGGCCATCACGCCTGCCGGAGCCGCCCACGCATGACTACCTCTGCCGCTACGCCTGCCCCCGCCGCCGGCTGGTTTGGCCACCCCGCGCCGCTGGCCCGCCTGTTCGGCATCGAGATGTGGGAGCGCTTTGGCTATTACGGCATGCGCGCGCTGCTCACGCTCTATCTCACCAAACATGTGCTGCTGGCCGATCGCGCCGCCTCGGGCCTCTATGGCGGCTATTCGGCGCTGGTCTATCTCACCCCGCTGGTGGGCGGGCTGGTGGCCGATCAGCTGCTGGGGGCCAAGCGGGCAGTGCGCTTTGGCGCGGCGCTGATGGCGCTGGGCTATGGCCTGCTGGCGCTGGGGGCGGCCACATCGGGCGGCCAGGCCCGGGCCTGGCTGGATTTCGACGGCGCCCGCCACCCGATCACCATCGCCCACCACCACGATGGCCCCACCGACACCGGCGCCGAGGCCCGGCAGGTGCTGGTGGCCGGCCACCCGCTCACTATCAAGGGCCATGCCGATGGCAGCATCGCGCTTGTCGCCGCAGATGGCCAGGTGGCCCGCCAATTGCCCGCCGGCGCCTTTGCCGAAGGCGCCAGCCAGAGCCCGGCGATGCTGGCGCTGCTGCTGCTGGCGCTGTCCACGCTGGCGGTGGGCAACGGCTTCTTCAAGCCCAACATCTCCACCATGGTCGGCGCGCTGTATGCCGGCACCGACAGCCGCCGCGATGCCGGCTTCACCATCTTCTACATGGGCATCAACATCGGCTCGATCCTGGGCCAGGCGCTGTGCCCGCTGTTTGCCGACACGATCGGCTGGGCGGCGGGCTTTGCCGTGGCGGGCGGCGGCATGGCGCTGGCCTTTGCCATGGTGGCGCTGGCCGGAGACAGGCTCGCCGGCCTTGGCGAGCGGCCCGCACAGGCCAACCCCCGGCGCGACCGCTGGGTCTATCTGGGCGCTATCGCCACCATCGGCCTGTTCACCCTGCTCTATCGCAACCTGATGGCCAGCCCCGCGCCGGTGGCCGGCGCCGGCCTTGGCGGCTATCTGCTGGCGCTGCCGGTGATGGGCAAGCTGCTGATTGGCACCTTCCTGCTGGGCGTGCCGGCGCTGCTGGCCTGGACCTGGCGGCAGGGCAGCCGCGCCGAATTCGAGATGGCGCTGGCGGCCATGGCGCTGGTCACATTCAACATCGTCTTCTGGACGCTGTTCGAGCAGGCGGGCACCTCGCTCACCCTGTTTGCCGATCGCAACACCGATCGCTCGGTCTTCGGCCTGTTCGAGCTTTCCGCCCCGCAGACGCAGAATTTCAACCCGATTGCGATCGTGCTGCTGGCCCCCTTGATGAGCGCCCTGTGGGGCTGGCTGGGCCGGCGCGGGTGGGAACCTTCGATCCCGGTCAAATTCGGCATTGCCTTGCTGGGGGCGGGCGCCGGCTTCCTGCTGCTGGTGCTGGGCGGGCGCTTTGCCGGGCCCCATGCGCAGGTGGGGCTGGCGTGGCTGGCGGGGCTCTATGTCATCCATTCGGTGGCAGAGCTGTGCATCTCGCCGGTCGGCCTGTCGATGATCACCAAGCTGGCCATCGCCCGCGTGGTGGGGCTGATGATGGGCGTGTGGTTCCTGTCGATCTCGGTGGCGCAATATGCCGCGGGCATGGTGGCGCAGATGGCCAGCGTTGCCACCGTGGGCGGCGAGGTGATGGACCCGGCGCAAAGCCTGGCCACCTACCTGGCCGTTTTCACCCGCATCGGCGGCGTGGCCATCGCGCTGGGGCTGGCGCTGCTGGCGCTGGCCCGGCCGCTGGGCCGGCTGACCCACGGCGTGCGCTGAAAATCAGCGCCCCTCAGCGCACTGCGGCAGACAGCGCCCCCTCGTTCCACCTGAGGGCGGTGAGGACGGTGTTGACGATGTGGGGAGCGGTGAGGCCGGCTTCGTCGTATTGCTTGTCGGGGTTGTCGTGGTCCTGGAAGGTGTCGGGCAGGCGCAGGGTGCGGATCTTGAGGCCGGCGTCGGTAAGGCCGGTGTCGGAGGCCAGCGTCAGCACATGGGCGCCCAGA
>DASRYE010000240.1:0-3136 GCA_035653915.1 Novosphingobium sp. | reverse complement strand
CCCGCCGGTGGCAGCGGCCCTGCAATCGGCGCTGCGCCTGCGCGAAAAGGCCCACAAGGCCGGCGTGCCGGTGATCCTCACCAATGTCGTCTACCAGGCAGGCGGCGTGGATGGCGGGCGCTTCTTCGAGAAGGCAGCGCCCTTGCACTATTTCGTGCAAGGCCACCCGATGGCCGCCTGGGGCCCCGGGCTGGTGCCGCAGGAGGGCGAGATCATCGTCTCCAAGCAATATCCCTCGGCCTTTTTCGGCACTTCGCTGGCCAGCACGCTGACCGCGCTGGGGGTGGACAGCGTGCTGCTGACGGGCCTCACCACATCGGGCTGCGTGCGCGCTTCCTGCGTCGATGCGATGAGCCACGGCTTTCGCACCGCCGTTATCGCCGAGGCCTGCGGCGACCGCCATTCAGCCCCGCATGAGGCCAACCTCTTCGACATGAACGCCAAATATGCCGATGTGGTGAGCGAGGAAGAGGCTCTCGCTTTTTTCAAGGGCCTGAAGAAAAAGGCCAAAGCCCGCCGCTAAATGGGGCAGGCGCCGGGCCTTTTTGCGCCCGGCACCCCGTTCAGGCCCTCAATGCTCTGAGCTGTGGAAGAAGCGGCCCAGCCGGTGGCCACGGCGCGGCTTGCCCGGCGCCACCTTGGCCTGATCGCCATTGTCAGCCTGGGCAGGCGCGGCAGGGCCCGCCTGGGCCGACACCGCTGGCGCCACCAGGGCGGGCACCGGCGCGCTGACCGGCACTGCCGCCACCGGCACAGCAACAGGCGCGGGCGCAGCAACAGGAGCAGGTGCCGGCGCGGCTTGCGGCAACACCGGCCGCGCCGCAACCAGCGGAGCCGGCTCGGCAACCGGCACAGGCTTTGGCGCGGCCACCGGCTTTGGCGCCACCACTGCCGGCGCCACCTTCACCACCGGCGTCGGCGCTGCTTCCGGCACGACAGCCAAGGCAGGCGCCGCAGCAACCGGCGCGGGCCGCGCGGCGCCCGCATCGAACAACAGATGCGCGCCTGCCTCCGCCGCTGCCGGATCGGCCGGCCGGGCGGGCGCTGCCACCAGCTCGGGGGCGGGGGCGGGCGCCGGCGCGGGCGCTACCACCGGCACAGGCGCTGCCACACTGGCCACCCCGGCCTGCCCCGGCCGCCAGGCCGCCGCCCGCAGCGCGGCATTCTCGCGGATGTCCTGATAGAACAGCGTGTAGCCATATTGCCCCAGCGAGCCATCGCCTGCCGCCCGCGCCTTCAGGGCGGCATCCGGGCTCACCACCAGCAGGCCATGTTCGCAGCGCGCCGCCACCGCGCGGGCTTCCAGCCCGGCCGGCGCACCATAGCCGGGCGCGCCGGGAATGGCGCCGCGCGCAGCGCCCGCAGACGCATCCGGCCGGTTGGCCTCGAAGGTCAGCGGGTTGGTGCACAGCAGGCGCTGGCCGGCCACATCGCCGGTGCGCGCGGTATAGGCCTGCTCATGCGGGGCGGCCAGCGCCGGCAGGTTGCTGCCCGCGGCCACCACATTCCACTGCACCACGCAGCCCGTCTGGCGGGCCTCGTCGCAAGCGGGCAGGCCATGCCAGCGCCGGCCGAAATCGCCCTGCGCCACATTGCCGCCCACCAGATAGGCCGCCACCAGCTGATCGCGCAGCACCGTGCCCTCGAACCGCCGGTCGAGCAGCGCTGCCAGCAGGCTGGCCCCCTGCCCGTCACCAGCGAGGATGAAAGGGCGGCCCTTGTTGAAATGGGCCAGGTAATAACCGAAGGCGCTTTCCACATCGGCATAAGCAAGGGCAAAGGCCGCATCGCGCCGGTCCCCCGCCAGCGCCTGGAACGAGGCCGCCCGATAGCGCGGGGCAAACACCCGGCAGCACGAGGTGAAAGCGCTGGCCTCGCGCGCCACGGCGCCTTCATCCACCCAGCGGTTGGCCTGCGCATCAGCCAGATCCTGGTTGAGGGCAGTCTCGGAGCTGAACACTGTCGGGTGGACATAGAACACATCGACCCGCGGATATTTCACCGGCTTGCTGGCCCCTGCCGGCAGCACCGCCGAAGGGCCAAAGCCCGCAGGGCCCGCCGCCCAGTCGGCAATGTCGGCATAATCGGGCGCGGGCGGGGTGTTGGCGGCGCCCGCCTGCGCCAGGGCCGAAGGCGCGGCGCCCCCTGCCAAAACCACGGCCAGCGCCGCAAGGCCGGTGCCCAAATCCTGCCAGATCCGCATTGTCGTTCCTGTTCCTGCCATCGGCGCCAGAGCGCATCACCTGCGCACCCGGCGCCTTCGATAGCAGGCGCAGCGCGAGTTTCCAGCGCGATTTGAGGCGCCGCCCCGCCAGAGCCCCTCAGGCCGTCAACGCCGCCTGCTTGGCCGCCACGGCCGCATGCACGGTGGCCGGATCGAAATAGAAGGGCTTGATCTCGCAGCACTTGCCATCGCGGAAGCGGAACAGCTCGCACAGCTCGGCAGACTTGAGCGCCGGATCGGCAAAGCGGAAGGAAAGATAGGTGACCGCGTAATCGCCGCCCACCAGCGTCTGCACGCGCTCCAGCCCGGCCACATCCATAAGGCCCATCACCTTGGTGAACAGCTCCTTCAGCGCATTGCGGCCACGATAGATGCCGGCCATCGGCAGGTTGTCGGCCTCGGTCACGAAGAAATCGTCGGTCAGCATGTCGGCCGCCTTGTCGAAATCGCCGACCGCGGTGGCGGCATAAAGATCATCGACAAATTGCTCGATCTGGGCAGGCGTCAGCGTCATGGGGAAGCTCCTCTCAATCTTTCTCCCGATTTTCCGCCGAAACCGCAGGCGGCGAACCTAGCGATATAACTAGCCGGCGTTTACCCAAAGCCGGGTTAGAGCAGGCAGATGGCGGCCCCGCCAGAAGGGCCGGCGCGGAGAGCTGCACGATGACCCTTCCCGATGTTCCGCCCCTTGCGCTTGTGGCAAGGCTGGCTGGCAAGCGCTGTTTCGTCACCGGCGGGGCCTCTGGCCTTGGCGCGGCGATCGCGCGCCGTTTCGTGGCAGAGGGCGCCGCCGAAGTGGTGATCGCCGATATCGATGCCGTGGCCGGCCGGGCGCTGGCCGCAGAGCTGGGCGCGGCGGCCCACTTCATCGCCCTTGATGTCACCAGCGAGGCCAGCTGGCAGACCGCGCTG
>DASRYE010000239.1:0-4180 GCA_035653915.1 Novosphingobium sp. | reverse complement strand
CAGCCAGATCGCGTCGTTCTTCTGCGTGCCGGTGACAGAGCCCAGGTTGATGCCGCCCAGCCCGCCATGGGCCACCTCGCCATAGAAGCGCAGATAGGGCCCCACATGCAGATCCGCGCCGCCCACCAGCCGCAGCATTTCCTGGCGCTGGCCCTCGGCGTTCAGCAGGCCGGGGTTGGTGGTGAGGTTGACGCGCTCGCGGATTTCGCCGCTGAGGGTGAGGTAGATGCTGTGGCGGCTGTTGAAGGGGATGCACTTCAGCCGGTCGACCAGATCGCGCCGGTTACGCGCATCGCACATCTTCGACCAGTCTTCCGCCCAGCGCGACAGGTTGTAGCCATTGGTGGCATTGCCATCGCCCGCCGCTTCCGACGGATAGGAGGAGACGGCCAGTTCCGCCGGATTATGCGTGGCGGTGAAATGGCCGAAGGTGATGGTGGCGCCATGAGCAGGCACATTGGCGGGCTGGCCGGCATCGATGGGCGTGGCGCTGACGGCGGCAGCCGTATCGGCAGTGGCGGCGGTGGCGGTATCGGCGGTGCTGCTGGCGGCGTCCGTGGCGGCTGCCTGCGCAGGGTGCGCGAAGGGGAGGGCGGCCGCCATCAGCGACCACCGCGTGATGCGGTTGATCATATCCTGTATCCCTGAGTTTGGTGTTGTTGTTATGGGGCGCCCCGAAGGGCGCGGATTATTCCGCCGGCGCGGTGGCGCGGCCGGAAAGGGCGTTGTCGAGCGCGGCGCGATCGAGCTGGCCTTCCCAGCGCGAGACGACGATCGTGGCGACCGCATTGCCGATGAAATTGGTGAGGCTGCGGCATTCGCTCATGAAGCGGTCCACGCCCAGGATCAGCGCCATGCCCGCCACCGGCACCGAAGGCACGATGGAAAGGGTGGCGGCAAGGGTGATGAAGCCGGCCCCGGTAACGCCCGCCGCGCCCTTCGAGGAGAGCATGGCAACGCCCAGCAGCAGCAGCTGTTCGCCAAGGCCCAGGTGCACGCCGGTGGCCTGGGCAATGAACAGGGCGGCCAGCGTCATGTAGATGTTGGTGCCATCAAGGTTGAAGGAATAGCCCGCCGGCACCACCATGCCCACCACCGACTTGGGGCAGCCGGCGCGCTCCAGCTTCTCCATCAGGCCGGGCAGGCCGCTTTCGGAAGAAGAGGTGCCCAGCACCAGCAGCAGTTCGGTCTTGAGGTAGGCCAGCAGCCGCAGGATCGAGAAGCCGCACACGCGCCCCACCAGCCCCAGCACCACCAGCACGAACAGCGCCGAGGTGAAGTAGAACGTGGCGACCAGGCTGACGAGGCCCAGCAGGCTGGCAATGCCGTATTTGCCAATGGTGAAGGCCATGGCGCCAAACGCGCCCACCGGCGCCGCCTTCATCAGAAGGGCCACCAGGCGGAAGACGACTTCCGACAATTCCTCCATCAGCGCCAGCACCTTCTCGCCGCGCGCGCCGACCATCGAAAGCGCAATGCCGAACAGGATCGCCACGAACAGCACCTGCAGGATATTGCCCTCGGCCAGCGCCGAGACGAAAGTGTCGGGGATGATGCCGGTGAGAAAGCCGACGATCGTGGCATCATGCGCCTTGGCGGCATATTCGCTGACCTTGCCGGCGTTGAGGCTGGCCGGATCGATATGCAGCATGGCCCCCGGCTGGACGACATTGGCCACCAGCAGACCCACCGCCAGCGCCAGCGTGGAAAAGACCAGGAAATAGCCCATCGCCTTGGCCGCCACCCGGCCCACCGCGCCCAGATCACGCATGCCGGCAACGCCGGTGACGATGGTGAGGAAGATCACCGGGGTGATCACCATCTTCACCAGCTTGATGAAGGCATCGCCCAGTGGCTTCATCGCCGCGCCCGCCTGCGGGGCATAATGGCCCAGCGCCACACCGGCCGCAATCGCCACCAGCACCTGCACATAGAGATGGCGATACCAGGGGCGCGGGCCGGCAGGCAGGGAAACGGCGTGGGGCAAGGCGTGCATGGGCAATGGTCCTCTCGGAGCCGGTCTGCTGCCGGCTCGGTAAAGCGGTGATAGCAGTTGGTGGCGAGCGGTGTGCAGGAATTTTGGAATTAGCTATCATATTGATATTAAGTTACTTTGCATTTTCCCATGGCGCATCCGGTGCAAGATTTTCTACGCCATCTGGACATCGCGTGCAGCTTTCTGCACAAGCGTGCCATGCCTCGCCCCCTTGACCTGATGCGCCAGTATCGGCGCGCGATCCTGCCGCTGGCGCTGGCGGGCATGGGGCTGGTGGCCGTGCTGGCCTGGCAGGCGGGGGAATGGACACGGCGTTCCTATCTGGCCGAGGCGCATGGCCAGCTGGCGGTGGATGCGGGCCTGCGCGCGGCGGTCATCCAGTCGGAAGTGGCGCGTTTCCGCCTGCTGCCGCTGGCCTTTGCCGAAGACCGCGATGTCGCCGCCGCGGTGGCCCGCCAGCCCGGCGCGGCCGATCGGCTGGACCGGCGGCTGGAAGCGCTGGCGCGCGATACGGGGGCGGCCAACCTCTATCTGCTCGATCCGGCCGGGCGCACGCTGGCGGCCAGCAATTACCGCCAGGCGCAATCCTTCGTCGGCCAGGATTATGCCTTCCGCAACTACTACCAGCAGGCCCGCCGCAGCGGCATGGGCGCGCAGTTCGGCATGGGCACGGCCAGCCATCAGCCGGGCCTCTATGAGGCGCATCGTACGGTGGGGGGCGGCTTCATCGTCGTCAAACGCGATTTTCTGCGGCTGGAGCAGCAATGGGCGGCCACGCCGGGCCTCACTCTGGTGACGGATGCCAATGGCATTGTCATCATCGCCAGCGATCCGGCGCTGCGCTTTCGCGCCATGCAGCCGCTGGCGCCCGCGCAGGTGGCCCGCTTCCGCCACGAGCTGCAATCGGGCGATGGTTCGCTGCGGCCGCTGGGCATGAGGGCGGGCGCTGATGCACAGATCGTGGCGCTGGATGGCGCGCCGGGGGTGCGCTGGGTGCACACGCAGGTGCCCGCGGGCGATTTTGGCTGGCAGGTGCACCGCTTCGTGCCGGTCAGCGCGCAGATCGAGCGGTCTGTGCACATGGCCTGGGCGCTTTCGGGCCTCAGTGGGCTGGTGGTGATGATGGCGGCCGGCGCGCTGGTGCTGCGCCGCCAGCGCCAGCGGCTGCGCACCATCCGCCTGCAGCAGGAAGTGCGCGCCGGCACCGAGCAATTGCGCCGCGAGATCGCCGAGCGCCAGGCGATAGAGGCCCGTTCCGATCTGCTGCGCGAGGAATTGCGCCAGGCCAACCGGCTGGCCACGCTGGGCCAGGTGACGGCCGGCATCGCCCATGAAACCGCCCAGCCGGTGGCCGCCATCCGCAGCTATGCCGAAAACGGCATCGCTTTCCTCCAGCGCGGCGATCTGGCTACCGCCGAGGGCAATTTCGCCGCCATCAGCCGGCTGACCGAGCGGATCGGCACGATCACCGCGCAATTGCGCAGCTTTGCCCGCCGGCGCGAGGATGCGGTGCTGGCGATGCCGGTTTCGCAGGCGGTGGAAGGCGCGCTGCTGGTGCTGCGCCCGCGGCTGGCGGGCCTCCATTGCCAGCGCGATCTCGGGCGTGATCCGCAGGTGCTGGCCAGCCGGGTGCGGCTGGAGCAGGTGCTCGTCAACCTGCTGCAAAACGCCATCGACGCGCTGGCCGACCGGCGCGAGGCCACCATCCGCCTGACGCTGCGGGAAAGCGAAGAGGGCGTCTATCTGCGCGTGGCCGATAATGGCCCGGGCATCGCGCCCGATATCGCCGCGCGCCTGTTCACCCCCTTTGCCACCTCGCGCGCTTCGGGGCTGGGGCTGGGGCTGGTCATCGCGCGCGATATCATGCGCGAGATGGGCGGCGATCTGGCCTGGGTGCCCGAGGAGCAAGGCGCGGTGTTCGATCTGTTGCTGAAGGCTGCCCCATGACCCAAACCACCCGCATCGCCCTGGTGGACGACGACGACGACCTGCGCGCCGCTGCCGCCCAGACGCTGGCGCTGGCCGGCTTCACGGTCGATCCGCTGGCCGGCGCGGAGGCTGCGCTGGCGGCAGTGGGGCCGGATTATCCGGGCATTGTCGTCACCGATATCCGCATGCCGGTGGTCGATGGCATCACCCTGTTCCACCGCCTGCGCGCGGCCGATGGCGAACTGCCGGTGATCA
>DASRYE010000238.1:0-7439 GCA_035653915.1 Novosphingobium sp. | reverse complement strand
GAGGCATCGCCCGCCAGCGGCGCCACATCGGCCCCGCCCCAGCCGGCGCGGACAAGAAATTCGGCAAGGCCCTCAGGCAGATTCGCTGTCATCCCACCGCCCTAGCCAATCCGGGCCCGGGCGCACAATGGCCCGCCGCCCCTCTGGCCCCACTTCGATGTGGATGGCAAGGCAGGCGCCCTCATGGGTGAAACCGCCGGCCTGCTCGGGCCATTCGGCGATGAGCGCGCCATCTGCGCGATAGTCCTCCAGCCCCAGCTCCTCAGCCTCCTGCGGATGGGCGAGGCGATAGAAATCGGCATGCACCACCGGCAGGCGCACGGCCGGCGGCTCATAGGGCTCGATGATGGCAAAGCTGGGCGATGGCACTTCGCCGGCATGGCCCAGCGCGCGCAGGATAGCGCGGGCCAGCGTCGTCTTGCCGGCGCCCAGATCGCCCGACAGCGCCACCACATCGCCCGCCTGAAGCCCCGCGGCAATGCGCGCGCCCAGCCTTTGGGTGGCCGCTTCATCGGGCAGGGCAAGGAAAGGGCGCGCGGTCACAGGCGGGGCAGCTCGATAATGGCCTGGGTGCCGGCACCCGGGCGCGAATGGATATCCAGCGTGCCGCCATGCGCCTCGATCAGCTGGCTGGCAAGTGGCAGGCCCAGGCCCTGGCGGCGCTCCAGCGCGCCCTCGCCCGGCTCGTCATCGGGCTTCAGGCCGCCCAGCGCGCGGGCCAGCATGGCCGAATCCATGCCCGGCCCCTGATCGGCGATGATGATCCTGATGCGCCCGCCGCCCGGCCCCGGCCCCTGCCGCAAGGTGACGAGATCCAGCCGGATGCGCGCGCCTTCCGGGCTGGCGGCAATGGCATTGTCGATCAGGTGGCCCACCGCCTTGCCCAGCCGGCGCGGATCGCCGCGCACCTGCCCGGCGCTGCGATCACCGCGCAGATCAAGGCTGAGGTGCTTCTCGCCCAGCCGGGCAGACCTGTCGCCGGCGATGGCGGTGATGAAGGGGAACAGGTCGATCGCTTCTGCGGCCATCGGCAGCAGCCCCGCCTCGCTTTGCGACAGGTCGAGCACATTCTCGATCTGCTCGGCCAGGCGCGCCGAAGAGGCCAGGATCGCCGCCACATATTCGCGCCCGCCCTCGCTCAGCTCGCCGCCAAGCCCGGCCTGCAGCAGCTCGGCAAAGCCGGTGATGCTGGTGAGCGGCGTGCGGAACTCATAGCTCATATTGGCGAGGAAGCGGGTCTTCAGCCGGTCCGCCTCGGCAAGGGCGGCATTGCGTTCGCGCAGGGCCGCCTCGGCCTTTTGCGCATCGGTGATGTCGAGCACGGTGAGCAGGCCATTGCCATCAGGCAGCGGCACGCCGGCAAATTCCAGCACCCGGCCATCAGCCAGCTTCAGCCGCGCCTCGGTCTGCCGCCGGTCGAGCGTGGCCGCGCGCACCACATCGCCCAGCGCGCGCGCCTCTTCCGCCTGCGCCAGCCCCGGCGCCACCGCCTTCAGCAGATCGCCGATATGCGGGTGGCTGTCGAGCAGCTCGCTCTCCAGCCCCCAGGCGCTGGCAAAGCGGCGGTTCCACAGCTGCATCCGGCCATCGGGGGCAAACACCGCCACCGCCTCGAACAGGCTGTCGAACGTGGCGGTGCGGGTGCGCAGCAGCGTGTCGCGCATGGCCGCGATGCGCAGCGTCTCGGTGCGGTCCTCCACGATCAGCAGCAGCCCGCCATCGGGCATCGGCTGGGCCACCACGCGCAGATGCGTGCCATCCGACAGCGGCCAGGCCTCTTCCTGCGCGCCATTATGGGCAAACCAGCGCGCCCGCTCGCGCCGCCAGGCCGGATAATCGCGCAGTTCCGGCACCCGCCCGCCTTCGCGCGCCAGATCGAGCAGCCGTTCAAACCCCTGCCCCACCGGCACATCGGCCGGCTTCAGCGCCAGCAGCCGCTGGAAAGGCTGGTTGGCGAAATTCAGCCGGCGCCCGGCATCGAACTGCGCCACCCCCGCCGACAGCAGATCGAGCATCGACCTTTGCGCCTCGCGGAAGGCGCGCAGCGAGCGGGCCAGCTCCTCCATATCCTCCACATCCACCGCATAGCCGGCGATGCCCTCTGCCCCCAGCGGCAGGTCGTTCACCCGCATGGCGCGGCGCTGGCCATCGATGGTGGCGCTCACCAGCCGCTCCACCGCCTCGCCTCGCCCGGCCGCGCCCAGCGCCACCTGCGCCGGCGTCTGCCCGTCGATCGGCTCCACCAGCTCCACGCCATCTGTCACCACCTGCGCCGCGCTCTCGCCGCCCACCGCCGCCACATAGGCCGAATTCACCAGCCGCAGCGCGCCATCCTGCCCGCGAAACCACATCGGCATGGGCGCGGCCTCGATCAGCCCCACCAGCGCCGAGAAATCGCCGCGCGCGCGGGCGGCATCCACTTGCAGCCGGGCCAGCGCCTGGGCGCTCTCGCTATTGTCGAACACCCAGATCTGCATCGCGCCGGCCGGCGCCACCTGCGGATCGGCCTGGCTGCCGCGCAGCACCAGCGTGCGCTGGCCGCCCGGCGGCGTCAGCGTCAGGCGGAAGGGGCGCGAGGAGCGCTGGCTGGCGCCCATCGCCTCGCGCAGGCTGGCCAGCTGGGCCGGCGCCAGCCCCTGGCCCGGCGTGTTATCCAGCCGCTCCAGCAGGGGGGGCAACTGCTCCAGCCCCAGCCAGCCAGCCAGCCGGGCAGAGCCTTCCAGCCGGCCATCGGCATGCACCACCAGCAATTGCGCGGGGTTTTCCTCCACCATGCGGGCCAGCCGGGCCAGCATGCCCTGCATCCCTTGCGCCCGGGCCAGCGCCTGGCGCCCGGCCAGCCACAGCCGGCCTGCCACCAGCATCCAGCCGGCCAGCGCCAGCCCCAGCAACACCAGCGCGGCATGGTTCATCGTCATCATCCTTGGCTAGGCAAGCGCGGGCGGATTGACAACACCCCGGGCGCCACCTGTCACCGCATTCCGCCTGCGCCCCAGCGCAAACGGGGGGCGGCCTGTCGCCCCCCCGCAAACGCAAACGGGGGGCAGGCCATCGCCCGCCCCCCGCCATGCTGCCGGAAACCGGCCGATCAGTAGCGGTAATGGTCCGCCTTGAACGGGCCGGCCTGCGGCACGCCGATATACTTGGCCTGCTTGTCCGAAAGCCGGGTCAGCTGCACGCCCAGCTTGGCCAGGTGCAGCGCGGCCACTTTCTCGTCCAGATGCTTGGGCAGCACATAGACGCGGTTCTCATATTCGGCCGCCTTGGTGTACAGCTCGATCTGCGCCAGCACCTGGTTGGTGAAGCTGGCCGACATCACGAAGCTGGGGTGGCCAGTGGCGCAGCCCAGGTTCACCAGCCGGCCCTTGGCCAGCACGATGATCTGCTTGCCATCGGGGAAGGTGACAAGATCGGTGCCCGGCTTCACTTCGGTCCAGTGATAGTTCGACAGGGCCGAGATCTGGATCTCGCTGTCGAAGTGGCCGATGTTGCACACGATCGCCATCGGCTTCATCGCCGCCATGTGCTCGGCGGTGATCACGTCCTCATTGCCGGTGCAGGTCACGAAGATGTCGGCGCGCTTGGTCGCCTCTTCCATCGTCACCACTTCATAGCCTTCCATCGCCGCCTGCAGCGCGCAGATCGGATCGATCTCGGTGACCAGCACGCGCGCGCCGCCATTGCGCAGCGAAGCGGCCGAGCCCTTGCCGACATCGCCGAAACCGGCAACGCAAGCCACCTTGCCGGCCAGCATCACGTCGGTCGCGCGGCGGATGGCATCGACCAGCGATTCCTTGCAGCCATAGAGGTTGTCGAACTTCGACTTGGTGACCGAATCGTTCACATTGATCGCCGGGAAAGGCAGCTTGCCATCCTTGGCGATGTGATAAAGGCGGTGCACGCCCGTCGTCGTCTCTTCCGACACGCCGCGAATGGCGTTGACCGAGCGCGACAGATAGCCCGGCTTGGCCTTCAGGAAGGCCTTGAGCGCGCGGCAGAACTCGATTTCCTCGGCGTTCGAGGGCTCGAACAGGTCCTCGCCCGCTTCCACCCGCGCGCCCCACAGGGCAAACATGGTGGCATCGCCGCCATCATCGAGGATGAGGTTGGCGGTGTGGTTATCCCCCCAATCGAAGATGCGGCCGACATAATCCCAGTAGTCGGCCAGGCTCTCGCCCTTGATGGCGAAGACGGGGATGCCCTGCGCGGCGATGGCGGCGGCGGCATGATCCTGCGTGGAGAAGATGTTGCAGGTGGCCCAGCGCACTTCGGCGCCCAGCGCCACCAGCGTCTCGATCAGCACGGCGGTCTGGATGGTCATGTGCAGGCTGCCGGTGATGCGCGCGCCCTTCAGCGGCTTCGTCTCGCCGAATTCGGCGCGCAGGGCCATCAGGCCCGGCATCTCGGTTTCGGCGATGGCGATCTCGGCGCGGCCATAATCGGCCAGGCCAATGTCGGCGATCACATAATCCTTGGTAAGGTCGGCGGTGGACACGGGGATCATACTCCTGGGCAAGCGGCGCACAGGGCGGCCACCCCGAAGAGCCTGCCACCATGCGCGCCATACCCTGCCGCCTTTAGCCGCCTTGCCGCCCGCATGCAAATATAAAGAAGTCTTTATATCCCACTGCGGAGGCATCCTGTCAGGGCAACGCCGCGCAATCAGGGCAAAGCGGCCAGCACCGGCGCATCGCCCTTCAGCGTGGCATCGGCCGCATCCAGCAGCGGCGCCACGCCATCCTCGCGGGCCAGCTCATGGGCCAGCCCCTTCAGCTCGTGGCAGCCCAGCCAGGGGTGGCCGCCGCCATACTGGTTGGCCACCACCACGCTGAGCCTGTCGAGCGCGCGATCGGCCGCGACCGCCCCCTCGCGCGCGGCCAGCTCGTCCCTCAGCTGATGCGCGGCCTGGTTCAGCTCGGCCAGATGATGGCCCTCGAAGGCCTGGAAATCGGTCTGGAAATCATCGGTGCCGCTGCGGCAGCGCAGCGCCGTCACCATCAGCATGATATCCAGCCGGCGCAATTTCTCGGCATTGCTGGCAGAACCTGCCGCCCCTGCCCCCACCGGCGCCAGCAGCAGCGCGGCTGCCGGCAAGGCGCCGGCCCATTTCGTCCATCCCGTCATATGCTCCTCCCGGCCCGGCGGCGATCCATCGCCTGCCGGGCCGGCCATGTTCGCCGATCCGGCTTGCCGCCGGTTGAACCTTTGCGGTTAAGCGAAATTAAGCCGTGTTACCTGCCACGTTACAGTGCCCCGCCACCTTGCCCCCGCGCCCCCGCGCCCTATATGTGGCGAGGCGACAGGCGCGCCCGATGCGCTGCTGGTCGCCAAAGATCCCTGAGGAGAAAGACATGACCATCGCCGTTGGCCAGAGCCTGCCGGATGTGAAGCTGGTAAAGTCGAGCGAAGACGCCCGCGAACCGGTGCAGACCGCTGAATATTTCAAGGGCAAGAAGGTGGCGCTGTTCTCGGTGCCGGGCGCCTTCACCCCCACCTGCTCGGCCAAGCACCTGCCGGGCTTTGTCGAAAAGGCCGCCGATCTCAAGGCCAAGGGCATCGACGAGATCGTCTGCACCGCCGTCAACGATCCCTTCGTGATGGGCATCTGGGGCGCGCAGAAGGGCAGCACCGACATCACCATGCTGGCCGATGGCAATGGCGATTTCGCCGAGGCGCTGGGCCTGACCATGGACGGTTCGGGCTTTGGCCTGGGCAAGCGCGGCCAGCGTTTCGCGCTGGTGGTGAATGATGGCGTGGTGGAGCAGGTCTTCGTCGAAGCGCCGGGCGAGTTCAAGGTGTCGAGCGCCGAGCACGTGCTCGAAAGCCTCTGAGGCCTTGAGGTTTGCGGGCCGGTGGCGGGCTGCGGCCTGCCGCCGGCCTGCGCGCTTTTGGGGCGGTCAGGCCCGGGCGGCCACCGGCGGCGGCGCTGCGGCGGGCAATGCCCCGGCCGTGCCAGTGGCTGCCAGCTTGGCCTCAATCGCCCGCCACAGCCTGTCCAGCGCGCGGGCCGGCGGGCAATGCGGCGCAAAAGTGCCGATCGGCGCGCGCTGAAAGGCCACCTGCTCGATCTGGCTGGCCATCGGCACCACCGGGAAATGGGCCATGTGCCCCTCACGCGCGGCACGGTGCGACTGGCGGCGCGGATCATACATCGAGAGCACCGGCAGGATCGGCGGATGGCTGCCATGGTGGCGGGCCATGTCTGCCCGCAGCAGATCCAGCCCGCGCGCAGCCAGCGGCGAGACCGGCAGCGGCACGATCACCACATCGGCGGCATGCAGGATCTGCTCGCTCACCTCATTCTGCATCGGCGGGCAATCCAGCACGATCCGCTCAAAAGCGCCGCCCAGCGTGCGCGTCAGCGTGGCCAGGCGCCGGCGCTGGCCCAGCCGCGCCAGATGCAGCGGCAGGCTGCGCAAACTGTCGTCCGCGCCCAGCAGGGAAAGGCCGGGATAGGCCGTGGGCATCGCCAGCCGCTCGGGCCGCCCCTCGCGCTGGAACACCGAGGCGGCCGCCTGCCGCCGGCCCTGCTCTGCCCCCAGGAGAAAGCCGGAACCGCCCTGCGGATCAAGATCCCACAACAGCGTGCGCAGGCCGCCAATGGCCGCACAGCGCCAGGCCAGATCGACCGAGATGGTCGTCTTGCCGACCCCGCCCTTCGGGCTGTAGACCGCGATTACCGCCATCGCCCGCTCATGCCGCCCCGCAATCCTTAACGCGCGTTATCCCTGCCGCCAGATGCCTTTTTTTGCCAGGCGCCGCAAGCGTCCGGCAGAATAAGCATTTGTGTTTTAAATAAAGCTGCTTATGTAAAATTCGATCGAAATCGGGCGCGGTTTCCCGATCAAGACGGCAGGGCGATTCGCGGTTCACCGGCGTTCAGATGACGAAAAAGCCGTGGGTGCCATCGCGTTCCAGCTGGGCAACCAGGCCATATTCCCAATCGAGATAGGCCTGCATGGCGGCATGAGCCTGATCGGTCCCCTCATAGGGGCGCCGATAGCGGCCCTCGGGCCCGCGGGGCGGCGGGGCTTCCTCGGTAGCGCCTGTCCATGCGGCGGGCTGCGGATCGGCGGCCAGCACATAGGTTTCCCAGCCCAGCTGGGCCAGCCAGCTGGCGGTCATGTCGGCCCGCGCGCCCAGCGGGTCGAACAGCACGATGCGGGCGCCGCGCACCGGCGCGAAATGATCGGTTTCCTGCACGAGCTGCCCGCCCTGGGCATTGCGAAAGCCGGGCAGATGGCCTTGCGCATATTCCTCGGGCAGGCGCACATCATAGCGGTAGAGCGTGCGGGCGGGGTCTGCCTGCAGCAGCTCCAGTTCCGGCACGCTGATGTGCTTCACCCCCGCGCGATAGGCCACCGCGCGCGCCTTTGCCCGGGCCTCTTCGGCCAGCGGGCCGGCGGGCGCGGGCGCGCGGCGCTGCTGGCCGGTTTCCA
>DASRYE010000237.1:0-9865 GCA_035653915.1 Novosphingobium sp. | reverse complement strand
CCCGCCGGCGCCCGCCGGGGGCAGGCCCTGGGTGATCGGCTGGTTCGGCATGCTGCGCTGCCAGCGCACGCTGGAGATGCTGGGGCGCCTGGCCGCTGGCAGCGGCGGGCGGATCGAGGTGGTGATTGCCGGCATTCCCTCAGCCGCGGTCTTTCCCGATTTTGCCGCGCAAGTGGCCGCCATGCCGGGGCTGCGCTATCTGGGGCCCTACACGAAGGCGGATCTGCCGCGCCTTTATGGGCAGATCCATTTCGTCTGGGCGATCGACTATTTCGAGGAAGGGCTGAATTCCGCCTGGCTGCTGCCCAACCGCCTGTATGAAGGGCTGGCCCATGGCGCGGTGCCGCTGGCGCTGGGCGATGTGGCCACCGGCAGCTGGCTGCATCGCCATGGCGCCGGCCTGCTGCTGGGGGCGCCGGCAGCGGACCTGCCCGCTCGCCTGCAGGCGCTGGATGCCGCAGGGCTGGCCCGCCTGCGCGCCGAGGTGGACGCCATACCCGACGAGGCCATCTGGCAGACGGCGGCAGAACGCGCGGCGATCGCCAGCGCCATTTGCGGTGCGGCCGCCGCTGCCACCACACCCGCCCGGCTGGAGGTGGCGGCATGAGCGTGCTGATCGTTGTGCCCTGCCTGAACGAGGAGCGGCATCTGCCCCAGCTGCTGCCCGCCCTGCTGGCGGAAAACCCGGAGGCGCTGGTGGTGGTGGCCGATGGCGGCAGCACCGATGGCAGCCGCGCCATCGTCGCCGATCTGGCGCGCACCCATCCGCAGCTGGTGTTGATGGACAATCCGCGCCGGCTGCAAGCGGCGGGCGTCAATCTGGCGGCGCGGCGCCATGGCGGCGGCGGCCGCTGGCTGGTGCGGGTGGATGCCCATTGCGCTTATCCGGCGGGCTATGTGGCCGGGTTGGTGGCCGCGGCGGAACAGGTGGGGGCAACCTCGGTCGTCGTGCCGATGGTGACGGCGGGGATCACCTGCTTCCAGTCAGCCGTGGCGGCGGCGCAGAATTCGCGGCTGGGCAATGGCGGATCGCCGCATCGCAACCTGGGGCAGGGCCGCTGGGTGGATCATGGCCACCATGCGCTGTTCGACATGGCGCTGTTCCTCGCCGTGGGCGGGTATGACGAAAGTTTTTCACATAATGAGGATGCCGAGCTGGATGTGCGCCTGGCCCAGGCGGGCGGGCGCCTCTGGCTGGAACCGTCTCTGGCGTTGACCTATTTCCCCCGCCGGGCGCCCGCGCCGCTGCTGGCGCAATATCGCAATTATGGCCGGGGCCGGGCGCGCAATCGCCGGCGCCACCGGCTGCGCCTGGCGCTGCGGCAGATCGTGCCGCTGGCGGTGGCGCCGCTGGTGTGCCTGGCGCTGCTGGGCCTGCTGGCCGCCGGGGTGGACAGGCGGGCGCTGTGGCTGGCCGTGCCGGCGCTGGCCTGGGCGGGCCTGTGCCTGGCTTATGGCGGCGCGCTGGCGTGGCGGCAGCGTTCATCTTGCGTGTTGTGTGCCGGGCTGGCGGCGATGCTGATGCATCTGGGCTGGTCTTTCGGCTTTCTGGAGGAGCAATTGTGGCCCAGGCACCCCTCTTGAACGGGCCGCAGGTGTCGGTGTTGATGGTGGCGCGCAACACGGGGCCCTTCATTGGCGCGGCGATCGCTTCCGCACGGGCGCAAAGCGTGGCCGATATCGAGATTATCGTGGTGGACGATGGCTCTGAGGATGAGACGCGCGCCATTGCCGAAAGCCATGCCGCGGCCGATGCGCGGGTGCGCGTGCTGGCAGGCCCGGGGGCGGGGCTGGCCGCGGTGCGCAATGCCAGCCTTGATGCGGCAAGGGGGCGCCGGGCGCTGATCCTTGACAGTGACGATCTGCTGGCGCCCGATCATGTGGCGGGCCTGCTGGCTCTGGCAGAAAGCAGCGGGGCGCCGATGGTGGCCGCCAATATGGTCAGCTTTCGCGAAGGCGGGAGCGAGGCCGGGGCGTGGCTTTTCGCCAGCGGCCAGGGCTGGCAGGCAGAGCGTGAGATTGATCTGGCCACCTTCCTGCGTGCCAATTGCCTGTTCGGCGCCGGGCCCAATCTGGGCTATCTGAAGCCGCTGTTCGATATGGATTTCCTGCGCCGGCACGCGCTGCGCTATGCCAGCGGCCTGCGCATCGGGGAGGATTTCGACCTGCTGCTGCGGGCAATGCTGGCCGGCGGGCAGCTGTGCTTCACCCCCCGGGCCAGCTATTTCTATCGCCAGCATGCCGGCTCCACCTCCGCGCGCCTGCCGCTGGCGGATATCGAGACGCTGATCGCTGCCGAAGCTGCCTATGCCTTGCCCGAGACGGGAGATATCGCCGCTGCCGCGCGGGCGCGCCGGGCCAGTTTGCATGCGGCGGCCGGCCATGCCCGGGCCGTGGCCGCGCTGAAGCGCCGGGATGGGGCGGCAGCGCTGGCGGCGCTGGGGGGGAACTGGCACGCCTGGCAGTTGCTGGGGCGCAGCTGTGTGGAAGCTGTGGCCAAGCGTTGCGGCCTGGCCGCCGGCCATCGCCCCGCGCCAGAGGCAGACGCGGCCGCGCGCCATCTGTTGCAGGCGCAGGATCAGGCTGCCCGCAACCGGGCGCAGGCGGTGCCGGCATGAACCAGATGCAGGCGATCGCCCCCGCCGCCCCCGCCGATGCCGCGCCCGCTCATGCGGCGCGCGGGCCAAGCGGGCGATCGGGCGTCTTGTGGTCGGCGTTGAACGGGCTGGCCGGGGTGGTCGTGCCGTTTGTCGTCTTTGCCGCTTTCGCCCGGTTGATGACACCGGCCCAATTCGCCCGTTTCGCCGTGGCACTGGCCGCGCTGGAACTGTTGAAGGCGCTGGGCCCGATGGGGCTTTACGACATTCTCGTCACGCGGGAGGAGAGCGATACCACTGCCCATCGCGGCGCCAACAGCTGGCTGCTGGGCGGCGCGGCCTTGCTGGCGCTGGCCTATGCGGGCTGCCTGGCGCTGGCCGATCCGCTGCTGGGCATGGTGATGCCCTGGCCCACCTATCTGCTGTGCGGCAAGCTGCTGCTCGATTATGCGCTGATGCAGCCGCAGGCCATGCTGGTGCGCCGCAAGGAAGTGCGCAGGCTTGGCTCGCGCAGCCTGATTGCCGGGCTGGCGGGCGGCGTGGGCGGCTTTGCCGTGGGGCTGGTGGCCACGCCGGAACTGGGGCTGGCGCTGTTCTATCTGCTGCAGGCGGCGGTGTCTTTCGGGGCCACGGTGTGGCGCACGGATAGCTGGCGCTGGCCCGCCCTGCGTGCCAGCGATGCGCGGCCGATGATGGCGCAGGGCATCAGGGCCTCTGGCGTGCGGTTGGCGGGCGCGGCCAACAGCTATCTCGATCAGCTGGTGGTGGGCCGGGTGTTCGCGCCGGCGCTGGTGGGCGACTATAATCTGGGCAAGCGGCTGGAAGTGGTGTCGATCACGATCGCCGGTTCCTGCGCGCAGATCCTGTGGCAACGCGCCTTCGCCACCGGCGATCTGGCCGACCGGCGGCGCGCGCTGGCGCCCGGCATCGCCAGCGCGGCGCTGCTGTGCGGGGTGCCGGTGGCCGGCTTTACGGTGCTGCATGCCCAGGCGGTGGGGCTGATCTTCGGCCGGCAGTGGCAATCTGCGGCGCTGGTGGCGGCGCTGCTGGCCCTGTCTGGCGGGATGCGGGCGCTGGGCAGTGTGGCCGGCGCGATGTTGACGGTTACCGGGCGCAATGGCCGGATGCTGGCGCTCAGCCTGTTTGCCGCGAGCAGCAATCTGGCGGTGATCCTCGCTTTGGCCCCGTTCGGGCTGGAGGCCACGGCCTATGGCGTTTTGTTGCGCAACATGGGCCAGTGCCTGCTGCAGTTTGCCGCGCTGGGTGAAATGCGCCGGCATGCGATGGGTCTGTTGTGGAGCCATTTCGCCGTGCCAGTGGGGGTGAGTGCGCTGGCTTGCGCGCTGGCGGCATGGGCAGCGCAGGGCGCGCTGCTGGCATGGGCCATGCCGGACACGTTGCGCGGCCTGCTGGTGCTGGCGGCGGGCGGGCTGGCCGGCGGCCTGGTGGGCCTGCGCCTGCTATGGCGCCGCATGGGCTGACGGCGGCCCCGGCAGCAGGCCGCCGCCGCCGCATCAGGCCGGGATCAGGCAGCTGCGCTCCACCTGCGCCAGGCGCTCGGCCATTCTGGCGGTCAATTCGCGGCGCAGGCTGGAGGCACTGAGCATCGGGCCCTGCCGCGCCAGATCGGCCAGCGCGGTGGCCGTGCGGCCCACGCCCAGCCCCAGCGCCGCCTGCAAGGGGGGCGCCGCGCGCAGGGCGGAATGGGCCAGCCATTTGGCCGCGCCTTTCAGCCCGGAGCTGCCGCTGGCGATGGCCGGCGCCACCCGGCCGGCAAATTCCCTCTCCGCATCTTCCAGCCCATAGCTCTGGGCCAGACCGAAGGGTTCCGCCCGCTTGCCAAAGCGCAGCCAGGGTTCGGCCGTGGGCGGGGGCAGGGCGGTCAGCTCCATCGGCAGGCCGACAGAGGCGGTCCAGTCGATCCATTTGGCGAGGCCGAAATTGCGCGAGGTGGCAAAGGCGCGCCAGGGCACGCCATAACTGTCGGCCAGGATCGCCCCGTGAAGGGATTCGGTGAGCACCAGATCGGCCCCGGCCAGCGCCGAGATCACCGCATGCGGGTTCTGCCGCGGATCGACCAGCCGCATGCCGGCGGCCGCGCACGCCTCTGCCCAGCCGCCGCCGGCCAGGGTCTGGAAATGGGGCACCACGGCGATGCCGCCGCCGCCGCTGGCCCCGCCGCCCGCCGCATCCGGCAGGCCGGGCACCAGCGGCGCGAGAATGGCGCCATCTGTCAGCGCCAGCGCCGGATCGAGCCCGCACAGCCGCGCGCTGACCGGCCCGCGCACGCAATGATAGACCACATCGCGCCCCCGCCAGGCCGCCAGCGCATCATAGCCGGCGCCGGAAGAGAACACCTCCAGCCGCATATCCGGCACATCGGGCATGCCGATGATCGTGCCGATGCCGACAAAGCCCCGCCCGTCGCCAGCATCGGCGAACAGGCCGGGCGCCAGGGCGGGCCAGATGTCGCGGTTGAGATCGTCGCCGAAATTGGGCGTGGTGCTGAGATAATGGACAAGCTGCATGGCGACCCCTCTTTGCGCCTCTTTGCCGTCAGTCGTATCGTGAAGCGGGGGTTTGCCGGAACCCATGCTCGCATCGGTTTCGGATTGATCCGGAAACGGGCCGGGGCCCCGTCTGCCCCGGCCCTCCCCATTACATGAACAGGTAATCCGCCGCGACCAGCTTGTGCCCGCCGCTCTGGATGATGAGATCGCCCGAATAGCTGCCGGCCGTGACGTGATAGTTGAAGGAACCATCGGTGTTGGTGGAGGTGTAGCTGAGGCTGGCGCCGGCGCCAAAGCCGGAGAATTTGATCACGTCATGCACGCTGGCCACGCCGCCGCTGATGAAATCGGTGATGCTGTCGATCCCGCCGGCGCTGCCCAGCTTGTGCAGCGTGCCGGCGGCAAACAGGAAGGTGTCGGCCCCGCCGCCGCCGGTCAGCACGTCCACGCCGGTGCCGGCCTGCAGCAGGTCGGCGCTGGCGCCGCCGATCAGCGTGGTGTTGCCGGTGCCCGCGTTCAGCGAATTGCTGCCGGCGCCGCCCAGGATGATGTCGTTGCCCGAGCCCGCGTTGATCATCCAGCCAAAGCTCGACAGGTGCTTGTCGATCGTCTGATTGGCGGTGCCGCCATAGATGTAGAGCGAGGACGGCTTCACTTCGGCGCCCACAGAGAGGTTGACGCTGGCGGTGGCGGTGTCGCCATAGGCATCGGCAACGGTGTAGCTGAAGGAGGCCGCCCCGCTATACCAGCTGGCCGGCGTGAAAGTGATCAGCCCGTTGCTGAAGGACACCGTGCCGCCCACCGCATTGCTCACGCCCGTCACGCTCAGCGGATAGCCGGCGGCATCGCTGGCGCCGGCCAGCAGAGTGGTGGCAGCGATCGTCAGCGGGGCCTCATAGGCGGTGGTATAGCCGGTGTAGCTGGTGGCGCTGGGCAGCACCTGCGCTACATTCAGCGTGACGGTGGCCGCGCTGCTGAGCGCGCCTGTGCTATCCTTGGCCTGATAGGTGAAGCTGTCGGTGCCCGAATAGCCGGCGTTGGGCGTATAGGTGAAGGAGCCATCGGCATTCAGCGCCAGCGCGCCATGCTGGGTGGTGGTGCCCAGCACCGCCGAAAGCGCAAGGCCGCTGGCGCCGGTGTCGTTGGCCAGCACGCCATTGGCGGCCGACACGCTGAGCGCTGTGCCTTCCTTGCCGGCGAAACTGTCGGCATTGGCGGTGGGCGTCACCTGGGTCACGTTCAGGCTCACCGTTGTGGCAGAGCTGAAATTGCCCTTCGAATCCTCGGCCTGATAGGTGAAGCTGTCGGCGCCGACATAGCCGGCCGTCGGCGTATAGCTGAAGGAGCCATCGGCGTTGAGCACCAGCTTGCCATGCAGGGTGGTGGTATCCAGCACCGCGGAAAGGGCCAGGTTGGTGGAAGAGGTGTCGTTGGCCAGCACGCCATTGGCGGCCGACACGGTGAGGGCTGCGCATTCCTTCGTGGCGAAGCTGTCGGCATTGGCCACGGGCGGCGCGCCATTGGTGCCGCTGGTGAGGGTGGTGGCGGTGCTGGTGGCATTGCCGTTGGTGAAATAGGTGGTCACCCCGTTCACCGTTTCCTGCACCGTGCCGGCCGTGGCATAGGCCTTCACGCTCGACACCTGCATCACGCCAGTGCCGGTGCTGGCATTGGCGCCGCCGCCCCAGCTGTTGGTGCCGCCCACGGCCAGGTTCAGCAGCATGTACATCGGCGTGTTCATGTCTGATGGGGTGGCCATCTGCGCCACGGCCACGCCATCGATATAGAAGGTCAGCGTCGTTGCTTCCCAATCCACGCCATAGGTGTGCCACTGGGTGGTATCGACATAGGCCAGGCTTTGCGTCTGGGCGTTGCTGCTGGTGGCGGTGGTGTAGTGGCTGGTCATGTAGACGGTGGTGGGGTCCTTGCCCAGCATCTCGAACACGTCGAGTTCGGGCGGCCAGCTGCCGTTGCTGGGCAGCAGCCAGAAGGCCGGCCAGAAGCCCGCGCCCGAGGGCATCTTCACCGTCGCCTGGAAATAGCCATATTCCATCGAGAAGGAATATTTGGTGGTGAGCAGGCCCGAGGTATAGGTGTGGCCGGCCAGATAGGGCGCCGCTGCCGCGGTGACGGGCGCTGCGGTGATCGACAGGATGCCGTTGTTCACCGAGAAGGGGTTGATGCCCAGCGCCGAGGTGCCGGTGCCGGCAAAGCTGGGATCCATGTAGATTTCGGCCTCGCCGGGCAGGGTGCGGCTGGAGATCGTGCCGGCGCCGCCATAGCCATATTCGTCGCGCCAGATGCCGGTGCCAGTGGCCGCGTTATACAGGCTGAGGCTGTTGAACTCGCCATCGAAGGCTAGCTTCATGCCGCTGGTGCTGAGGCCCAGCTCGAAATTGGCGGCGGTCAACTGGCCCAGCGTAACGCCGGTCAGGTCGAGGATATCGCCATTGGCAAAGCGCAGCACCACATCGCTGCCAACCTGGGTGGCGATGCTTTGCACCTGTGCGAAGCTAGTGATGCCATAGCCATTGAGGCGGATCGTGTCGGTGGACGACCAGTTGTAGATGCGATCGCTGCCCTTGCCGGCATCGATGATGAAGGTGGTGTAGGTGGAGCCGATGAAGACATCATTGCCGCCGCCGCCTTCCATCTGCTGATAGGGGGCCTGCGAGGTGATGATATTGTCGAGCCCGTTGCCCGAACCATACCATTCCGTCGAGGTCATGGTGAGGTTCTCGACATTGGCCGGCAAGATATAGGATGGCGCGCCCGAAACCACCGTATCCGTTCCCCCGTTTGGCTGCTCCACCACCTGATCGAGGGTGGAGTAGATGTAGTAGGTGTCGTCGCCGGCGCCCCCCACCAGCACATCGCCAATGCCATTACCCCGCAGGCCATCTGCCCCCGAGGTGCCGGTCAAAGTCTGGCCAAGCGCAGCGCCCCAGAAGGAATTCACCTTCGTGGCCGAAGTGTAGAGGTTCACGCCCAGGGCATTCAGGTAAGACGTCATCTTCTTCATCCTCGAACTGGATTACGAAGACGATTTCTCATTGCCGCCCTAAAATTATTACCACATTTTAAAGTTAACCACCGTAAGTCATGATTTATAAATGATTTACACAGGATTATGTGATTTTGCATAGATGATGTGAATTTTATTTAACCGAACATCTTCGTAAAATACATTGCGCGCATGTCAATTGAGAGACTTCCCACAGACGATATCTTGTTGCCTGACAACACCTGGAAAGCGGCAGGCCGTTCACACAGGCTCTTGCTGCCCAATCCATTGTGCTGCTTAAGAAACAAAAGCAGGCTGCGGAGAATCACGTGGTCTGGAATGGCCGGGCGCCGACAACACAGGAAATGCGCGATGAACAGCGATGCGATGAGCGAGATTCTCACCGTGGAAAGCGTGATGCAAAACTCGGGCGTGCAGTTCGGCACCAGCGGCGCGCGGGGCGAGGTTGTCGCCATGACCGATTTCGTCTGCTACGCCTACACCTGCGGCTTCCTTGCCTATCTTGCTGAAATCGGAGAGTTCTCTGCGGGCATGCAAGTGGCGCTGGCGGGCGATCTGCGCCCCTCCACGCCGCGCATCCTGGCGGCCTGCGCGCAAGGCGTGCGCGACTCGGGCGGCGAGCCGGTGTTCTGCGGCTTCATCCCCACGCCGGCGCTGGCGCTGTTTGCCTTTGGCCGGGCGATCCCCTCGCTAATGGTCACCGGCAGCCACATCCCCGACGATCGCAACGGCATCAAGTTCTACCGCCCCCATGGCGAAGTGCTGAAAAGCGATGAGGCCGGCATGAAGCGGCAGGAATTGGCCGCCGATGATGCCCTGTTCGATGGCGCAGGCATGCTGGCTAAGCCCTTGCCCCTACCTGCCGTCACCGATGCCACCGAGGCCTATGTGGCCCGTTATACGGGGTTTTTCGGAACCGGGGCGCTGGCCGGCAAGCGAGTGGGGGTGTATCAGCATTCCGCCGTGGGGCGCGATGTGCTGCTGCGCATCCTGACGGAACTGGGCGCCGAAACGGTGGCGCTGGGCCGCTCTGCGCAGTTCATCCCGGTCGATACCGAGGCCATTCGCCCCGAGGATGTGGTGCTGGCACGCGGCTGGTCGGCCGAACACGGGCTGGATGCGATTGCCTCCACCGATGGCGATTCGGACCGGCCGCTGCTGGCCGACGAAACCGGCGAATGGCTGCGCGGCGATGTGCTGGGCGTGCTGTGCGCCCGCGCGCTGGGGGCAGCGGCGGTGGTGACGCCGGTGTCCAGCAACACGGTGCTGGAACGTTCGGGCGCCTTTGCCACCACGCGGCGCACGCGCATCGGCTCGCCCTTCGTGATCGATGTGATGAACGCCCTGCTGGCCGAAGGGCAGGCGGGCGTCTGCGGCTATGAAGCCAATGGCGGTTTCCTGCTGGCCAGCCCTGCAGAGCGCGGCGGCAAGATCCTGCCGGCGCTGCCCACGCGCGATGCGGTGCTGCCGATCGTTGCCGCGCTGGTGGCGGCGGGCGCGGGCAGCCTCAGCGCCGCGCAGGCCGATCTGCCGCCACGCGTCACCCATTCCGACCGCATCCAGAACTTTGCCACCGCCCGCAGCGAGGCCCTGTTCGCCGCCCTGCTGGAAGGCGATGAAGCGGCGCGGCTGGAGCGGCTGAACCGGCATTTTGCTGCCATCGCCGGCGCCATCACCGCGATCGACCTGACCGATGGCATCCGCATGAGCTGTACTGGCGGGGCGATCCTGCA
>DASRYE010000236.1:0-4512 GCA_035653915.1 Novosphingobium sp. | reverse complement strand
GACCCTCGCCGCCACCCGCCGCGGCGAGACGCGGCCCGTGGCCCGCCGCCGGCACCACCCGCTGGTGGCCGCGCTGCCGTGGCGCTGGCGCTTCTATCGCTCGGGCCTCTATATCTCGCCGCTGGCGCCGCTGCTGCTGGGCCTTGTCACCGGCATACTGACGATGCTGATGGGCATTGGCGGCGGCTTCGTGCTGGTGCCGGCCATGCTGTATATTCTGGGCATGGGGGCCAATGTGGTGGTGGGCACCAGCCTGTTCCAGATCCTCTTCGTCACCATGGCCACCACCATGATGCATGCCTTGACCACCCATGCGGTGGATATCGTGCTGGCGGTGCTGCTGCTGTTCGGCTCGGTTTCGGGGGCGCAGCTGGGCACGCTGTTTGCCATGAAGGCAAGCCCGGCGCGCCTCCGGCTGATCCTGGCGCTGATCGTGCTGGCGGTGGGCGCGCGCATGGCGCTGGGCCTCACCTATCACCCCGACGAGATCTTCACGGTGAGCCCGCTGTGAAACGCGCGGCGCTGGCTGCCATTGCGGGCTTTGCGCTGATGGGCGCGGGCGAGCCGCTGCTGGTGCCCGATGTGTCGCAGGGCGAGGTGCAGGTGCGCCAGGGCTTCACCGGCACCGAACTGCTGCTGTTTGGCGCCATCCTCACGCCCGAGGGGGCCCGCGCCGCGCGCGACTATGACGTGGTGGTGGTGCTGGAAGGCCCGGCCCGGCCGATGGTGCTGCGCGAGAAGCGCAAGATGGCCGGCATCTGGGTCAATGCCGACAGTATCACCCTCAGGTCGGTGCCCAGCTTCTATGCGGTGGCCTCCTCGCGGCCCTTGCGCGATATTGTGGATGAACGCACCGCGGCGATCTACGAGCTGGGGCTGGGCTCGCTGCAGCTGTCGCCGGCCGAGGCGGTGGACGAGGCGCGGCAGAACCATTTCGCCGCCGGCCTGGTGGAGCAGATGGGCCGCAAGGGGCTCTACCGGCAGGACGAGCATGCGGTGGAGATCACCGGGCAGGTGCTTTACAAGGCGCGCATCCAGCTGCCCTCCAGCGTGCAGACCGGCACCTACACCGCCGAGACCTTCGCCATCCGCAAGGGCCGGGTGGTGGCCTCGGCGCTGGCCCATGTGGAGGTGAAGAAGATCGGCTTTGAAAAGGCCGTGGCCGATCATGCCCGGCACGACGGGCTGCTCTATGGCCTGCTGGCGGTGGCGGTGTCGGTGGCGATGGGCTGGGTGGCCGGGCGCCTGTTCGTGCGGGGATGAGCTGCGCATTTTTGCGCAAAATTAACCAGCCCTGCCTATCTGCTGGCCGATGATGGGCCGGGCCTTCGCGCCGGCGACAAGGATCGCGCGCATGACGGTGATGGAGCCTTTGAACCCTGCGGCCGGCAATGGCGCGCGCGTGCGGCTGGGCGAGGTGCTGGAAGTGTCGGGCAGCGGCAGCCTCATCGCTGTCGATCCGGCAGCGCAAGCGCATTTTGCCGGAGATGCCGATCCGGCCGTGGCGCTGGCGGGGCAGGTGGGCTGCCCGCTGAAAGTGTGGTCTGGCGGGCGCTGGCTGCTGGCCACCTTGCGCGATCTGCGCCGGGGGCCGGCCGGCGAGATCCGCGCCGCGATCGATTTCATGGGCGAGGGCGAGGGCGATCCTGCCACCGGCGCGCTCCATGCCTTCCGCCGCGGCGTTACCCATTATCCGCTGCCCGGCGCGCCGGTGGTGCCGGTGACGACGGCCGATCTGGCCATTGCCTATGCCGGCGATGGCAGCCGCGCCACTATCGCCATCGGCCGCGTGCACCCCACCAGCGATATCGCCGCCAGCCTCTATGTCGATCCGCTGCTGTCGAAGCATTTTGCCCTGCTGGGCTCCACCGGCACCGGCAAATCCACCGCGCTGGCGCTGATCCTCCACCGCATCTGCGATGCCTCGCCCCATGGCCATGTGCTGATGGTGGACCCGCATGGCGAATATGGCGCGGCCTTTCGCGATACCGGCATGATCCTCGATGTGTCGAACCTGCAGCTGCCCTACTGGCTGATGAATTTCGAGGAGCATTGCGAGATCCTGCTCTCCTCGCGCGGGGATGCCCGCCAGCAGGAGGCCGAGATCCTGGCGAAATGCCTCCACCTGGCCCGATCGCGCAACCGGCTGGCCGAGCAGATGCGCATCACCGTCGATTCGCCGATCCCCTATCTCCTGTCCGATCTCTCGACGATCCTCTCGAACGAGATGGGCAAGCTGGACAAGGCCACCACCACCGCCCCCTACATGCGCATCAAGACCAGGCTGGATGAACTGCGTGCCGATCCGCGCTATCAGTTCCTGTTCTCCGGCATGCTGGTGGGCGATACGATGGTGGAGACGATCAGCCGCCTGTTCCGCATGCCGGCCGATGGGCGGCCGATCTCGATCATCGATGTCTCGGGCGTGCCATCGGAGATCACGGCCACGGTGGTGGCGCTGGTGGCGCGGCTGGTGTTCGATTTTGCCATCTGGTCGCGCAGCGAGGCCACCCGGCCGATCCTTCTGGTGTGCGAGGAGGCCCACCGCTATGTGCCCAGCGAGCGCAATGCCGATGGGTCCTCGGTGGGCCGGATCCTTTCACGCATCGCCAAGGAAGGGCGCAAATATGGCGTGGCGCTGGGGCTGGTCACGCAGCGGCCGTCGGATCTGGCCGAAGGGGTGCTCTCGCAATGCGGCACGATCCTGGCCATGCGCCTCAACAACGAGCGCGACCAGGCCTTTGTGAAAGCCGCCATGCCCGAAGGCGCGCGCGGCTTTCTCGATGTGATCCCGGCGCTGCGCAACCGCGAGGCGATCGTGTGCGGCGAGGGTGTGCCGATCCCGGTACGCCTGGCCTTCGACGATCTGGAAGCCCACCGCCGCCCGGCTTCCGACGATCCCTCCTTCAGCGCCCTGTGGGCCACCCCCGGCGGCGAGCAGGCGCTGGTGGCGCGCACCGTGCAGCGCTGGCGCAGCCACGGGAAATAATCCGTCAGCGGGCCGGTTGGGCCTCTTTCCCGTGGCCGCGCCAGCGCCCGCCGGCATAGGCGGCCAGCGTTAAGCCCACGGCCACCACCGATCCGGCCAGATAGGCCCACCACAGCGCCTCTGCCCCGATATGCGGATAGGCGAGGAAATAGAAACCCAGCCGCGCCGGATACATCGACACCCCCATCACCACCAGCGGCACGATCACCGAGCCATAGGCGCGCATGGTGCCGGTGAGGATCATCATCACCCCCACCAGCACGAAGGACCAGGTGACGATCAGCTGCATGTGGCTGGCCAGCGGCACCGCCGGGCTGCCAGAGCCCAGAAACAGCACCAGCAGCGGATGCGCACCCAGCACGATGAGGCTGGACATGGCGGTGGTGAAGGCGATGTTGCTGAAGACGCCCGCCCGCGTGATGCGGCCCACGCGCAGATGGTTGCCCGCCCCCACATTCTGCGCCACCATCGCTGAAACCGCGCTGGAAATGGCGAAAGAGGGCATCTGCAGATAGTTCCAGATCTGCAGCGAGGCGCCATAGGCCGCCGCCATCATCATCCCCTCGCGGTTGACCAGCCCCACCATGACCAGCCCCGCGCTGGAAATCAGCAGCATCTGCGCGCCCATCGGCAGGCCCTTGGCCAGCACGAAGCCCAGCTCTTCGCGCGCGGGCAGCAGATAGCGCAGCTCCCCCCGGCCAAGCCTGAGCGGCAGGGCGCGGGCATAGGCGCGCGCGATCATGAAGGCAGAGCCCAGCGCATTGGCAAAGGCGGTGGCCATGGCAGAGCCGGCAATGCCCAGCCCCGGCACCGGCCCTGCCCCGCGGATCAGCAGCGGGTTGAGCGCGGCATCCACCAGCACGGTGAGGATCATCGCATAGAGCGGCGTCTTGGCATCGCCCGCGCCGCGCAGCCCCATGGATACCACCAGCGACAGCGTGGCCAGCGGAAAGGTGATGAACACCACCCGCAGATAGGCCAGCGCCTCTTCCAGGCTGGCCGCCGGCGTTGCCAGCGCATGCAGCAGCGGGCGCGCCAGCAGCGATCCGGCAATGCCCACCACCGCCGACACCATCAGGCAAAAGCCAAGGCCGGTGCCGATTACCCGCCGCGCGCCCACCACATCGCCCGCGCCAAAGGCATGGCCTACCCGCACCGTGGTGGCCATGCCAAAGCCGAACACCGCGGCAAACAGCAGGAACATCACGAGGTTGGCATTGGCCGTGGCCGCCAGCGCCGAATTGCCGATCAGCCGGCCCACCCAGATGGCGTTGATCGTGCCGTTCAGCGTTTGCAACAGGTTGCTGATGAGGGTGGGGATGGAAAACAGCAGCAGCGTTTTCAGGATCGGCCCCTGCGTCAGATCGCCATGCACGGGCGGGCGGGGCCGGGCGGGGGAAGGCGCGGCCACAGGGCTGTCGGTCAGGGGGTTCTCTCCGGTCGGTTCTGTCATGTCCCTCTGGTGTCGCCGGAAAGGTGGATATGCAAGCGATCTGTCAACCGATAGCCGCGCTGCAGGCAGG
>DASRYE010000235.1:0-29668 GCA_035653915.1 Novosphingobium sp. | reverse complement strand
CCCCGGCGATCGCTGGCAGCCGGTGGCCGATATGGCCGCCGCCTGCGCCGCCCTGCCGCAAGCGCCGGCGCGGGTGTTCCTCGCCATCGGCAAGCAGCAGCTGGACGTGTTTGCCGCAGCGCCGCAGCATGTGTACCTGCTGCGGCTGGTCGATCCGCCCGCAGCGCCCCTGCCGCTGCCCCATGCCGAGGTGGTGATCGACCGCGGGCCCTTCGGCGTGGAGGGCGATATCGCCCTGCTGCGCCGCCATGCGATCACCCATGTCGTGGCCAAGAATGCCGGCGGCGCGGGGGCCTCGGCCAAGCTGGCGGCGGCCCGTGCGCTGGGCCTGCCGGTGCTGCTGGTCGAGCGGCCGCAGCTGCCCCCCCGCCGGGTGCTGGGCGAGGTGAACGCGGTGCTGGGCTGGCTGGCTCATTCGGCCGACCTTGGCGTGTAGACCCAGCGGCCCACCTGGCGCGTGGCGGCATTGCCCACCAGCACCAGCGTGCGCATGTCGGCCATCTCGGGGCGGGCCTCTGCCAGGGTGGTGGTGCGGATCTCCTCCTCGGCCGTGCACACGGCGCGGGCAAAAAGGATCAGCCGCTCGCCCGCCAGCTCCTCGCGCAGGATCTCCAGCACGCGGGCAAACTGGTGCGGGCGGCTGCGGCTGCGCGGGTTGTAGAAGGCCATGGCGAAATCGCCCCGCGCGGCCATGCGCAGCCGGTGTTCCACCAGCGCGAAGGGCTTGAGGTTGTCCGACAGGTTGATGGCGCAGAAATCATGCCCCAGCGGCGCGCCGGCGCGAGCGGCAGCGGCCAGCATGGCGGTGATGCCGGGCAGGATGGCGATCGGCAGATCGTGGCAGGCGGGCCGCTCTTCCAGCGCCTCGAACAGGGCAGAGGCCATGGCGAACACGCCCGGATCGCCCGAAGAGACGATCACCGCATGGCGCCCGGCGGCGGCCAGATCCAGCGCATGGGCGGCCCGCTCCAGCTCCTCGCGGTTGTCGCTGGGGTGCAGGGTCAGGCCCGGCCGGGGGGCAATGCGCGCCACATAGGGGATATAGCCGAGGATATCGGTGGCGCGGGCCAGCGCTGTCGTCACCTCGGGCGTGATCAGCGCGCCATCGCCCGGCCCCAGCCCGGCCACCACCACAGAGCCGCTCATGCCGGCAGCTCCTGCACCGCCGCGCCGGCCACGGCCTGCGGCCGGCGCCCCTGCCCATGCACCAGCACGATGGCAAAATAGGGGCAATCGGCAGGGTCTGCCTCGGCCAGGCGCAGCACGCGCTGGCCGGGCATGGTGCCCCGCTCCACCAGCCAGGCATCCTCCAGCCGGCCGGCCGCCGCCAGCGCCCGGCGCACGCGGGGCAGGTTGCGCCCGGTCTTCATGATCGCCAGCGCATCGGCCTGGCGCATGTGGCGCACCAACTCGGCCTCGGGCAGGGTGCCCATCAGCACGCTCAGCACATCATCGCCCCAGGTGATCGGCAGGCCGGTGGCGTGCCAGCAGCCGGTCATGCCGGTGATGCCCGGCACCACCTCGATCGCCACCTGCCCCTGCAGCCGCGCATGCAAATGCATGAAGGAGCCATAGAAGAACGGATCGCCCTCGCACAGCACCACCACATCGGCATCGCTTGCAAGGGCGGCCAGGCGCTGCGCCCAATCGTCGTAGAAGGCGGCCAGCAGCTCGTTATAGGCAGCGCTGTCGAAGGCGATTTCGGTGGTGACGGGATATTCCATCGGATATTCCGCCACATCTGCCGCCAGCATGCCTGCCACGATGCGGCGCGCCTGCCCCGCTCGCCCGGCCTTGCGGAAATAGGCGACATGGGCCGCCGCGCGCACCAGCCGGTCGGCCCTGACGCTCATCAGGTCGGGGTCGCCCGGCCCCAGCCCCACGCAGATGATCTTGCCCATCATTCCTTCTCCGTGGCCAGCGCGTTGATCGCCGCCACCGTCATCGCCGAACCGCCCAGCCGGCCGTGCACCGCCATTGCCGGGCAGGGCGGCGCGGCCATCAGCGCCTGTTTCGATTCCATCGCCCCCACAAAGCCCACCGGGCAGCCGATGATCGCCGCCGGGCGCGGGCAGGCCGGGTCTTCCAGCATGTTCAGCAGATGGAACAGCGCGGTGGGGGCATTGCCGATGGCCACGATGCTGCCGGCCAGATGCGGCCGCCACAGCTCCAGCGCGGCGGCAGAGCGGGTGTTGCCCATCGCCCGCGCCATCTCCGGCACGGCGGGATCGTGCAGCGTGCAGATCACCCGGTTATCGGCCGGCAGCCGCGCGCGGGTGACCCCTTCCGATACCATGCGCGCATCGCACAGGATCACAGCGCCCGCGGCCAGGGCCCCGCGCGCCGCCTCGGCCATGCCGGGGGTGAAGGCCGCCTGCGCCTCCAGCCCGACCAGGCCCGTGGCATGGATCATGCGCACCACCACCTGCTCCTCGGTGGGTGAAAAGCGCGCCAGATCGGCCTCGGCGCGGATGGTGGCGAAGGATTGGCGATAGATGGCCGCGCCATCCTGTTCATACACATGGGGCATCACTATTCCGCCTGCAGCAATTCGGGGTGAGACAACAACGCCGCGCGGGCGATCGGGGGGCAGCTGGCCGCTGTGGCGGCGGTGGCGCCGCGGGCGAGGCCAAAGCCGCCGGGGCGCGCGGCCAGCACCAGATCGGCCGGCGCAGGATGCGCGCAGCCCTTGGCACAGGCCGAGACATGCAGCACCTGCCCCGCCGGCACATGCGGCGCCAGCGCCAGCGCCAGATCGCGCACTTCGGCCAGCGCCTGGGTGCATTGCGGCGCGCCGGGGCAAACCGCCAGGCGCAGCCGCGGATCATCCGCCAGGGTGACAAGGCCGGCCAGCGCCGGCGCCTGGCGGCACCCTTCCAGCAGCAGCATCCGCCAGGGGGTCAGGCGGATCGGCCCGGCTTCGGCCAGCGCGGCCAGCACCTCGGCGCTCAACCGCCCGAATGCCACGCCCACCAGCACACCTGCGGACACCGGGCCCGGCACGGGGGCAAAGGCGGGGGCCTGCGGCACCGCGCTGTTGGCCTCATCCGGCAGGGCGCCGCAGCGCCGCACATGCGCCGCCATTCGCCCCCGCCCCTGTTCCACACCGCCGGTGGCCAGAAACCAGCGCGCCAGCGCCAGCGCGGCCGCCACCGCCTCTGCCCCTGCCACCACCTGCCCAAGCCCCGCGCCATCGGCATAGACCAGCCAGCGCCCGCCTGCGGCCCGCTCCAGCCGGATATCGGCCGAAGCGCCGCGCAGCACCGGCAGCGCCCCGCCATCCACCGCAAAACCAAACTTGCCCGGCAGCGCCAGATCCTGCGCCCCCGCCAGCGCCGCGCCCAGCGCCAGCGCCGCGCCCAGCGCCAGCGCCAGCTCGCCCGCGCCATCGCCCGCCTGCCAGAACGGCGCCAGCAGCACGTTGCGCCGCATTTCGGCGCCAGCATCGGCATCCACCAGCCCCAGCTCGGCCAGCGCCGCCAGCAGCGGCGGATGCCCATCGGGCTGCACGCCCCGCAATTGGAGGTTGGCCCGCGCCGACACATCGATCAGCCCATTGCCGAAGCGCCGCGCCAGATCGGCGATGGCGCGTGCCTGCGGCCCGGTCATCCGCCCGGCCGGCAGGCGCAGGCGCACTACCAGCCCATCGCCCGAGGCCATCGGCCGCAGCGCCCCCGGGCACCAGCCACGGATCGCCGGCGCGCTCATGCCGCCCCGCCTGCCAGCGCCGCGGCGATGGAATTGCGCCGCGTGGTCCACAGCCCCGCGGCCACCAGCGCGGCAAAGCGCGCCCGCAGCTCGGCCAGCGCCTGCGGGTTTTCCCGCGCCATGAAATCGACCAGATCCGCGCGCGCCAGCGTCGCCTCGTAATAGAGATCGAACAGATGCGGCCCGACCTGGCCGGCCAGCTGGGCAAAACCCGCCAGATTGTCGAGCGTGGCGGCGATTTCGGCCGCGCCCCGCCAGCCATGGCGCATCATGCCGCTGGCCCAGGCCGGGTTGGCCGCCCGCGCGCGCACCACCCGGGCAATCTCCTCGGCCTGGCTGCGGGCGACAGGGGCACCGGGGCGCGTGGCATCCAGGTGATAGAGCGCCGGCGCTGCCTGCCCCAGCGCGGCCTTGGCGGCGGCAAAGCCGGCCTCGTGCGCGGCATAGTCGCGCGCCATCAGGAGGTCTGTCTCGGGCAGGTCCTGCACATGGGCAAAGGCATCGGCGCCGGCCAGCCGGGTGGCCAGCGCCTGCCTGTCGTGGTGGATCGCGCCCTGGGCATCGATCCGCCAGGCGCTGGCCGACAGCCACGCCTCGCCCGCCGCCAGCCGCGCCGCATCGCCCAGATGGCTGGCCGGATCGGCCATGCCCAGCCCATATTGCCCCGGCTGCGGGCCAAACACGCGCGGCGCGCGGGCCAGATAGGGGTTCTCCCCGGGCCCCTCCTCGCAGCGCTCGGCCAGCGCGGCGGAGGCCGCCTCGAACAGCTGGGCAAGGCCGGGAAACACATCGCGGAACAGGCCCGAGACGCGCAGGGTGACATCGATGCGCGGCCGGCCCAGCAGGGCGGGCGGCAGGATCTCGAAGCCGCTCACCCGCTCGCTGCCCGCATCCCAGCGCGGCGCAAGGCCGGCCAGATGCAGCGCCATGGCAAATTCCTCGCCCGCCGTGCGCATGCTGGCAGAGCCCCACAGATCCACCACCAGCCCGCGCGGCCAGTCGCCGTGATCCTGCAAGTGGCGGCGCAGCAGTTCCTCGGCCAGCTTCACCCCCTGCGTATGGGCCACCCGGCTGGGCACCGCGCGCGGATCGATGGTGTAGAGGTTGCGCCCGGTGGGCAGCACATCCTGGCGTCCGCGCGCCGGCGATCCGGCAGGGCCTGCCGCCACCCGCCGGCCATCCAGCGCCCGCAGCAGGCCAGCCATCTCGCCCGCGGCCGCGCCATAGATGTGAAGGCCATCGCCAAACTGGCTTTCCTTGATATCGCACACGAAACGGTCGATCCGCACCATCGCCTCGGCGGCGCTGGCCCCGGCGGCAAGACCAAGGTCTGCCTCCACGCCGCTGGCCTGCGCCTCTGCGCGGATGGCGCCGATCAGGCGGTCGCGCCGGGCCGGATCCAGCCCCTCGGCGGTGGAATATTCATCCAGCAGCCGCTCCAGCCGCAGCAGCGCCGGCGGCACTTCGGCGCGGCCCTGCGGCGGCGGCACATGGCCCAGCGTGACCGCGCCCAGCCGCCGCTTGGCCTGCGCCGCCTCGCCCGGATCGTTGACGATGAAGGGATAGATCACCGGCAGGGCGCCGATCAGCGCCTGCGGCCAGCATGCCGCCGACAACGCCACCGCCTTGCCCGGCAGCCATTCCAGCGTGCCATGCGCGCCCACATGCACCAGCGCCTGCACCCCTTGCGCGCGCAGCCACAGATAGAACGCCACATAGCCATGGCAGGGCGTGCGCGAGAGATCATGGTAATCGCCCTCGCGGGCCGCGGCAGGGCCGCGCTCGGGCTGCAGCGCCACCAGCATGGCGCCCCGGCGCGCCACCGCGAAGCGGAAGGCGCCATCGGCAACGGCTGGATCGCTTTCCGGCTCCCCCCAGGCGCGCGCCAGATCATCGCGCAGGGCTTGCGGCAGGCCGGCCAGCGCGGCGCGATAGGCGGCCAGCGGCCAGCTCACCTCCTCTGCCTGCAAGGCGCCGGCCAGCGGCGGGCCCGGCGCCACGTCATAGCCCTCGGCGGCCAGCGCCGCCAGCATCGCCTCGGTGCTGGCCAGCGCATCCAGCCCCACCGCATGGGCCATCTGATCCGCCCGGCCGGGATAGGTGGAGAGCACGAAGGCCAGCTGGCGCGCGGCCGGCGTCGTGCTGGCCAGCCGGTGCCAGCCGGCCACCCGATCGGCAATGGCGGCCACCAGCGCCGGATCGGCCTCGTGGCACACGCGGGCGAATTCGAGCGCGGGATCGGCCCGGCCCGCCTGCTTGAACGAGGCAACGCCGGCAAACAGCCGCCCGTCCACCTCGGGCAGGGCCACATGCATGGCGAGGTCTGCCGGCGAGAGGCCCCGTTCCGCCGCGGCCCAGACCTCGCGCCCGGCAGTGGACAGCGCCACCTGAAACACCGGGCAGCCCGGCCCGTCGAGCGGGGAGGCGCCGGCCTCGTCCCGCGCGGAAAACGCCGTGGCGTTGACGATCGCCGCCGGCCGGTGGCAGGCCAGCTGGCCGGTGATCCACGCCACTGCCCCCGGCGCCTTCAGCGATGGCGCGAACAGCCCCGCGGCGCGAAAGCCCCGCTCTGCCAGCGCCGCCAGCAAGGCATCCACCGCGCCCATATCGGCACTGGCGAGATAGGCGCGATAGAAGCTGACCACCGCCAGCGGGCCCGCGCCCGGCGGCGGCCCCGCCACCACGCCGGCGCCCGGCAGATACCAGCCGCATGCGGGCAGCATCAGCGCCTGTGGCTGTGGCTCTGGCGCCTTGGGCGCGGGCAGGCCCGCCGCCCGCGCCAGCTCGCCCAGCGCCGCGCGGGCCGCTGCCGCCCCGCCCGCATCGCACAGCCCCGCCAGCCGGCGCAGCACCGGCACCGGCAGGGTGGAAAACCCGTCGAGCACGCCATCTTCCCGGCCATCGGCCGGCAGCACGGCCAGCGCCAGCCCCTGCCGCCGCGCCAGATCCTGCAACTGGCCCAGCCCATAGGGCCAATAGCCCGCGCCGCCGATCAGCCGCACCAGCACCGCACGCGCACCCTGCAACGTGCGCGCGATATAGGTATCAACCGAGAGCGGATGGGTAAGCGCGGCCAGATTGGCCAGGCGCAGCGCCGGCAGGCGGCCGCCGGCCGCATGCCAGCCCGCGGCAAAAGCACCCAGATCGCTGTCGGAAAAGGACAGCACCACGAGCGGCGCAGGGCTTTGGCCGAGATCGGTGGCGATCCCGGTATCCTCCAGCCCACGCCGCTCGCGGAAGACGACATGCATGGCGTCAGGCCGGCGCCAGCGCGCCGCCCAGCACGGCCTGCACCGCGGCCCGGTCCAGCCGGTCATGCTCGGCGATCACCACCAGCTGGGTGGTGCGCGGGCGGGCGCCCCAGGGCTGGTCATACTGATGGCGCACGCGTTCGCCCACGGCCTGCAGCAAAAGGCGCATCGGCTTGCCATGCACCGCCACAAAGCCCTTCACCCGCAGCACGCCCTGCGCGCGCGCCAGCTGCTGCACGGCGGCCACCAGCGCTTCGGGATCGGCCACTTCGCCAAGGCTGACAATGGTGCTGTCGAAATCCTCATGCTCGTGCTCGTCCTCGCCATCGTGGTGGCTGGGGCGGGCGGCAAGGTCGTCCTCGGCCGCGGCATTGAGGCCAAGGATGATCGCCGGATCGATCGCGCCATCGGTAACCGGCAGCACCGGCAGCGGGCGCGGCGCCTCGGCGGCGATCACCGCGCGGGCCGCCGCCAGCCCGGCCTCGTCCACCAGATCGGCCTTGGCCAGCAGCACGATATCGGCGCAGGCCAGCTGGTCCTCGAACACTTCGGACAGCGGCGTTTCATGGTCGAGGCTGTCGTCGGCGGCGCGCTGGGCATCCACCGCGGCCACATCGGGGGCAAAGCGCCCGGCCGCCACCGCCTCGGCATCAGCCAGGGCAATCACCCCATCCACCGTGATGCGGCTGCGGATCGCCGGCCAGTCGAACGCCTTCAGCAGCGGCTTGGGCAGGGCCAGGCCCGAAGTCTCGATCAGGATATGATCGGGCCGCTGCGGCAGGGCCAGCAACTGCTCCACCGTGGGGATGAAATCATCGGCCACGGTGCAGCAGATGCAGCCATTGGCCAGTTCCAGAATGGCGCTTTCCGGGCAGTTCTCGTCGGCGCAGGCCTTCAGTATCTCGCCATCCACGCCCACCGTGCCAAATTCGTTGACCAGCACCGCCAGCCGCCGCCCGCCCGGGTTCTGCAGCAGGTGGCGGATCAGCGTGGTCTTGCCGGCGCCCAGAAAGCCGGTGACGATGGTGACGGGGATCTTTTCGAGCGACTTTTCGAGCGACATGGATCAGGCCTCCAGCGGGGGGATGCGGGCAAGCGATTGCTTGCGGAAGATATCGGGCCTTTCGCGCCAGGGCACGATGCCATCGGCGCTGGCGGCATAGGCCACAGCGCCCGACAGGATCTGCGGCACATCGCCCTCGCCCAGCCGGCCATAGACATAGGTCCAGGCGCCGGGGCGCGAAAGCGCGATGGCGCAGCCATTGTTGCAGGCAGACAGGCATTCCACCGGGCGGATGGCAAGGCCCGGGGCGCCATCATGCGCGGCGATCAGCGCCGCGGCCAGCCGCGCACCGGCCGATTTCGGCCCCGTGGCCTGCGGATCGCCCGCCCGGCAGGTGGCGCATACGAACAGGGTTGCCTCATTCTCCATACCCGGGCGTCCTCTTCTGGCGCGGGGGCATGCAACAAGGCCGGGCATGCCGCCAGGGCCCGCCCGCAACGCCTCGCGCAGCACACCCCGGCTGCCGGTCTTCTCCTGCTGGCAGGTCTCCCGGCTGCGGACTGCGATGCCTTGCGGCACCAGCGACAGGCCTGCCTTCCCGCGCCCACAAGGGGCCAGTGGCATCGGGGCCTGTCTCGTCCGGTTACGGTCGCGGGGGCGGCTGCGATTGCGAACCGCCTGGGGCGGCCCGGTTGCATTCCCTCTTCGCCTGCCGACAAATCGCTTTATAGGCAGGAACCAGCACACAGGCGATTGCGGCATGCGCGGGCGCATGTCAAGCAAAGCGCCCCGCCGCCAGCCAAGGGAGCCCCGGCCATTTCCGCAGACACCGCCCCTCTCGCCCCGGATGCCGATCTGCAGCGCCACGCCGCCAAAATGGCCAAGAAGAAGGCCGGACGCGACCGGATCATGGCCGGCAAGACCGGCGAGAAAGGCCTGGTCATCGTCCACACGGGCACCGGCAAGGGCAAATCCTCCTCCGGCTTTGGCATGATCCTGCGCTGCGTGGCCCATGGCATGCCCTGCGCCGTGGTGCAGTTCATCAAGGGCGCGTGGGATACCGGCGAGCGGCGCCTCATCGAGAGCCATTTTGCCGATCTGTGCCAGTTCTATGCCATGGGCGAGGGCTTCACCTGGGAAACGCAGGACCGCGCGCGTGACATCGCCGCGGCCCGGCAGGGGTGGGAAAAGGCCAAGGCGCTGATCCGCGATCCGGCCATCCGCATGGTGCTGCTCGACGAGATCAACATCGCCCTGCGCTACGACTATCTGCCGCTGGACGAGGTGCTGGCCTTCCTGCGCGAGGAAAAGCCGGAGCTGACCCATGTGGTGCTGACCGGCCGCAATGCCGCGCCCGAGCTGATCGAACAGGCCGACCTGGTGACCGAGATGACGCTGGTGAAGCACCCGTTCCGCAGCGGCATCAAGGCCCAGGCCGGCGTGGAGTTCTAGCGCCGGCGGCCCGCCCCCAGCACATTGCGCATGGCCACGCTGGAATGGATGCGCGCCACGCCCGGCAGGCGCGAGAGGATATGGGTGTGGATATGCTCGTAATCGGCCGCGCTGCCGGTGGCCACGCGCATGGTGTAATCGGCATCGCCCGTCATCAGATAGCATTCCTTGATCTCGGGATATTGCCGCAGGGCATGCTCGAAGCGGCGCAGATATTCCTCGGTCTGCTTCTCCAGCGTGATCCGCACGATGACAACGGTGGCCTCGGTCTCCTCCGAGGCGGCGACCTGCGCGGCATAGCCACGGATGATCCCGCGCCCCTCCAGCAGCCGCACCCGCCGGAGGCAGGCCGAGGGCGACAGACCCACCTTCTGCGCCAGATCCTGATTCGAAATGCGCCCATCCACCTGCAGGATGCGCAGGATCTCGCGATCGGCCTTGTCGAGCGTGGGCATGGGGCTATCCTTGCGGCATCATTCACCAGAAATGCCGCATAATCTGTCTGAATGGCGGCGTTCACGCAAGTTCATGCGCCATTTTGCCAACACATGCCTATAATCCACCTGTAGCCTCGTGCCGCAGCACAGGAGTTACGCAGATGGCCTTGCCCCCGCCGCCCGCCGGCGCCCTTCTCACCATCGATCTTGCGGCGCTGGTGGCCAACTGGCGCCATATCGGCGCGGCCAGCGGGGCAGCGCAGGTGGCCGCCGTGGTCAAGGCCGATGCCTATGGGCTGGGCGCGCGGCCGGTGGTGCGGGCGCTGGCGGCGGCCGGTTGCCGGCTGTTCTGCGTCGCCCATCTGGAAGAGGCGCTGGCACTGGCCGACCTGCTGCCGCAAGGAGGGGCGCTGGGCGTGCTGAACGGGCTGGTGCCCGGCGCCGAAGGGGCCTGCGCGCGCGCCGGCTTGCGGCCGGTGTTGAACACGCTGGCACAGGCCCGGCGCTGGCAGGCAGAGGCCGCCACCCAGCACCGCCCGCTGCCCGCCTTCCTCCAGGTCGACAGCGGCATGGCCCGGCTGGGCGTCAGCCCGGCAGAGGCCGCCCTCCTCGCCACGGATACCGCCTTTCGCGCCGCCGTGCCGCTGGCGGGCCTCATCAGCCACCTGGCCTGCGCCGATGTGCCCGAAGACCCCGCCAATGCCCGCCAGCTGGCCAGCTTTGCCGCCACGGCCGCGCATTTTCCCGGCGTTGCCCGCAGCCTGGCCAATTCCGGCGGCTGCCTGATGGGGCCGGCCTTTGGCGGCGATATCGCCCGGCCGGGCCTGGCCCTCTATGGCGCCCAGCCGGCAATCCACCCCGATCCGGCGCTGCGCCCGGTGGTGCGGCTGGATGCGCGGGTGATCCAGATCCGCGATCTGCCGGCGGGCGCGGGCGCCGGCTATGGCCTCAGCTGGCAGGCCCCGGCCCCGGCCCGGCTGGCAGCGCTGGCGGTGGGCTATGCCGATGGCTGGCCGCGCAGCCTTTCCAACCGGGGCTTTGCGGCCTTTGGCGGGCAGATCCTGCCGATCGCCGGCCGCGTCTCGATGGACAGCACCCTTGTCGACATCACCGCCCTTGCGCCCGATGCCCTGGCCGAGGGCGATCTGGTCGAGCTGATCGGCCCCAACCGCCCGATCGGGCAGGTGGCCGCAGAGGCCGGCACCATCGCCTATGAAATCCTCACCGGCCTGGGGCCCCGCTATGCGCGGCGCTATCTGGGCGCCGCCCCTCTCGCCACGGAGCAGATGCCATGAAGATCGCCATTCTGGGCGCCGGGGTGATCGGCGTCACCTCTGCCCATTATCTCGCCCGCGCCGGCCACGAGGTGGTGCTGGTGGACCGCCAGCCGGCCCCCGCGCTGGAAACCAGCTTTGCCAATGCCGGCGAGATCTCGCCCGGCTATGCCTCGCCCTGGGCAGCGCCCGGCATCCCGCTGAAGGCGCTGAAATGGCTGGCCATGCGCCATGCCCCGCTGATCCTGCGGCCCGGCCTCAGCCCGGCCGCCTGGGGGTGGGTGGCGCGCATGCTGGGCCAGTGCAACGCGCCCGCCTATGCCGCCAACAAGGCGCGCATGGTGCGCCTGGCCGAATACAGCCGCGATTGCCTCGATGCGCTGCGGCAGGAGACCGGCATCGCCTATGACGGCCGCCAGCAGGGCACGCTGCAGGTGCTGCGCACGCAAGGCCAGCTCGATGCCATCGGCAAGGACATGGCCGTGCTATCCTCCTATGGCGTGCCTTTCGAACTGCTCGACAGAGCCGGCTGCATCGCCGCCGAGCCGGGGCTGGCAGGCGCGCGCGCGCGCATCGCCGGCGGCCTGCGCCTGCCCCATGACGAAACGGGTGACTGCTTCCTCTTCACCCGGGCGCTGGCCGAACAGGCCCGGGCGCTGGGCGTGGAGATGCAGATGGGCGTGGCGGTGCACGCGCTGGAGGCCGCAGGCGGGCGCATCACCGCGGCCCACACCAGCGCCGGGCGGATAGTGGCGGATGCCTTCGTGGTGGCGCTGGGCAGCTTCTCACCCGCCCTGCTGCGCCCGCTGGGGATCGGCCTGCCGGTCTATCCGGTGAAGGGCTATTCCCTCACCCTGCCGGTGGCCGATGCGGCCGCCGCCCCGCAATCCACCGTGATGGACGAGACCTTCAAGGTGGCGATCACCCGGCTTGGCAGCCGCATCCGCGTGGGCGGCATCGCCGAGATCTCGGGCTTCAACCGGCAGCTGCGCACCGCCGCGCTGGCCACCTTGCGCAAATCGCTGGCCGACATGTTCCCCACCGCCGCCGATGCCGGCGCCGACCCCCAATTCTGGACCGGCCTGCGCCCGATGACCCCGGATGGCACGCCGGTGATCGGCGCCACGCCGCTTGGCAACCTCTTCCTCAACACCGGCCATGGCACGCTGGGCTGGACGATGGCCTGCGGATCAGCCCGGCTGCTGGCCGATGTGATCTGCGGCCGCCCGCCCGAAATCGCGCATGCGGATCTGGCCATTGCGCGCTATCGCGCCTGAATGACATTGCGCGCTATCGCGCCCGACTGAAAGAACCAGCCATGACCATCCAGCGCATCGATCCCGGCCCCCGCATGAGCGAGGCCGTCATCCATAACGACACGATCTACCTCGCCGGCCAGATCGGCGATCCCGCCAGCGATGCCGCCGGCCAGACCCGCGAGGCACTGGCCGAGATCGACGCGCTGCTGGCCCGCTGCGGCAGCAGCAAGGCCAAGATCCTCTCGGCCACCGTGTGGCTGGCCGACATCGCCGATTTCGACGCGATGAACACCGCCTGGGACGCCTGGGTGGACCCGGCCCACCCGCCCGCCAGAGCCACCGGCGAAGCGCGCCTCTTCGCCCCCGGCTACAAGGTGGAAATCATCGTCGTCGCCGCCCGCTAGGCGGCGCTTGCGGCGGGCGGATCAGGCCAGCGCCTGCGCCGCCCGCCCGTGCTGGGGCTCGCGGTGCAGGCCCAGCAGCAGGGCGGCGGCCAGCACCGTCAGCCCCATCATCACGAACACCGGCAGCTCCACGCCGCCCAGCCCCTGCATCAGCGCCGAGAACAGCACCGGCCCCACCGCCGCCCCGGCCAGAAACGCCACATTCTGCCAGCTGTAGATGCGCGACAGCGCCCGCGTGCCGAAATAGCGGCCGACAAGCAGCGTCAGCAGGTCGGTCTCGGCCCCCATCGAGGCGCCGAACAACATCCCCATCACCAGCACCATCGGCCCGAAATGATCGAGCCGCAGCAGCAGGAACTGCGCCAGGGCGCAAAGGGCAATGCCGCCCGCCCCCACCAGCGGCAGGGCAAAGCGATCGAACAGCCAGCCAAAGGCCACCCGGCTGAGGATCATCGTTGCCCCCGACACCGAGGCAAGCAGCGCGGCCTGCCCGATGGTGGCGATATGGCGCGCGCGCATCAGCGCCACCAGATGGCCCGAATAGGCATAGGTCGTCAGCCCCAGCAGGGCCAGCACCGCCATGATGATCCAGAAGCTGCGGCAGCGCAGCGCCTCTGCCAGGCTAAGGCCATGGGGCGCGGCCGCTCCGGCAGGCCCGCCAGGCCCGGCCTGCCCACCAGGCCTGGAATGGCCATGATCGGGCAGGCAGCCGCGCGCGGCCGGGTGATCATGCACAAAGGCCAGGATCAGCGGCACCGCCACCAGCACCACGGCCACCGCCATGCCGGCAAAGGCCATCGCCCAGCCGCCCTGGCGGGCGATCGTCTCTATGCCCACCGGCAGCACCGCGCCGCCCAGCCCCTGGCCCGCCACCGCCAGCCCCAGCGCCACGCCGCGCTGCCGGTCGAACCAGGCCGACAGGGCGGCGATATAGACGATGGGATTGGTGAAAGCCCCCACCACCCCCAGCAGCGCGTAAAAACCATAGAACCCCGGCAGCGAACGCACCATCAGCCCGGCCGATGCCAGCACCGCGGCAAACGCCAGCGAACCGGCGATGGCCGTGCGCCGGGTGCCGAAGCGATCCACCGTGAGCCCCACCAGCGGCACCGCCAGCGTGGTAGCCAGCAGCGCCACCGAAAGGGCGCCGGCCATCGTCACCTGGCTCCAGCCGAAGCGGTCGGTCAGGTGCGCGGTGACAATGCCGAAGGAGCTGACGATCACCGTCGCCCCGCTCAGCATCAGCGCCACCAGCACGGCCCCCACCAGCAGCCAACCGGGAAAAATCTTGAAACGCACGCCATGCTCCTGCTCAGAATGGCCGGCAGGCTAGCCCATGGCGCCCATGCCGCCAGCCGGTTTGTCCTGCTGGCACCATGCTTTGGCGGCCTCTGGGTCCAGTTGGCGGGCAGCGCTTCGCCTAGAAGCCTGTTCTTCCTCCCATTACGGAGCCGCCATGCCCCCGATCACCCTCTTTTCCGCCCGCGCCATCCTCACCATGGATCGCAACTGCCCGCGCGCCACCCATGTCGCCGTGCGCGAGGGCAAGGTGCTGGGCGTTGGCACCGCCGAGAGCCTGGCCGGCTGGGGCCCGGCGCTGCTCGACACGCGCTTTGCCGACAAGGTGCTGTTGCCCGGCTTTGTCGAGGGCCACGCCCATGCGATGACCGGCCATCTCTGGAAGGACACCTATCTTGGCCATATGGAGCGGATCGATCCGGCCGGCCGCCGCTGGGCGGGGCTGGGCGAGACGGAAGCGGTGGTGGCGCGCCTGAGCGCGGCCACAGCCGCGCGCGCGGGCGTGCTGATGGGCTGGGGCTTTGATCCGCTGTTCGTTGCCGGCGAGCGCCTCTCGCGCCAGCATCTCGATCGTGTCTCGGCCACGCGGCCGGTGATCGTGCTGCATTCCAACGGCCATCTGATGACGGTCAATTCCGCCGCCCTGGCCCTTGCCGCCTACGATCGCACCACCTGCGTGCCCGGCGTGTGCAAGGATGCCGCGGGCGAGCCCACCGGCGAATTGCACGAGATGGCCGCGATGGGGCCGGTGTTCATGCGGCTGGGGCTGGCCGGCCTGCAAAGCGGCGAGCCGACCTATCGCGCCTTTGCCGAACTGGCGCGCCGCGCCGGCGTGACCACCGCCACCGATCTTGGCGCCACGATTGCCGCGGCCGATGTGCCGGCCCTGCGCGCCTTCATCGACCGGCCCGATTTTCCGCTGCGCCTGGCCGTGATGCTGATGGCCCACCACCGCCCGCCGGCCGAGATCCTGGCCGAGGCGCTGGCCCTGGCGCCGCTGGGTTCCGACAAGCTGCGGCTGGGGGCGGTGAAGATCGTGCTCGATGGCTCGATCCAGGGCTTCACCGCGCAATTGCGCTGGCCCGGCTATTATCGCGGCACCGATCACGGCCTGTGGAACATCGCGCCCGAGCAATTGTTCGAGCTGGTGGCGATGCTGAACGCGGCCGGCGTGCAGATCCACATCCACACCAATGGCGATCTGGCCACCGATCTGGCGCTGGAAGCCTTTGCTGCCGCGCTGGCCCGCACCCCGCGCTTCGACCACCGCCACACGCTGCAGCATTGCCAGATGGCCGATGCCGCGCAATTCCGCCGGATGAAGGCGCTGGGGCTGGCCTGCAACCTGTTTGCCAACCACCTCTATTACTTCGGCGACAAGCATTACGAGCTGACCATCGGCCCCGACCGCGCCGAGCGGATGAATGCCTGCGCCACGGCGCTGGAACTGGGCGTGCCCTTCGCCATCCATTCCGACGAGCCGGTCACCCCCATCGGCCCGCTGTTCACTGCCTGGTGCGCGGTCAACCGGCGCACGCAGGAAGGGCGCGTGCTGGGCGCGGCCCAGCGCATCAGCGTGGAGGCAGCCTTGCGCGCGATCACCCTGGGGGCGGCCCACACGCTGCATATGGACGACACCATCGGCTCGATCGAGATCGGCAAATGGGCCGATTTCACCGTGCTCGACGAGGACCCCACCGCCGTGCATCCGATGGCCCTGCGCGAGATCGGCATTGCCGGCACGGTGCTGGCCGGCCAGCCCACCGGCGCGCTGGCCTGATGCGCGAGCCGCCCGTGCCCGTGCCCGTGCCCGTGCCCGCCACCATCCTTGCCGGCTATCTGGGCGCCGGCAAGACCACCACCGTCAACCATCTGCTGCGCCATGCCGGCGGGCGGCGGTTGCTGGTGCTGGTCAATGATTTTGGCGCGCTGCCGATCGATGGCGATCTGATCGCCGGGCGCGAGGGAGGGGTGATCACCCTCGCCAATGGCTGCGCCTGCTGCCAGGTGGGACAGGATCTGCTGGGGGCGCTGGCCCGCGCGCTGGCAGGCCCGGCCCGGCCCGATCACCTGCTGATCGAAGCCTCGGGCATTGCCGATCCGGTGCAGCTGGCCCAGCTGGCGCAGGCAGAGCCGCTGCTGCGGCTCGATGCGGTGGCAACGCTGGTTGATGCGGCCGGCATCCGCCAGCGCCTGGCCGATCGCTGGGCGGGCGCCACCGTGCGCCGGCAGATTGGCGCGGCCGGGCTGCTGGTGCTCAACAAGGCCGATCTGGTGGCCCCCGAAGAGCTGGCCGCCCTTTGCGCCCTGCTGGCCGATCTGGCGCCGGGCGCGGCGCGGCTGGCCACGCGCCAGGGCCGGGTGGCGCCCGATCTGCTGCTGGGCCCGGCCGGCTGGCGCAGCGCGCCCGGGCCAACCGGGGCTGGCCATGGCTATCGCAGCTGGTCGGGCAGAGCCGGCGGGGCCATTCCTCCTGCGGCCATGCGGGCCTTCCTGGCTGCCCTGCCGGAATGGGTGCACCGGGTGAAAGGCATTGCCCCCGATCCGGCCGGCAGCGCCTATGCCTGCCACCGCGTGGGCCGGCAGGTGGCCATCGAGGCAGCGCCGGCCGGCACCGATCCGGCCGCGCGGATCGTGGCAATTGGCCCTGCCGGGCCCTTTGCGCCGGCGGTGCTGGAAAGCGCCTGGGCAGCGCTGTGCGGCAGCTGAAGCGGGCCCGGCACACCGCCCGGGCCCACCCCTGCCCCGCCTGTCAGAACCGATAGCCCACCGTCAGCCCGAAGCTGCGCGGCTCGCCATACATCACCGCCGGCGCCTGCAGCAGCGCGGTGCGGTTGGCAAACAGCACATAGCGCCGGTCGAACAGGTTCTTCGACCACAGCGCCGCGCTCCAGCGGCTGTGGGTGCCGGCAAGGCCAAGGCGCGCATCGGCCAGATCATAGCCCTGGATGAAGTAATAGCGGCCATAGGCCGGGTTGATCACCTTGGGATCGAAATTCTCCGACGATTGCGCGCTATAGCCGAAATGGGCCGTGATGCCGACCGCCGGGCTCAGCTGGCCGGCATAATCCAGCGCGGCATAGAGCTTGTGGCGCGGCGCATAGGGTGTCTGCACGCCATGGGCATCGAGCGGCACGCCCGCCACCGTGCCGCCGCCGCCCGGATAGCGATCGAACCGGCTGACATCATAGGTGTAGTTGGCCGAAACGGTGAGCCCGCGCACCGGGATCACCGCCAGTTCCACCTCGCCCCCTTGCGACGACACCGCCCCGGCATTGGTGAGGCTGCTGGTCAGCGAGGTGACGCCATAAAGCGTTGTCGGCACGAAGGTGAAGACCTGGAAATCGGTAAAGCGCTCGTAAAAGCCGGTGAGGTTGAAGCGCGCCCGGCGATCGAGGAAATCGGATTTGAGGCCGATTTCATAGCTCGTCACCTTTTCCGGGCGGAAGCGGATGCCGGCGGCCTGGGCAGCCAGGCTGGTGCCTTCCACATTCCAGCCGCCGCTCTTGAACCCGCGCGACACCGTGCCAAACACCAGCACATGGGGCGTCAGATGCAGGTTCACGCCCCCCCTTGGCGTGAAGAAGCTGTTGCTCAGGCTGTCGGCATAGCCATGCAGGCCGGCGAGGAAATAGCCATAGGGATCGTGGGTGGTCAGATCGTTCAGCCGCTTCTGCTCATAGGTCAGCCGGCCGCCGGCAAACAGTTCGATCACCCGGCCCGGCCGCCAGCTGCCCTGCACGAAACCGGCCACCGATTGCGTGCTGACCGAGGCATGCGCCCCCGTGCTGGCCCCGGCATACAGCCCATAGACCGAACCCAGCTGCGCCAGGCCCGAACCCCACAGGCTGGTATAATCATCCTGGTTGTTGGCCCAGAAATAATAGACGCCGGCCACAAAATCATAAGTGCGCCGGCGCGGCGAGGCAATGCGCGCTTCCTGCGAGAACTGGCGCGTGTGCTGGTTGAGCAGCGCGGTGAGATAGGGCGTGGTGCCGGTTTCGTTGTTGAAAGCCAGATCCTGCTGGCCGCCGCGCCAGGCGGTGATCGCGGTGAGATCATAGCCGCCGCCCAGCGGCACCCTGGCGCTCAGCGACAGGCCGCCCATGTCGCGATTGGCATGGTCGTTGTAGTAGGAGCGGAAAGTGTAGGGGTCGCCGCCGGCGGCCGGCGGGGCGGTGTAATGCTGGGTGGTGTTGCGATCGCGGGTGTAATCGCCGGCCAGGGTGATATCGATGCCCGCGCCCGGCTGATAGCGCAGCTTGCCCGCCACCGCATCGCCATGCAGGCCCTGGTTGCGCTGGCTGGTGTAGCTGTTGTGATAATAGCCGCGGCTTTCCACATGGGTGGCGGCCAGTTGCATGGCCAGATCGCTGCCCACCGGGGCTGCCAGCCGGCCGCCCAGCTTCCAATAGCCGAAATTGCCCACTTCGGCCTGCACTTCGCCCTCTGTGCGGCGGCCCGGCTGCAAGGTGGTGATGGCAATGGCGCCGGCATCGGTGTTCTTGCCGAACAAGGTGCCCTGCGGCCCGCGCAGCACATCCACCTGCTGCACCCCCAGCAGGGTGAGGTTGTTCATCCACGAACGGCTGTAATACACGCCATCGACATAAATGCCCACGCGGCTGTCATAGCCGGCATTGCGGGAATAATCGATCACCCCGCGGATGCCCGCCCGGCCCTGCTCGCTGCCATCGCCAAAGCTGACGGAAGGGGCGGCCATCTCGATGTTCTGCAATTTGGCCGCGCCCAGCGCCTCCAGCTTCTGGGCGCCCAGGCTCTGGATCGACAGCGGCACGCCTTGCGCGCTTTCCGTGCGCTTCTGGGCGGTCACCACGATATCGCCCAGCCCGCCCTGGGCCTGCTGGGCCTGCTGGGCCTGCGCTATGCCGGGCAGCGCCAGCGCCCAGCTGGCCGCGCAGCACAGCAAGATCCCCCTCTTTCCAGATCTGCGCGTTTGCGGTTCGTGTGGTTGCGCCTGATGTGATTGCACTTCGTGTGATGAAACAACACGCATTGTCAGCCTCCCTTTGGTGATTATCGCCAGAAGGGCATCCTCATTTTATCTTGTTTTTACATATCCCTGTGCTCATGTTCTCCGGGCGCGTTCCCTCGCGCGCCCGGGGTATTGCCGGTTTTGCGCAGCCGATCCGGCCGCGCCTTCAGCCCAGGGCCGACAGCACCTCGCGCACGATCCCCACCATCGCGTCGATCTGCCCCGTCTCGGTCACGAAGGCCGGCGCCAGCAGGGCCGCATCGCCCGTGGTCTTGAGATGGAGGCCGGCATCGAACAGGCGCTTTTGCACCGCATGGCCGCGCAGGCCCGGGCGCTCTGCCGGCGCCATGTCGATCCCGGCCAGCATGCCAAAGCCGCGGATGTCGGTCACCACCGGCAGGTCGGCCAGCGTCATCACCGCATCGAGGAAATAGGCCGAGAGCTGGCGCGCCCGGTCGAACAGATGCTCTGTCTCATAGATCTCCAGCGCCGCCAGGCTGGCCGCGCAGGCCGCCGGATGGGCCGAGAAGGTGTAGCCGTGGAAGAATTCCACCTGCCCCTCGGGCGCGGCCTCCATGATCGTGTCATGCACATGCCGGCTCACCGCCACCGCCGCCATCGGCTGGGCGCCATTGGTGATCGCCTTGGCCATGGTGATGAGATCGGGCACCACGCCAAAGGCCTGCGCGGCAAAGGCATGGCCGGTGCGGCCAAAGCCGGTGATCACCTCGTCGAACACAAGGAGAATGCCGTTTTGCGTGCAGATCTCGCGCAGCCGCTCCAGATAGCCGGGCGGCGGCACCAGCACGCCGGTTGATCCGGCGATCGGCTCGACCACGCAGGCCGCGATGTTCTCGGCCCCGTGCAGCGCCACGAAGCGGGCAAGGTCCTCGGCCAGTTCGGCGCCATGAACGGGCTGGCCGGGGGTGAAGCGGTTCTCCTCCAGCCAGGTGTGCCGCATATGCACCACCTGCGGCCCCGCCCCGCCAAAGGCGCGCCGGTTGGGCACCATGCCCGACAGCGCCACACCGCCGAAATTGACGCCATGATAGGCCCGCTCCCGCGAGACAAAGAGGCTGCGCGTGCCCTCGCCCCGGGCGCGGTGATAGGCCAGGCAGATTTTCAGCGCGGTTTCCACCGCTTCCGAACCCGAATTGGCAAAGAAGATGCGGTCCAGCCCGGCCGGCGTCAGCGCGGCGATGCGCTCTGCCGCGCGGAAGGAAAGCGGATGGCCGCGGGTGAAGCTGGGGGCATAATCCAGCGTCAGCAGCTGGTCGCGCACGGCCTCGGCGATCTCGGGGCGGCTGTGGCCGGCAGGGCAAGTGAACAGGCCCGAACAGCCATCGAGGATCGGCTGCCCCCCCTCGCCATAATAGACCACACCCTGCCCGCGCAGGATCATCTTGGGCGCCTCGCGGAAATCCCGGTTGGCGGTGAAGGGCATCCAGTGATGGGCGAGATCGGGCCGAAGCGCGGGAGGGGGGGCTTGTGTTTCCATGGTTTTCAAGCATCCTCTTTTTGCTGGCCGCACATAGTGCCAGTTTCCCCCAATCGCATGGGACAAGCCGGCCAGCAGGGGCCCGCCCGATGGGGCCCACCGGCAGAAAACAACAGACAGGGTTTGCAAGGCGTATGGTGGCTAATGTGAGGAAACGCGGCGCGATCCTGTGGCAGCGCCTGCTGGCCATCGATGCCAGCGATGCGCGCCCGCTGCAGGTGCAGCTGCGCACCCGCGTGGTCGATGCCATCCTGTCGGGCACGCTGGCGCCGGGCACGGCGATGCCTTCCAGCCGGGGGCTGGCGAGCGAACTGGCGGTCTCGCGCAACACCGTCATCCTCTCCTACCAGCAGCTGGTCGACGACGGCTTTCTCGAATCGCGCGAGCGCAGCGGCTTTGTCGTTGCCCGCAATGCCGCTGCCGGCTGGGTCAGCCAGGCCCCCGCGCGCGCGCCGGCCCAGCGGATCGATCTGGGCGCCCGCGTCCGCTCACGCGCGGCGGCGCTGCGCCATATCGAGAAGCCATCGAACTGGCACACCTATCGCTTCCCCTTCCTTTACGGGCAGGTGGATGCCGGCGCCTTTCCCATCGCCGAATGGCGCCAGTGCTGCCGCCAGGCGCTGAGCGTGCTGGAACTGCGCGACTGGGCGCCCGACAAGATCGACGAGGACGACCCCCTGCTGATCGAGCAGCTGCGCAGCCGCATCCTGCCGCGCCGGGGCATCTGGGCCGAGCGCGACGAGATCATGGTGACACTGGGCGCGCAGCAGGCGCTCTATCTGCTGGCAGAAGCCCTGTTCGGCCCGGAAACGCGGGTGGGCCTGGAAGAGCCGGGCTATCCCGACATGCGCAACATCGCCGCCATGCGCACAAGGCACCTGTGCCGCCTGCCGGTGGATGCCGCCGGCCTGCAACCCGATGCCGACCTGCTGGCCTGCGACTATGTGCATGTCACCCCCAGCCACCAGTGCCCCACCACCGTTACCATGCCCTACGAACGGCGCATGGCGCTGATCGAGGCGGTGCAGCGCAGCAGCACGGTGCTGATCGAGGATGATTACGACAGCGAAACCAGCTTCGAGGCCGCCCACCGCCCCGCTCTCAAAAGCCTCGATCGCACCGGCCAGGTGATCTATGTCGGCAGCCTGTCGAAGCTGCTGGCGCCGGGCCTCAGGCTGGGCTTCGTGGTGGCCGATGCCGCGCTGATCCGCGAATTGCGCGCCTTGCGCCGGCTGATGGTGCGCCATCCGCCGCTCAACAACCAGCGCTCGGTGGCGCTGTTCCTTTCCTATGGCCATTATGAATCGCTGGTGCGCCGGCTCACCGCCACCTATCGCGCCCGCGCCGGCCAGCTGGTGGCAGCGCTCTCGGCGCTGCCGGGGGTGGATTTCGTGCCGCCCACGGGCGGCTCCTGCCTGTGGCTGCGCGGCCCCAAGGGCTTTGATGCCCAGGCCGCCGCCCAGGCCGCACGCGCAGAAGGCCTGCTGTTCGAGCCGGGCGACATCTTCTTTGCCACCCCCGACAGCCCCGGCCGGCATATCCGCCTTGGCTATTCGGTTATCCCCGAAAGGCGCATTGCCGCCGGCATTGCCCTGCTTGGCGAGATCATCGCGCGCCAGATGGGGTGAGCGGCTGGCCCAACGGTCGGCGGCAACTGGTCCTATCGCGGCCCCTGGCCCCACGCCTAACTGCCCGGCAACCGCAGGAGGCACTATGGCGCATATTCTTTCCGACACCCCTGACATGGCGGCCCATGGCACAGCGCCAATCCGCGCAGGGCACCTCATCAACGGGCAGCTGGTGGCGCCCGCCGGCGATCTGTTCGCGGTGATCAACCCGGCCACCGGCGCGGTGCTGGGCCATGCCGCGGCGGGCACGGCGGCCGATGTCGATCAGGCGGTGCAAGCGGCCGCGGCCGCCCAGCCCGGCTGGGCCGCCCTGCCCGCGCGTGAACGCGGCCGGCTGGTGGGAGAGGCCGCCCGCCGCCTGCTGGCGCAAACCGAACCGCTGGCCCGGCTGCTGGCGCTGGAAACCGGCAAGGCGATCCGCACCGAATGCCGGCCCGAAATCCTCACCGCCGCCGATATCCTGGCCTTCTACGCCGGGCTCGGCTCTGAACTGAAGGGCGAGACGCTGCCCTTCCGCCCCGATCTGCTGTGCCTCACCACGCGTGAGCCGATCGGCGTGGTGGCCGCCATCCTGCCGTGGAACGTGCCGCTGGTGCTGATGATGCTGAAGGCCGCCCCGGCGCTGGTGGCGGGCAATGCGGTGGTAGTGAAATCCGCCGAGGAAGCGCCCTTTGCCACGCTGGAAGCGGCCCGGCTGATGGCCGAGGTGCTGCCAGCCGGCGTGCTCAATGTCGTCAGCGGCTTCGGGCCGGCGTGCGGCCAGCCGCTGGTGGAGCATCCGCTGGTCGGCAAGGTCACCTTCACCGGCTCGCAAGCGGTGGGCGAGACGATCTATGCCACCGCCGCGCGCAAGATCGTGCCGGTCTCGCTGGAACTGGGCGGCAAGAGCCCGATGATCGTGATGGCCGATGCCGATCTTGCCAAGGCCGTGGCCGGCGCCATCGCCGGCATGCGCTTCACGCGCCAGGGGCAAAGCTGCACCGCGGCCAGCCGCATCTATGTGCATGAAGCGCTCCATGCGCCCTTCGTCGCCGCGCTGGAGGAAGCGCTGCAGGCGCTGCGCATCGGCGATCCGCTGGACGAGGCGACCGATATCGGCACCATCATCTCGCCCGAGCAGATGGCCACCATTGCCCGCTACATCGAGATCGGCCGGCAGACCCCTGGCGCCCGGGTGATCGAATGCGGCCAGCCGCCGGCGGGCGCGGGGCTCGATCCGGCGCTGTTTGCCCTGCCCACCCTGTTCACCGGCCTGCCCGAAGACAGCCCCCTGCTGCGCGAGGAGATCTTCGGCCCTGTCGCCTGCATCCAGCCCTGGCGCGATTACGAGGAAGTGATCGCGGCGGCCAACGACAGCGATTTCGGCCTTGCCGCCAGCATCTGGACCAACGACCTGTCGGCCGCGCTCGATGCCACCCGGCGCCTCGATGCCGGCTATGTGCAGGTGAACCAGAACCTCACCATCCAGCCCAATCTCAGCTATGGCGGCTTTGGCAAATCGGGCCTGGGCAAGGAGGCTTCGCTGGAAGCCATGCTGGAGCATTTCACCCGCAAGAAGACCATCGTCTTCGCCGCGGCCTGAGCCATGCTGCTGCCTGCCCTGGGCGCTGATCTGCCCGGCGGGGCCGTGCTGGCCGGCTGCCTGCTGGCCACCGGCCTTGCCGGCGCCCTGCGCGGCTTCACCGGCTTCGGCTTCGGGCTGGCGGCCACGCCGCTGCTTTCGCTGGTGCTGGCGCCGGGCGAGCTGGTGCCGGTGGTGCTGTTGCTGCAGGTGGCCTCCAGCCTTGTCGGCCTGCGCCAGACGCTGGCCGCGCATGAGCCCGGATCAACCCGCTGGCTGAGCCTGGCCGCCATGCTGACAACGCCGCTGGGCGTGTGGATCCTCCATCATATCGGCCTTGCCGCGGCGCGGCTGTGCATCGCCGGGGTGTCGGCCGGCGCCACGCTGGTGCTGGCCGGCGGCTGGCGCCACACGCGCCCGCACGGGCCCGGCTTCATCCTGCCGTTCGGGCTGCTGGCGGGGGTGCTGTCGGGGCTTTGCGCCATGCCGGGGCCGCCGGTGCTGGCCTATTACCTGGCCGTGGGCACGCCGCCGGCCGCCGCCCGCGCCTCGATGATCCTGATCTTCCTGGTTACCGGCGGGCTGGCGCTGGCCGGCAATCTGTGGGTGGCAGGGCTGGGCGCGCCGGTGCTGCTGCTGGCGGGCCTGTGCCTGCCCGCCATGATGGCCGGCACGCTGGCGGGCGAATCCCTGTTCCGCCTGTCGGGCGGGCGGCACTACCGGCAGATCGGGCTGGCATGCCTGGTGGCGATCGCCGCCAGCGCAGCGCTGCGGGCGCTGCTCTGACCGCCCGTACAGCAGGAAAACAGCGGAATTTTTCCCACACAACGCCACAAATATCTTTCAAAATTCCACATGATGATAATTTTGCGTACCATTGATTGACATTTTCTACGCATTCATCAAAATGGCCACAAAACCAATCAAAGGAGGGGAGTGGCTATGATGCATGTCCACCGATATCGCCTGTTGCTGGGCGCCGGCGCTATGGCGCTGGGGCTGGCAAACCCGGCCAGCGCCAAGGCCGACACCACCGCGCAAGACCATGTGAAGCCGGCCGACAACCAGCTCGGCGAGATCGTCGTCACCGCGCAGAAGCGCAAGGAGAACCTGCAGGTCGTGCCGGTCGCGGTCAGCGCGATCAGCGCCGAGAAGATCGCCAAGATCGGCGTGTCCGACGCGCGCGACCTGTCGGGCATTGCCCCCAACGTCACCATTGCGCCGGGCACCACCAGCAACAGCGCCGGGGTGATGTCGATTCGCGGCATCTCCTCGGGCTCGTCCGAAACCTTTGGCCTGGATGCGGCCAACGGCCTCTATGTCGATGGCATCTACATTGCCCGCGCGGCCGAAGCCGGCCTCGATGTGGCCGATATCGAGCGGGTGGAAGTGCTGCGCGGGCCCCAGGGCACGCTGTTTGGCCGCAACACCACCGGCGGCGCCATCTCCTTCGTCTCGCGCAAGCCCTCAGACACCTTCCGCCTGACCGCCGAAGTGGGCTATGGCAACTATAACGCCTGGAACGGCAAGATCTCGGTCGATCCGGGCGAGATCGCCGGCATCGACACCTCCTTCCTCTTCGTTCACCGCGAACGCGAAGGCGTCGTCACCAATCTCGACCAGCCCGACCGCTCGCGCGATCCCGGCGCCTTCCGCAGCAATGGCTTCCGCGCTGCCGCCCGCGCCCATCTGGGCACCAGCGGCACCATCCAGTATATCTTCGACATGTCGCAGACCATCGGCAGCCCGATGAACTTCCAGCTCACCAACACCTCGAACGGCGCCTATAACGCGCCCATTTCGGTGAACGGCCAGCAGGTCACGGTGCAGCAGCAGGCGCCGGTGTCGCAATATCTGGCCGGGGTCACCTTTGCCAATCCGGCCTGCGCGGCGCTGGCCACGCCCCAGCGCGCCTGGCGCAACACCGTGTGCAACGACATCACCAACTATTCCAACGACAAGATGTGGGGCCACAACCTGCAGGTGGAAAATGATTTCGGCAGCTTCAAGCTGAAATCGACCACCGGCTATCGCATCTGGCACAACACCAACGTGGCCGATCTCGACGGCATCGGCGCCTTCAGCGGCGCGCAATACACCTCGGCCTCGCTGTTCAACGGCATGCCGGCCGCGCTGCTGCAATACATCCCCTCGATCCCCACCGCCTATGACGCGGCGATCGCAGCCAGCGCCGTGCCCACCATCACCCAGAACCTGTTCACCTCGGCCGACCAGCGCAGCCAGCGCCAGCTCAGCCAGGAGCTGGAACTCTCGGGCAGCAGCGACCGGTTCGACTGGGTCGTGGGCGGCTTCTATTTCTGGGAAAAGGGCATCGAATACAATCCGCAGAACAGCGGCTATGTGCTCGACACCAACGCCTCGGTGTTCACCGCGGCCAATTTCGGCGCCCTGGCTTCCAGCTTTGCCGCCGCCAATCCGGCGCAATACCGCCTGGTGCAGACGCTGACCGTGCTGAACTATCAGACCACCTCGCAAAGCGAGGCGGCCTATGCGCAGGCCACCTTCTATCCCGGCGGGCACCATGGCCGCTGGCGCCTCACCCTGGGCGGGCGCTACACCTGGGACCAGAAGAGCATGCTCCGTTTCCAGAACGGCTCCACCCCCGACACCACGCCCGAAACCGGCAATGCCAACTTCAGCCGCTTCACCTGGAACGCGATGCTGGGCTATGATTTTGCCAAGGGCATCACCGGCTATGCGCGGGTAGCCACAGGCTATCGCTCGGGCGGGTTCAACGCCGCCGATCCCAGCATCACCGGCACCAACACGCTGGCGCACTTCAACCCGGAAAGCGTGACCTCCTACGAGGTGGGCCTGAAGACCGAACTGCTCGACCGGCACCTGCGGCTGAACGTGGCGGCCTATCACAACGTCTACGAGAACCTGGAAGTGACCGTGCCGGTGGTGTCGGCCTCGGGCGGCACCTTTGTCTCGCGCGTGCAGAACGCCGGCCGCGTGCATTACGACGGCATCGAGGCCGATGCGCAGGCGATCCTCTCGCGCTACGTCTCGATCGATGGCAGCATCGGCTATGTCTCGACCAAGTTCATCGAGTTCAACTCGGGCCTGTCGACCACCGGCGCCACGGTGAACGTGGCCTCGCTGGCAGTGGGCACCTATTCCTCGCCGCTCACGGCCAATATCGCGCTCGATGCGCATTACCCGCTGGGCCGGGGCGATGCCCGCCTGTTCGGCCGCATCGGCTATACGCATGAGGATGGCCAATACAGCTTCTCGCAGGTGCTCACCTCGCCTTTCAACAATGCGATCAAGGGCGATGCGCGCAACCTGGTAGACCTGCAATTCGGTGTAGACCGCTTCAAGGTGGGCACGGCCGAGGCGCAGCTGAAGTTCTGGGTGAAGAACCTGACCGACGAGCACGCGCTGACCCGCGGCATCGATTTTGGCGCGCTGGGCTATGCCGGCGGCTATTACGAACTGCCGCGCACCTATGGTGTGTCGCTTGGCGTGAAGCTCTGAGGCCACAGGCCGGCCACAAGCGACAGGGCAGTTCGGGAAGACTGCCCGAGGCCGCGCCATCCGACATCAGCCACGGTCGGGCGGCGCGGCCTCGCCTTATGGAAGGCCCATTGCCTGTTTCGTAAACTGCAGATCCCCATTCCACGCATAGGCCGCAAGCCAAACGCCCCGCGCCATGGAGCCTTCGCATGATCTCGAACCGCTATCCGTATCTCCTGTCGCCGGGCCGCATTGGCGCAATGGAGACGAAGAACCGCATCCTCGTCACCGCCATGGGCGTTAGCCTGGCCGAGGACGATGGCAGCGTGGGTGCCCAATTGCTGGCCTATCACGAGGAACAGGCGCGCGGCGGGGCGGGGCTGATCATCACCGGCGTTACCGGCGTTGCCTGGCCGGTGGGCAGTGTCACCCGCCAGCAGACCGCCATTTCCGATGATCGCTTCATCCCCGGCCTGGCGCGGCTGTGCGCGGCCGTGCATGCCCATGGCGCGCGCATTGCCGCCCAGCTGCACCATGGCGGGCTGGCCGCGGCCTATGCCGCCGGCCGCTGGGGCCATCCGCTGTGGGGGCCGGCGGTGCCGCCCGCGCCCAAGGGCAGTTTCACCGATTATTTCCTGATGGAAGAGCTGGCCGGGCTGGCCGGCATGAAGGCGCCGGCCATCAAGGTGATGGACGAGGCCGATATCGCCGTGGTCATCGACCAGTTCGTCCAGGCCGCCCGGCGCGCGCAGATCGCCGGCTTCGATGGCATAGAGTTCCACGCCGGCCACGGCTATCTGCTTTCCTCCTTCCTCTCGCCGATCACCAACACCCGCACCGACCGCTATGGCGGCAGCGTGGAAAACCGGGCGCGCCTGCTGCTCGAGGTGCTGGCCGCAGTGCGCGCCGAGGTGGGGGCGGACATGCCGCTGTGGGTCAAGCTCGATTCGCGCGAGGTGGGCAAGCCTGGCGGCATCACCATCGAGGATGCCATCGTCACCGCCCGCCTGATCGAGGCGGCCGGCGCCAATGCCATCACCGTCACCACCTATCACGAGACCAGCCAGGGCAAGCTGCATTCCCAGTCGCACACGCCGCATATCGAGAACTACAACCTCGAGGCCAGCACCCGCATCCGCCAGCAGGTGGCGATCCCGGTGATCTCCTCGGGCCGCATCGAGCCGGAAGCGGGCGACAGCGCCATCGGCAAGGGGCAGGTGGATTTCATCGCCATGGGCCGCAAGCTGCTGGCCGATCCGCACCTGCCGGCCAAGCTGGCCGCCGGCCAGCGCGAAAGGCTGCGCCCCTGCATCTATTGCTACACCTGCATCAGCGCGATCTACATGGGCCAGCAGGTGCGCTGCGCGGTGAACCCGGAACTGGCCCATGAAAGCGAGGCGCAGGGCCTGCCCGCCGGCCCTGTGAAGCATGTGGTGGTGGTGGGCGGCGGCCCCGGCGGCATGGAGGCCACCCGCCGCCTCGCCGCGCGGGGGCACCGGGTGACCCTGCTGGAAAAGGCGCCGCGGCTGGGCGGCACGGTGCGCTTTGCCGGCCTTGCCTACGAGCCCAACGAAAGGCTGCTGAAATGGCTGATCGGCGAGGTGGAGCAATCGGGCGCCGAAATCCGCCTCGACACGCTGGCCACGCCCCGGCTGGTGGCAGATCTCGCCCCCGATGCGGTGGTGGTGGCCACCGGCGCGCAGCGCGGCATGCCGCCGCTTCCGGGCAATGATCTGCCGCATGTCTTCTCGGGCGATGACATGCGGGCGATGATGTTCGGCGAAACCTCGCCGGAGCTGAAGCGCAAGACCGGCCTGTTCACGCGCCTGGCCACCCGCGTGGGCGCTGCCACCGGCGCCAGCGCCAACCTCGATCTGGTGCGCAAGGCCACCCACAGCTGGATGCCGCTGGGCCAGCGCATCGTCATCATCGGCGGCGAGCTGGTGGGGCTGGAACTGGCCGAATTCCTGCACGAGCGCGGCCGCCAGGTGGCCGTGGTGGAAGCCGCGCCCCGCCTGGGCAAGGGGCTGATGCTGGTGCGCCGCATGCGCATGCTGCAGGAACTGGCCGAACATGGCGTGGCCCTGCATGCCGGCGCTGCCGATATCGCCATCACGCCCGAGGCCGTGACCTTCAGCACCGGGGGCACCCCGCAGGCGTTGGCCGCAGACACGGTGATCGTTGCCCAGGGGGCCACCGCCGATCTGGCGCTGGCCGATGCGCTGCGCGCCGCCGGCCTTGCCGTGCACGCGATCGGCGATGCCGGCGGGGTTGGCTATATCGAAGGGGCCATGCGCGACGCCTATGACGCCGTCCGCACCATCGAGGGATGGGGAAAGCCGGAATAAATTCCGCTATCCAAAGCCGACAAGCTTTTCAATTGACCATTTGCGTATCTGTTGGCATATTTTTTTACGA
>DASRYE010000234.1:0-3575 GCA_035653915.1 Novosphingobium sp. | reverse complement strand
TGATGGCCGGCCTGCTGGCGGCCTGCCAGGTCATTCCGCAAGGCCCGCATGAAGCGCCGCCGCCGCCCGCCCAGGGCAGCGCCATTGCCCTGCCGCGCGATGGCGCGCGCCACCGGGTGGCACTGCTGGTGCCGCTGGGCGCGGGCGGGCAGGCCGGTGCCGGCCAGGCCATTGCCAATGCCGCCACCATGGCCCTGCTCGACACCAATGCCGACACCATCCGCATCACCACCTACGACACTTCGGCCGGCGTTTCGGCCGCTGCCGCCCGCGCCATCGCCGATGGCAACAAGCTGATCCTGGGCCCGCTGTTCACCGAGGAGACCCAGGCCGTGGCGATGGCCGCGCGGCCCGCCCGTGTGCCGGTGATCGCCTTTGCCAATGATGCGGGGCTGGCGGGCGAGAACCTCTTCATCATGGGCACCCCGCCCGAACAGCCGATTGCCCGCGTGGTGCGCCAGGCCCGCGCGGCCGGCGTGCAGCGCTTTGCCGCGCTGATCCCCCATGGCGCCTATGGCACCCGCGCTTCCTCGGCGATGATCGAGGCGGTGCGCGCCAATGGCGGCACGCTGGTGGGCATGGAAGGCTATGAGCGCACGCCCGCCTCGGTGCAGGCGGCCGCCCGGCGGCTGAAGGCGCATGGCCCCATCGATGCCGTGCTGGTGGCCGACGAGCCGCGCGTGGCGATCGATGCGGCCAGCGTGCTGAAGGCCGGCAACCCGCAGCTGCGCCTCTTGGGCACCGATCTGTGGACCGGCGATGCCGCGATTGCCCGCAGCCCGCTGTTCAATGGCGCGCTCTATGCCGCCCTGTCGGACCAGCGCTATGCCCGCTTCGCCGAAAGCTACAAGAGCCGCTATGGCACCGCCCCCCACCGCATCGCCACGCTGGGCTACGACAGCGTGCTGCTGACCTTGCGGCTGGCGCGCGACTGGCCGGCCGGCGGCCCCTTCCCCACCGCCCGGCTGTTCGATCATGATGGCTTCCTCGGCCTCGATGGCGTGTTCCGCTTCGATGTCGCCGATGTGATCCAGCGAGCGCTGGAAGTGCGCGAGGTGCGCCGCACGGGCGTGGCCGTTGTCAGCCCGGCGCCGGCCCGCTTTGCCAATTGAAATTGCGGGCAAGCGGGCCTGCTCCTGTCGAACAAAGGCAAAACATCTGGCGATAAGCGCGCCGCGCCGCTTGCCTTGGCAGGGGCGGCCAAGCTAGAACGCGCGCCATGGCGGATGATCTCTTCGACGGGCCCGGCGCGAAGGCCGAGGACAGCTACGACGGCTCGGCGATCGAGGTGCTGGAGGGGCTGGAGCCAGTGCGCCGGCGCCCGGGCATGTATATCGGCGGCACCGACGAACGCGCCCTGCACCATCTGGCCGCCGAAGTGCTCGACAATGCGATGGACGAGGCCGTGGCCGGCCATGCCAACCGCATCGAGGTGATTTTGGAGGAAGCCCCCGGCACCCCCGGCCGGCTGACCATCATCGACAATGGCCGCGGCATTCCGGTGGACGAACACCCCAAGTTCCCCGGCAAGAGCGCGCTGGAAGTGATCCTCTCCACGCTCCATTCGGGCGGCAAGTTTTCCGGCAAGGCCTATGCCACCTCGGGCGGCCTGCATGGCGTGGGCATCAGCGTGGTCAATGCGCTGTCCACGTTGACGCGGGTGGAAGTGGCCCGCAACCGCGAATTGTTCGCCCAGGAATTCTCGCGCGGGCAAACGCTGGGGCCGCTGCAGAAGGTGGGCGCGGCGCCCAACCGGCGCGGCACTTCGGTCAGCTTCACGCCCGATCCCGAGATTTTCGGTGCCGATGCCCGCTTCAAGCCGGCGCGGCTGTTCAGGCTGGTGCGCTCCAAGGCCTATCTCTTCGCCGGCGTGGAAATCCGCTGGAAATGCGCGGCTTCCCTCGTATCGGACGACGTGCCGGCCGAGGCCAGCTTCCAGTTCCCCGGGGGCCTTGCCGATCATCTGGCCGAGCAGCTGGACAGCCGCGAATGCGCCACCAGCCAGTTCTTCTCGGGCACGCAGGATTTTCCCGGCGAGAACATGGGCCGGGTGGAATGGGCGGTGGCCTGGCCGCTGTGGTCGGATGGCGCCTACAGCTGGTATTGCAACACCATCCCCACGCCCGATGGCGGCACCCACGAACAGGGCCTGCGCGCCGCCCTCACCAAGGCGGTGCGCGCCTTTGGCGAGCTGGTGGGCAACAAGCGCGCCAAGGATATCGCGCCCGAAGACATCGTCACCGGCTGCGAGGCGATGCTCTCGGTGTTCATCCGCGACCCCCAGTTCCAGAGCCAGACCAAGGACCGCCTGACCAGCCCGGAAGCGGCAAGGCTGGTGGAAAACGCCGTGCGCGACCATTTCGACCACTTCCTCACCGACAATATGGAGCGCGGCAAGGCGCTGCTCGGCTATGTGATGGAGAGGATGGACGAGCGCCTGCGCCGCAAGGCGGAGCGCGAGGTGAAGCGCAAGACCGCCACCAATGCGAGGAAGCTGCGCCTGCCCGGCAAGCTGACCGATTGCAGCGGCGAGGGCGAAGGCGAGACGGAACTGTTCATCGTGGAGGGCGATTCGGCCGGTGGCAGCGCCAAGCAGGCCCGCAACCGCAAGACCCAGGCGATCCTGCCCATCCGCGGCAAGATCCTGAATGTGGCCAGCGCCAGCGCCGACAAGATCCGCGCCAATCAGGAAATCGCCGATCTGACGCTGGCGCTGGGCTGCGGCATCCGCAAGGAGTGCAACCCCGATCATCTGCGCTACGACCGCATCGTCATCATGACCGACGCCGATGTCGATGGTGCCCATATCGCCACCCTGCTGATGACCTTCTTCTTCCAGGAAATGCCCGAGGTGGTGAAGCGCGGCCATCTCTATCTGGCCCAGCCGCCGCTCTACCGCCTCACCGCCGGCAAGGAGAGCGCCTATGCCCGCGACGATGCCCATCGGGCCGAGCTGGAAGCGACCCGGTTCAAGGGCAAGCGCGTGGAAGTGGGCCGCTTCAAGGGCCTGGGCGAAATGAACCCCCAGCAATTGCGCGAAACCACCATGGATCCGGCCAAGCGCGGCCTGCTGCGCATCACCCTGCCTCCCGAATATGAGGGCCGCGCGGCGGTGAAGGATCTGGTGGACCGGCTGATGGGCCGCAACCCGGAGCACCGCTTCCATTTCATCCAGAACCGCGCCGCCGAGATCGACCCCGAGATGATCGACGCCTGAGCCCCCAGAGAACCTGAGCGCACAAGAGAAAAGGTCCTTCCTCCATGATCCCCCTTATCGTCTGGCTGCTGGTGGGCGGCTTTGTCGGCTGGCTGGCCGGCGCTGTGATGAAGAATGATGCCGGCTGCATCGGCAATATCGTCATCGGCATTGCCGGCGCTTTCATCGGCGGGCTGATCTTTGGCCGCGGCACGATCAACAACGCCCCGCTGACGATCTCCAGCCTGGTCGTCTCGGTGATCGGGGCGATCGTGCTGATCGGCCTGGTCAACCTGTTGCGCCAGAGCGGTGGCCGGCGGCGCTGAGCCCGCCGGCGCAGCCTGTCACGCCGGCGCTGCCTTCAGGCCAGCGGCCGGCC
>DASRYE010000233.1:0-5236 GCA_035653915.1 Novosphingobium sp. | reverse complement strand
CGGCCGGCCCTTGGATTCCTGCCCCAGCGCATTTTCCAGTGCATCGATCACCGCATCGATTGCCGGCACGGCGGGCAGGCCCATCGCCCGGCAGCGCTCTTCCAGCAGGGTGCGGATATCGGCGCTGACAATCGTGAACAGCACCAGCCCCGGATGCGCGGCAATATCGCCCATGATCCTGTCGAGATGCTGCTGCGAGCGCACCATCGGCCAGAAATGGCGCACCACATCGGCATCGTCGAACTGGGCAAGGCCGGCCTTGGCGATCATTTCCAGCGTCTCGCCGGTCGAGTCTGACAGGAGATGCAAGTGCAGGCGCGTCATGTGTGCGGCGTTTCCCCGGCTTGTGGATAATCAGTGGCATAAACCACGGGATGAACCGGGTGACAATCGCAGGTGCACAATCCATCCCCGTTTTGGCCGTTCAGCCCGCACGCTTGTGGACAGGCTGGGCGCTTTCACCCACAGGCTGGGGATAAGACTCATAAGTTGCGTTTGACTCATGAGTCAGGCGGAGTCGCATGCCATCGGAAAGCCTGTTCAGATCGGGATAAATCGGGCATGGGCGCGCCATCCCCAGTTTCCACAGGGCCAACAGACTCCAGAATCCTTTTAAATTCTCTTTTTTTTGGAATCGGATAGACCCATGCCCGGCTTGCTGATCGATACGTTGCGCGGTGCCAATGCGAAGCAGAGGCCGATCTGGCTGATGCGCCAGGCCGGCCGCTATCTGCCGGAATATCGCGCCTTGCGGGCAGAGAAGGGCGGCTTTCTGGCGCTGGTCTACGATTGCGCGGCTGCTGCCGAGATCACCTTGCAGCCGCTGCGCCGCTTTGGCTTCGATGGCGCGATCCTGTTCTCCGATATCCTCATCGTGCCCTATGCCATGGGGCAGGATCTGCAGTTCCTGGTGGGCGAGGGGCCGCACCTTGCCCCCCGCCTTGTGGATCATGCCCTCAATGGCCTCCAGAGCGTGCCAGAGCGCCTTCTGCCGATCTATGAGACGGTACGGCAGGTGGTGGCCCAGCTGAGCCCTGAGCAGACCATGCTGGGCTTTGCCGGCAGCCCCTGGACCATCGCCACCTACATGGTGAACGGCGAGGGCAGCCGCGACCAGCATGAGACCCGCGCCTATGCCTATCGCGACCGGGCGGCGTTTCAGGCGATCATCGATGCCATCGTTGGCGTGACGGTGGAGTATCTGCTGGGGCAGATCGAGGCGGGCGCCGAAGCGGTGCAATTGTTCGACAGCTGGGCAGGCAGCCTGGCCCCGGCCGAATTCGAGCGCTGGGTGATCGCGCCCAATGCGGCCATTGTGGCCGGGGTGAAGGCGCGCGCGCCGCATGTGCCGATCATCGGCTTTCCCAAGGGGGCGGGCGAGAAACTGGCGGCCTATGCCCGCGAAACCGGCGTGGATGCGCTGGGCATAGACGAGACCATCGACCCTGTGTGGGCCGCGCGCACCCTGCCTGCGGGCATGCCGGTGCAGGGCAATCTTGATCCACTGCTGCTGCTGGCGGGCGGTGCCGAGATGGAAGCGCGGGCGCTGGGCGTGCTTGAAGCCTTTGCCGATCGGCCCCATGTGTTCAACCTGGGCCACGGCATCGGGCAGACGACGCCGATTGCCCATGTCGAGCAGCTTCTCGCCATCGTGCGGGGATGGAGCCGGTAAGATGGTGCCTGCATGGACTGGATTATCTCGATGACCTATCTCTGGCTGAAGGCCGGACATATCATTTTCGTCATCTTCTGGATGGCGGGCCTGTTCATGCTGCCGCGTTATTTTGTCTATCACCAGGAAGCGGAAGCCGGCTCGGCCGAGGAAGCGCGCTGGGTGGAGCGCGAGCAGAAGCTGCTGAAGATCATCCTGTGGCCATCGCTGGTGGCGGTGTGGCTGCTGGGGCTAGCGCTGGCCCATGCGATTGGCGCTTTTGCCCATGGCTGGTTTCACCTGAAGCTGGCGGTGGCCTTGGGGCTCAGCTTCTATCACATCTGGCTGGCGCGCTATGCCGGGGCACTGGCGCGGGGGGAACGGCGCCTGTCGGGTCGGCATTTGCGCATGCTGAACGAGGTGCCAGGACTGGCCGCGGCGGTGATCGTGGTGATGGTGGTGGTGAAGCCTTTCTGAAGGCTGGCAGCTATCGCCGGCGCAAGCCGCTTTTCTTGACTAACACGCACGGCGGGCCTAAAAGCCCGCCCAGTCGGCAATGCCCGCAGCGCGCCTGTGTTGCGCTGCCCAAAGGTCTCGCTTTCTCCAAGCCCGATGGACCAGCCGGCCGAAAACTCCTTATGGAATACAGAACATGCATTTGAAAGAATTGAAGAAAAAGACTTCGGCCGAACTGGTTGAAATGGCTGAGGAACTGGGCGTGGAAGGCGCCAGCACGCTGCGTCGGCAAGATCTGATGTTTGCCGTGCTGAAGGAACTGGCCGAGGATGGCGAAGAGATCCTGGGCATCGGCACGATCGAGGTGCTGCCCGATGGCTTTGGCTTCCTGCGCAGCCCCGAGGCGAATTATCTTGCCGGGCCCGATGATATTTACGTGTCGCCCAACCAGGTGCGCAAATGGGGCCTGCGCACGGGTGACACGGTGGAAGGCGAGATCCGCGCGCCCAAGGATGGCGAGCGCTATTTTGCCATCACCAAGCTGATCAAGGTGAATTTCGACGATCCCGAGGCAGTGCGCCACCGGGTGAATTTCGACAATCTCACGCCGCTCTATCCCAACCAGCGCCTGAAGCTGGACACGCTTGATCCCACGGTGAAGGACAAGTCTGCCCGGGTGATTGACCTGATCAGCCCGCAGGGCAAGGGCCAGCGCGCGCTGATCGTGGCGCCGCCGCGCACCGGCAAGACCGTGCTGCTGCAGAACATCGCCAAGGCGATCACCGACAATCACCCGGAAGTGTTCCTGCTGGTGCTGCTGGTGGACGAGCGCCCGGAAGAAGTGACCGACATGCAGCGCAGCGTGAAGGGCGAGGTGATCTCCTCCACCTTCGACGAGCCGGCCGCGCGCCATGTGCAGGTGGCCGAGATGGTGATCGAAAAGGCCAAGCGCCTGGTTGAGCACAAGCGCGATGTCGTCATCCTGCTGGACTCGATTACCCGCCTGGGCCGCGCCTACAACACGGTGGTGCCTTCCAGCGGCAAGGTGTTGACCGGCGGTGTGGATGCCAACGCCCTGCAGCGCCCCAAGCGCTTCTTTGGTGCGGCACGCAACATCGAGGAGGGCGGCTCGCTTTCCATCATTGCCACCGCGCTGATCGATACCGGCAGCCGCATGGATGAAGTGATCTTCGAAGAGTTCAAGGGCACCGGCAACAGCGAAATCGTGCTGGACCGCAAGGTGGCCGACAAGCGCATCTTCCCGGCGCTGGACGTGGGCAAGAGCGGCACCCGCAAGGAAGAGCTGCTGGTGCCCAAGGATCAGCTCTCGAAGATGTGGGTGCTGCGCCGCATCCTCATGCAGATGGGCACGGTCGATGCCATGGAATTCCTGCTCGACAAGATGAAGGATTCCAAGACCAACGAAGACTTCTTCGCAACGATGAACCAGTAAGCGGTTCACGCGCGAACAGGCTTTGCGCGAGAGGGGCGGTGGCCGGGAAGGCCGCCGCCTCTTTGCGTTTGGGGGAGGGGGCAGGCGCTGGGCCGGCTCCCTCCCCCCCTTGTGCTTCAGGCGGTGTGCCTCAGGCGGTCAGCACCTCGGCCAGGAAGGCCCGGCTGCGTTCGTCGGCCAGCTGGGCGCCGGCTTCGTGGCGGCGGCTGCCGTGGGTTTCGGCAAAGCCATGGCCCAGCCCTTCGTAATCGTAGAGGGTGATGTGCGGGTTGCCTTCCAGCCCCTGGTGCACGGCGGCCTGGGCGGCGGCGGTCACGAATTCATCGGCGGTGGGGATGTGCAGCAGCAGCTTGCCGGTGATGTTGGCGGCCTCGTCCAGCATCTGGTCCAGCCCGACGCCATAATAGCCAACGGCGGCATCGATGGTGCTGCGGGCGGCCATCTGATAGGCGATCTTGCCGCCCATGCAGAAGCCCACCAGCCCCACGCGCGGGGTGCCTTCATCGCGGGCCCAGGCCAGCACCGCCTTCAGATCTTCCACGCCGCGATCGAAATCATGGGCCAGCATCAGCTGGATGGCCTTCTGGAATTCTGCGGGAATATCGTGGTCCAGCTCAACCCCGGCTTCCTGCCGCCAGAAGATATCGGGGGCGATGGCAAGATAGCCTTCCGCCGCCCAATCCTCGGCCTTCTTCACGATGCCGGAGTTCACGCCGAAAATTTCCTGCACCACGATGATGGCGCCGCGCGGAGTGCCGGCCGGGCGGGCAACATAGGCGGGGATCTCGCCGCTGTGGTCAAGGGTGGGGATAAGTGTGTTGGTGGCCATGGGATATCTCCTGGGGGGAATGGTTGGGAGCACAATCCTTCCTAAAGCCCCTAGATGGACTTTGGCTAGGGCATGTGTCAGCCTTGCGGGCAGGCGAGGGACCCGCAAGGCGGCAGGGCAGGAGAAACGCGACAATGAAAGTGAATGTGGAAGTGGAATGCACGCCCGAAGAGGCGCGGCGTTTTCTGGGCCTGCCGGATGTGACGGCGGCGAACCAAGCCTATATGGATGCGGTGCTGAATGCGATGAAGGGCATGGGCAGCCTGGAGCAGATGGGCGAGTTTGTGAAGCAGTTGGCGCCGATGGGCCAGTTTGGCCTGAAGATGTTCCAGCAGTTCATGGAAACCAGCACGGGGTTGGCTGGCCGCAAATAGGCCGCCACTTAGACGAGACATTTTGACCAGACATGCAGGGCGAAACGATTTTTGCACTGTCGAGCGGATTGCCGCCGGCGGGTGTGGCGGTGATCCGGGTAAGCGGCCCGGGGGCTGGGCCGGCGTTGGCGGGGCTGGCGCGGGCCATGCCGCCAGCGCGGCAGGCCAGCTTGCGGGTGCTGCGTGATCGGGCGGGCGATGTGCTGGATCAGGCGCTGGTGTTGTGGCTGCCCGGCCCGCGCACGGTGACGGGCGAGGATATGGCCGAGATCCACTGCCACGGCGGGCGGGCGGTGGTGGCGGCGCTGCTGGCGGCATTGGGCGCGATGGATGGTTTGCGCATGGCCGAGGCGGGAGAGTTCACGCGCCGCGCCTTTGCCAATGGCCGCATCGATCTGGCCGAAGCGGAAGGGCTGGCCGATCTGCTCTCGGCCGAGACGGAGCTGCAGCGGCGGGCCAGCCTGGCGATGGCG
>DASRYE010000232.1:0-5496 GCA_035653915.1 Novosphingobium sp. | reverse complement strand
GGATGCCGCGATGATGGTGCCTGCCAAGGTGGCCGAACTGCTGGCGCCCTGGGTGGGCGATGTGCCGCACACGATCGTGCGCTCGGCCACCTATCGCTTCCACGGGCTGGTGGCAGAGCAGTGGCAGGTGGGCCAGGTGTTTCTGGCTGGCGATGCCGCGCATCAAACGCCGCCCTTCTTCGGCCAGGGCATGTGCCATGGCCTGCGCGATGTCGCCAATCTGGCCTGGAAGATGGCCGCCATCGTGCAGGAGGGCGCCCATCCCGATATCCTCGCCACCTATCAGCCCGAGCGTGATCCGCATGTGCGCGCGGTGATCGGCGCGGCAGTGGCGGCCGGGCGCTATATCTGCGAGCTGGATCCGGCCAAGGCAGCGGCCCGCGATGCCGAGATGGTGGCCCGCGCCGCCGCCCAGGCCGGCCAGCGCCAGACCGCGCATGATCTGATCCCGCCGATCGCCACCGGCCTGCTGGCGACCGGCACGCCCGGCGCTGGCGAGCGCTTCATCCAGCCGGTGCTGGCCGATGGCCGCAAGCTGGACGAGGCCACCGGCGATGGTTGGCGCTTGTTTGCCCATGGCGCGCCCTGTGTGCCGGCAGGCGTTGCCGCCGTGGCGCTGGAAACGCTGGCGGATGCCGGCGCTGTTGCCGGCTGGCTGGCCGACAGGGGGGGCGAGGCGGTGCTGGTGCGGCCCGATCATTACGTGTTCGGCACGGGCCATCCGGCCGCGCTGATTGCCGCGCGGGCCGCAGCGCTTGGCCTGGCTCAGGAAGAACTGGCATGACGATCTCCCTTTCCGCCGCACAGGCGATCCTGACCGCCGGCCTTGGCCATGCCCGCGCGGCCGGGCTGAAGCCTGTGGCCGTGGTGGTGCTGGATGCCGGCGGCCATCCGGTGGCCATGGCCCGCGAGGATGGCGCCACCTTCTTCCGCGCCGAGATCGCCCGGGCCAAGGCCTATGGCGCGCTGGGCATGGGGGCCAACACCGCCGTGATCGCCGAGCGCGCCAGGGGCAACCCCACCTTCTTCGGCGGCGTTGTCACCACGGTGGGCGGCGATCTGGTGTTTTCGCCCGGCGGCGTGCTGGTGATGGCCGGCGGCGTGGTGGTGGGCGCGGTGGGCGTCTCGGGCGACACCGGCGAGAATGACGAAGCAGTGGCGCAGGCGGGCATTGCCGCGGCCGGCCTGGCAAAGGAATAAGCCGATGATGAAGCTGCGCAGCATCGAACTGGCCCTGCCCAAGGCGGCCGAGGCCCATCGCTGGATGGTGGATATCTGGGGGTGCGCCGATGCCGGCCATGGCGTGGCGGGCGGGCGCGACACCTTCTACCTGCGCGGTTCGGGCAGCTTCCCCTATCTGGTGGCGCTGTCGGAAAGCGCGGAGAATTTCGTGCGTTCCACCACTTTCGTGTGCAGCCATGAGCGGCTGGCGCAAGTGGCGCAGGCGGCCGCCGCGCGCGGCCTCAACGCGGCGCCCTGCACCAGCGAGGATCCGGGCGGCGGCCATGGCATCGTCGTCGAACTGGCCGAGGGCGAGCTGCTGCGCTTCCTTGTCGATGCGCAGGAGGTGGCGCCGATCGCCCCCCACGCCAAGGCCACCCGCCGGGTGATGCCGGTGAAGCTGACCCATGTGGTGTTCAACGCCGCCGATGCCGAGGCCAGCGGCGATCTGGTGGAAGCGGTGCTGGGCTTTCGCGTGTCGGACCGCACCAAGGGCATGGTCTTCGTGCGCTGCAACGAGGCGCATCATTCCACCGCCTTTGCCCGCGCCGGCTTCTCCTCGCTCAACCACATCGCCTTCGAGATGGCAGACCTTGATGCGGTGATGCGCGGCATTGGCAACATGCGCGATGCCGGCTTTGCGCCTGCCTGGGGCCCCGGCCGCCATGGCCCGGGCGATAATGTCTATGCCTATTACATCGCGCCCTTCGGCCCGGTGATCGAATATTCCACCGCCGTTGAGAAGGTGGCCGAGGATTATCAGCCCGGCGCCCCCGAGGACTGGACCTGGCCCGACAGGCGGATCGACCAGTGGGGCGTGTCGGACAAGGATTTTGCCGGCCTGCGCGTGGCCGAAGAAGCCTTCCGCTTCCGCCGCGAATGGCACCCCGCCCCCACAGACCAGCTTGCAGGAGCCTGACCCCCCATGCGTTACGTCTCTTTCACCCGCCCCGATGGCAGCGCCTCCTTCGGCCGCCTTGCCGGCGAGACGGTGTTCGATCTGGGCCATGCCGGCCATGCCGATCTGAAGGCGGCGATCGCCGCCGATGCGCTGGCGGATCTCGCCGATGGCACGGCCTTCGCGCTGGGTGATATCACCCTGCTGCCGGTCATTCCCAATCCGGAAAAGATCCTCTGCGTGGGGCTGAACTATGCCACCCATGTGAAGGAAACCGGCCGCGAGCAGAAGGAACACCCGGCGATCTTCCATCGCTGGGCCAATTCGCTGGTGGCAGAAGGCGCCGCTCTGGTGTGCCCGCCCGAAACCACCCGCTTCGATTATGAGGGCGAGCTGGCCATCGTTATCGGCAAGGCGGGCCGGCGCATCAAGGCGCAAGATGCCTGGGACCATATCGCCGGCTATGCCCCCTTCAACGATGGCTCCGTGCGCGACTGGCAGCGCCACAACATCCAGTTCCTGCCCGGCAAGACCTGGCCCGGCACCGGCGGCTTCGGCCCGGCGCTTGTCACCCCCGACGAGGTGGCGGATCTGGGCAGCCAGCGCGTGCAGACCCGCCTCAACGGCGAGCTGGTGCAGGATCAGCCGATCGCCGACATGATCTGGGATATCCCCACCGTCATCGCCTATTGCTCCACCTTCACCGAGCTGCAGCCGGGCGATGTGATCGCCACCGGCACGCCCGGCGGCGTGGGCGATAAGCGCAATCCGCCGCTCTACATGAAGGGCGGCGACATTGTGGAAATTTCCGTGGGCGTGATCGGCACGCTCCGCAACCCGGTGGTGGACGAGGCCTGAGGCCCGCTGCCCGCAACCAAATACCACTGACTGCGAAAAGGCCACAAGGCCCGCACATTGAACAGAACAGCACCGGCGGGGCGCGCACCCCGCCGGGCCAGCCTTTGGGGAGATGAACGATGCGTATGAACCCGAATTATGCCCTTCGCCTTGGCGTTGCCTTCTGCGCGCTGGGGGTGGCCCTGCCGGTGCTGGCCGCGCCCGCCCTGGCCGATGAAGCCGCCCAGCCCAAGAGCATGGGCGATGGCGAGATCGTGGTGACCGCCCAGCGCCGCGCCGAGAAGGTGACGAAAGTGCCGATCTCGATCACCGTGGCCGATGCCGGCCAGCTGGAGCGCCAGCAGGTCAACACGGTGAACGACCTCAACCGCATCGCCCCCAGCCTCGAGATCCAGTCTGCCCCGGGCCAGAACACCGGCGGCGGCGGCGCCATCCGCGGCATCGGCACGCAGACCTTCTCGGCGGGCGCCGTGGCCTCTGTCGGCGTGGTGGTTGATCAGGTCAGCCAGGGCAATGCCAATATCTCCGACCTGTTCGATGTGGCCCGCGTGGAAGTGCTGAAAGGCCCGCAAGGCACGCTGTTCGGCCTGACGACCTCGGCCGGTGTCATCAACATCACCACCAACAAGCCTGATTTCAACAAGTTCTCCGCGCGCGTGCGCACCGAACTGTCGGGCGCGGGCACGGCTGGTTCCAAATATGGCGATCAGGTGGTGCAGGGCGTGGTCAACGTGCCGCTGGCCAGCAATGCGGCGGTGCGCGTGGCCGGTTTCACCAACCTGCGCCAGGGCCCGGATTATGACGTGACGACGGGCAAATATGTCAACAACGACACTTGGGGCCTGCGCGGCCACCTGCTGTGGGAGCCGACCTCGCGCCTCACCGTCAACATCATCGGCGACTATAACAAGACCCGCACCACCAATGGCGGCGACTTCTTCACCTTCGTGAAGACCGCCGGCGCCGGCTCCTCGAACATCGCCTCGGGCTTTGCCGTGGCCGACAACATGACCGGCAACCTGGCCAGCTGCGGCGTGACGGCCGCTGTGGGTAACCGCAGCTTCTGCACCAGCCAGAACTACACCGACCACCTCTACAGCGGCGGCGTTTCGCTGCAGGTGGATTATCAGGCCGATCCGTTCACCATCACCTCGATCACCGCTTATCGCAAGAGCCTGGAATCGGGCTATGGCGCGGCCACCAACGTGCTGCGCGGCGATTCGCTGCTGCTCGATATCGCCAATGCCGCGGTGCACCGGCCGACCAGCCTGATCACCCAGGAACTGCGCATTTCCTCGCCGGCTGGCGGGCTGGTGGAATATACCGGCGGCCTGTTCATCTCCAGCCAGATCGCCCATCGCGGGGCAGAGCCGCTGGCCGTCTATGCCCAGGTGGCGCCCGGCTACTACATCGACGTGCATGATGGCGGCGCCGGCGAAAGTCGCGTGTCCGACAATTCGCAGGCGATCTTCGGCCAGGCCACCATCCATGCCACCCCCAAGCTGCGCCTGATCGTTGGCGGGCGCTACACCAGCGACCAGCTGAAGCTTGACACGGTGGCCGATGCGGTGGCCTATTCGACCACCGGCCACACCGGCCTTACCGTCAACAAGTTCTCGTGGAAGCTGGGCGCGCAATATGATGTGGCCCGCCGCACGATGGTCTATGGCACGGTGACGCGCGGCTTCAAGGGCGGGCAGATCGCCCAGCCGACGGATGCCGCCGCCTATGTCGTGCAGCCCGAAGTGCCCACCTCCTACGAACTGGGCCTGAAGAGCACGCTGCTGGGCGGCTGGATCCTCGATACCGACCTGTTCTACCAGACGATCAAGAACTTCCAGGCGCAAACCTGCACCGTTGACACCAGCAATGTGATCAACTGCCTGCAGCAGAACATCAACGGCGTGAAGTCGCGCGGGGCCGAGATCAACCTGTTCGGCAAGGTCACGCATGATCTGTCGCTGAACACCGGCTTCATCTGGGCCAAGGCCACCTATCCCAAGGGCTATATCGGCACCGATGGCAATGATATCGGCGGCACCCAGCTGGCCTATGCGCCGGAATACAAGTTCACCCTCTCGGGCGAATACAGCAAGGCGATCACCCGCACCTACAACGGCTTCCTCGCGCTCGACACGGTGTGGAAGTCGCGCGTGCGCTATGAAGCCAACACGCTGGCCGACACCACCTATCATGCCCATTGGACAGTGGGCGGCCGCATCGGCGTGCGCACGGCCGATGATCGCTTCACCGTGGCGCTCTTTGCCCGCAACCTGTTCAACGAGCACGAGCCGGCCCTGATGCAAAGCTCGCTGCCCTATACCACCAGCGTGGGCGGGGTGACGCAGCAGAACATCGGCGCCATCTATGGGCCGCAATCCTTCCGCCAGATCGGCCTGTCGCTCGACGGCAAGTTCTGATCTAGAAAAAGAGGGCGGGGCTGCAAGCCCCGCCCTTTTTGCCAAGGCCTTACACAGGAATGCCAGGGATGCAGGATAACGCTGCCGCTGCCAGTGCCG
>DASRYE010000231.1:0-3574 GCA_035653915.1 Novosphingobium sp. | reverse complement strand
GCCGCGGGGCTGGCGACGCTGTTCACCGCCAGCGGCGCGGCGGCCAGTCTGGCCGAAACGGTGGGCAGGGCCAGCGTCCGGGCGGCCGTGCCCGTGACCAGCGGCGCGGCCATGGCGGGCAGGGCAGCAGACACAGGCAGGGTGGCGGCGGGCAGGGCTGAAACGGGCAGGGAAACGGCCGGCAGGGCCATGGCCAGCACCGTGGGCGCCGCTGCCGGCGTGGCGGGGGTGCTGCCCGCAGCGCTGCCCGAAGCGCTGTTGGTGCTGGAACCGTTGCTGGCGGGCAAGGCGGGGCTTGCGGCAAGGGCCTGAAGGGGCGCGGCGGCGGGGGCCGCAGGCTGGCTGCCGGCTTGTGCCACCGGCTGGATGCTGGCGGTTGGTGTTACTGGCGCAGCGCTTGGGGCCGGGGTCTGGCTCTCGTTGCCGGGCTGCGGGCTGGGCGCGGGCGTTGCCGGCACCAGCGGGGCCAGGCCCATCAGCGCGGCCAGCACCGGGGTGTCGGTAGCAGGGGCGGCGGTGGCAGCGCTGCTGGCCCCGTCGCTGTCGTCATCGCTGTCGGATGGCTGGCGGGGGGCTTTGGCCTGCGGGGCGCTGCTGGCGGTGCTGGTCAGCGGCTGGGGCAGGGCCGGCAGGCTGTTGCCGGCAAGCGGCAAGGATGTGCCGGCAGCAAGGGCGATCGTGTCTGCCGCGTTGGCAGCGGCCGGATCTTCAGGGGCCGGCGTGATCGGGGGCGCCGATGTGGCTGAAGCCGCTGGCGCTGGCGTGGCCGGGGTGTCTTGCGCGGTGGGCGGGCTGGCGGTGGCGGTTGCCGGCGCGGGCTGCTGGCCGGCGGAAACCAGGGCTTGCGGCAGGGCGGCCAGCGTGGCGGCAAGGGCAGTGGGCGCCATTGGTGCCAGAGTGGACGCCGCCAATGGCGCGGGCGCTGCGGCCGGCAGGTTGAGCGCGGTTTGCGGCGGGGCGCTGGCCTGCGCGGGCTGATCGGCGGCCTGAACGGCTCCCTGAACGATCGTTGTCTGGCCAGTTTGCGCGCTCTGGGCCGGCGCTGCCGTCTGCCCGGCCAGCACGCTGCCGAAATCGCTCTGCGGGCCGGCATCGGCGCCCGTGGCCGGCAGGGCGGCCGGCAGGGCAGCCAGCGTGGCGATCTGGCTGGGGGCCAGGGCAGCGAGGGAGACAGAGGCGGCGCAATCCGGCATCGGCAGATCCTTGGCAAAGCGCCCTCCGCGAGGAGAGCCCTGACGATCAATCAAGTTTCGTGCCAAATCCGCGCCGGCCTGCCAGAACAGCGTAATGGCGGCGCGCGGCCAGCTGCCGGGCCTGTGCCTCGGCGCGGTCTTCCACGGCGGCGCGGCGGCGTTCGGCGGTGGCCAGCTGGCTCTGGCGTTCGTCGGCAATGGCGCGGGCGCGGCTCACATCGGCCTCGGTGGCAGCCCGCAGGCCCTGCAAACTGCCGGCAAACCGGCCGATCCGCCCCAGCGCGGCGCCATCCTCGGCATCGGTGCGGGCGGCATAATCGGCGGCCAGCTGGCCGGTGCGCTCGGCCAGCAGGGCCAGCTGGCTCAGCGTGGCCTCGGCGCGGGCGGCTTCGCTGGCGGCGGCCTGCTTGGCAATGGCGCGCAGCCGTTCCAGCCGGTGCAGCCGGGCCAGCTTGCGTTTTTCCGCCTGCACGGGGCCTAGCCTTGCATGCCGGTCAGCTGCAGGAGCTCGGCAACACTTGCCGCCAGCGGCACGATCCTGCCGCCCTCCTGCGCGAGAAAGGCCACCAGCGCGGGATGCATGGCGATGGCCTGATCCAGCTGCGGATCGGCCCCGGCGCGGTAGGCGCCCATCAGCACCAGATCGCGGTTGGCCTCATAGCTGGCCACCAGCGCGCGAAAGGCGCGGGCGGCGCGCTGGTGGCCGGGGCTGACGATGTCGCTCATCACCCGGCTGAGCGAGGCGGCGATGTCGATGGCGGGATATTGCCCGCGCTGGGCCAGCTCGCGGCTCAGCACGATATGCCCGTCGAGGATCGAGCGGGCGGTGTCCACCACCGGATCGTCCTGGTTGTCGCCATCGGCCAGCACGGTGTAGAGCCCGGTGATCGAGCCGCCCGAGGCGGCCGAATTGCCCGCCCGCTCCACCAGCTTGGTAATGGTGGCCAGCGCCGAAGGGGGATAGCCGCGCGCTGCCCCCGGCTCGCCCAGCAACAGGCCGATCTCGCGGCCGGCGTGGGCCACGCGGGTCAGGCTGTCCATGATCAGCAGCACGCGCCGGCCCTGGCTGCGGAAATATTCGGCCATGGCGGTGGCCAGCAGGGCGCCGCGCAGGCGCAGGTTGGGGGCATGGTCTGCCGGCACGGCGATGACAGCGGTGGTGGCGCGCTTGGTGCCGGCCATGTGCCGCTCCACAAAATCAGACACTTCGCGCGCGCGCTCGCCGATCAGGCCGACGATGACGATCTCGGCGCTGGCGCCATGGGCGATCATGTCGAGCAGCACCGATTTACCCACGCCAGAACCCGCCATGATGCCAATGCGCTGGCCCACGCCAAAGGTGGTGATGGCGTTGAGCGCGCGCACGCCGGTGTCGAAAGGCAGGCGCACCGGGCTGCGATCAAGCGCGCCGGCACGCACGCCGCCGGCTGGCCACAGCGCGCGGGGGTGCAGCGGGCCCAGCCCGTCGATCGGGTGCCCCTCGCCATCGACCGCGCGGCCCAGGAACGCCTCGCCCACCGGCAGCATGCCCGGCTGGCCTTCCGGCCGCACCCTGGCGCCGGGGCGCAAATTCACCATGTCGCCCAGCAGCATGGCCAGCGTGCGGCCATTGCGAAAGCCGATCACTTCGGCCGCCAGCCCCCGCCCGCTCCCTTGCGGAATGCGGCACAGGGCGCCCACCGGCACGGCAAGGCCGGAAATTTCCAGCAGCCCGCCATCGCAGGAGGCCACCACGCCATAGCGGCGCGGGGTGATATCCACTTGCGCGCCGGCCATGTCGGCCAGCAGGCTGTCCAGCGATGGGGGCAGGCTCACGCCTCGTCCTCAAGCGCCTCGGGCCCGCCGATATCGAGCGCCTCGGCGATGGCGCGGCGCCATTCGCGCGGGCCATCCTCCACGCCGCCGCCTTGCGTTTCCACTCGCAGCGCGCCGCGTTCCAGCCGGGGATCGGGGCGGAAGGTCCAGTCGGCCGGCAGGGCGGCGCGCACCAGGGTGAGGTCGGCGGGGTGGAGGCAGATCACCCGCTCGTCGTCGGCGCGCGCCAGCATGGCCACCGCCCGCCGCACCCGCAGCGCTAGCGCCGCCTCATCCACCGCCAGCGGCGCCAGCGCATGTTCGCACAGGGCCACCACCGTGTCGGTGAGGCGCTGGCGCAATTGCTCGGCCAGCTGGGTGTCGAGGTGAGCGAAAGCCAGCTGCAGGGCGGCCTGGGCGGCGCGATCGGCCTCGGCTTCGGCGCGGGCGCGGGCCAGCCCTTCGGCCAGGCCGCGGGCATGGCCGCGCGCCTCGGCCTCTGTGGCAGGATCGCTGGCGGGGGGCTGGGCCACGGGGGCTGCCACGGGTTCTGGCCGCGGCATGGCAGGCGCCTCGCTGCGGGGGTC
>DASRYE010000230.1:0-3220 GCA_035653915.1 Novosphingobium sp. | reverse complement strand
CCTCGCCGGCCGCGGCGAAGGCGCTGGCAACGCTGGCGGCGGGCACCTCGTTCTGCGCCAGCACCACGCCCGCCTCGGGCACCACCGGCCCCAGCGCGCCATTGGCCCCGGGCACAACGATGATCTGGTTCTCGCCGCGCGCATCCACGGCAATATGCGCAGCCCCCGTGGGCCAGCCTGGCACGGCCGCCAGCCCGGCCACATCCACCCCCACCGCCGCCAGCTGGCCGCGCATCCATTGGCCCGCCTCATCATCGCCCACCGCGCCCAGCAGGCGGGTGGCCACGCCCATGCGGGCAGCCGCTGCCGCCTGATTGGCCCCCTTGCCACCGGGCAGGCGCGTGGCCGCGGCCGCCATCACCGTTTCGCCCGGGGCCGGCAGATCGGCCACCCTCAGCACCCAGTCCACATTCACAGAGCCCACCACGTCCACCTGCATCCTGCCCTCATTTTCCGGTGCATCAAGCCGGCCTTGCTGGAACCACGCGCGCGCGCCGCTGGCAAGCGGTGCCCGGCGGCCATGCGCCCTGCCCCAAGATTTGGGGCCGCCTGCGGCAAGAGCGCGGCCGCCACCGCCCTATGTTGCCCCCTTGTGTGTTGCATGGAGCCTGGCGCCGCAGCGCAGGCCAAAGGTGTGGAGGAAGGCATGACAAACTGGTTGATCACCGGCGCCGGCGGCGGGCTGGGGCAGGATCTGGCGGCGGCCGCGCTGGCGCGGGGCGACAAGGTGGTGGCCACCATGCGCAGCGCCGAGGCGGCAGCGGCCTTCAGCGCCAGCGCGCCCGGCCGCGCGCTGGGCCTTGTGCTGGATCTGGCCCGGCCCGAGAATGCCGCCGCCGTGGTGGCCGAGGCGGAAAGCTGGCTGGGCCAGGTGGACCGGCTGGTGAACAATGCCGGCTTCGGCATGGCAGGCGCCATTGAAGAGACCACGCTGGACCAGATCCGCGCGCTGTTCGAAGTGAACGTGCTGGGCGCCATCGCCATGATCCAGGCGGTGCTGCCGGCCATGCGCGCGGCGCGCGCCGGCCATATCATCAACGTCACCTCGATGAGCGGCTGGGCGCCGTGGGCGGGCACGGCGATCTATGGCGCCAGCAAATATGCGCTGGAATGCATCGGCCAGACGCTGGCGCAGGAAGTGGCGGAGCTGGGCATCCGCGTGACCAATGTGGCGCCGGGCGGCATGCGCACGGGCTTTGCCGGCAAGGGGCTGGTGCAGGCGGCCCGCCACATCGCCGATTACGATGGCGCCGCGCGCTTTGCCCAGCACAGCCTTGCCGCCGGCGTTGGCCGCGAAAAGGGCGATCCGGTGCGGGCGGCCGCCGCCATTCTGGCCGCGCTGGATGCGCCGCGCCCGCCGGTGCACCTGTTCCTGGGCGAGGATTCGCTGCGCCACATCCGCGAGCATCTGGACGAGGTGCAGGCCGCCATGGCCGAATGGGAAGCGCTGACGCTTTCCATCGCCTATCCCGAGGCCGAAGCCACGGCATGAGCCTGCCGGATTGGAGCCTGCCGGATTGGGAGATGCCGGAATGGGCGGAGGCGCGCGGGCGGGCGCTCAACCATTTCCCGGCGATCGATCCGGCCCGCGCGGCGCTGGTGGTGATCGACATGCAGGGGGCCTTCATCACCGCCGGCGCGCCTTTTGCCAATCCGCGGGCAGAAGCGATCATTCCGGCGGTGAACCGGCTGGCCGGGCGGTTTCGCGCCGCCCGCGCCCCGGTGATCTGGACCCGGCAGAGCGTGGGCCCCCAGCCGCCGCTGGCCATGCCCGCCTGGCAGTATGACCCGGCCGATCCCTTCGTGGCCGGCGCCATGGCCGCGCTGACGCCGGGCGCGGCGCTGCATGGGCTGCACCCGGCCATGGCGGTGGCGCCGGGCGATGCAGTGATCGACAAATACCGCTACAGCGCCTTCCTCTGCCCGGCCGGCGCTTTGGCGCGCGAGCTGGCGGCGCGCGGCAGCGAGCTGGCGGCGCGCGGCAGCGAGCTGATCGTCATTGTCGGCACGCTCACCAACATCTGCTGCGAGAGCACCGCGCGCGATGGCAACATGCGGGGCTATAAGGTGGTGATCGCCGCCGATGCCACCGCCGCGGTTACCGCCGAGGAGGAACGCGCCGCCCTCCTCAACCTGCGGATCGGCTTTGCCGATGTGGCCGGGGTGGCGGCCATCGGCGCGCGGCTGGAAGGCTGAGACGGGGTGCCCCTCACGCCGGCGCCAGCAGCCGCGCCGGCGCTTCCAGCAGGGCGCGCAGGGCCTGCACGAAGCGGGCGGCATCCTGCCCGTCGATCACCCGGTGGTCGCAGCTGATCGAGATGTTCATCAGCTTGCGCTTCTCGATGCGTTCGCCGCCCAGCCCGTCGGGCACGAACATCGGCCGCTCGACAATGCGGTTGGGGCCGATGATCGCCACTTCCGGCCGGTTGATGATGGGCGTGTGGGCAATGCCGCCCAGCGGCCCCAGCGAGGTGACGGTGATGGTGGAGCCATGCAGTTCGGCCCGGGTGATGCGGCCGCTGCGGGCGGCCTCTGCCAGACGGGCGATGCCGGTGGCCAGCTGCCACAGGTTCAGCCCTTCGGCATGGCGCAGCACCGGCACCATCAGCCCGGCCGCGGTTTGCGTGGCCACTCCCAGATGCACCGCGCCATGGCGGATGAGCAGGCCCTCCTCCTCGTCATAGCGGGCGTTCATCATCGGGAAATCGGGCAGGGCGCGGCACAGGGCGGCGGCGAACAGCGCCAGCAGCGTCAGATGCGGGCGTTCTGGCGCGGGAGCCAGCCCCCGAGGCGCGCCCTGGGGTGCGTTGAGCTGGGCGCGCAGGGCTTCCAGCAGGGTCACGTCGCATTCCTCCACATAGGAGAAATGGGGGATGTGGCGCTTGGCCTCGGCCATCCGCTCGGCAATGCGGCGCCTGAGGCCGATCACCTTCACTGCCTCATCCACCCCGCGCCGGCCCACCGGCTGGAAACCGCCCGCCGCGCCATAAGCGAGAAACGCATCGAGATCGGCATGGCGGATATGGCCGCCAGCCATCGCCCGCACCTCGGCCAGATCCACCCCCAGCGCCCGGGCCCGGGCCCGCACCGCCGGTGAGGCCAGCACATGTGCGCCAGCCGCGATGGGCGCAGGGGCCGGGGAAGCAGGGGGCGGCGATGGCGGCGGCGGGGGCGCAGGTTCCGCCACAGGTTCGGGCGCTGGTTCGGGCGCGGGCGCTGG
>DASRYE010000229.1:0-18549 GCA_035653915.1 Novosphingobium sp. | reverse complement strand
GGGCTCGACATTCTGGCCAATATCGCCGGCAGCTATCCCACCGCGCGAGTGGAAGACACCAGCGATGCGCAATTCGCCGCCACGCTGGCGGCCAATCTGGGCGCCACCTTTGCCTTCTGCCGGGCCGCCGCGCCGGCCTTGCGCGCGCGCGGCGGGGCCATCGTCAACATGTCGTCCACCGCGGCGCGTTTCCCCACGCCCGGCCTTGCCGTTTACAGCGCCAGCAAGGCGGGGGTGGAAGGCTTCACCCGCAGCCTGGCCGCCGAACTGGCGCCTGCCGTGCGGGTGAATGCCGTGGCCGCCGGCCCCACCCGCACCGAGACGGTGGATGCGCTGATGGCCAGCGATACCACCGGCGCCGCCCGCGCGGTAACCAGTGCCCTGCCGCTGGGCCGGCTGGCCGAGGTGGAGGAGATTGCCGGGGTGGTGGCCTTCCTGGCCTCGGCGCAGGCGGCGGTGATCACCGGGCAGGTGCTCTATGCCAATGGCGGCGGCCACATGGCCTGAGTGCCCGGCTCGCCGCCATCAGGCGGTTCAGCTGGCCGCCACGAACACGTGATCGGGCAATTCGCTGATTGTCTTGTGGGTGCTGGCGAAGTGCTTCTTCATCGCCCTTTCGGCAGCGGCCGGGTTGCGCTCGATCACCGCGCGGGAAATCCGGCCATAGCCGCCGGCATGCAGCTGGCGCTGCCGTTCCGACAGGGCCGCCTCGATCTGCGCGCGGAACAGTTCGGTGCGGGCCAGCGGCATGGCGCGCATCAATTCGCTGTTGCCGCCCACCTCGATCAGCACCGAATAGAAATTGCGCCGCTGCTCCATATAGTCGGCGCGGTTGCGGCGGGCGGCGGCGGCCTCGATGCTGGCGGTCACCGCCTGCACGCGGGCCAGCTTTTCCGCGGTGTCGCAATGTTCGGCGGCCAGCCGCGCGGCCAGGCAGAACATCGGCTCCAGCATCTGCAGTAGGTCGAACACCGTCTTGCGGTCGAAGGAGGAGATATAGGCGCCGCGAAAGCGGTTGAGCGTGACGATGCCCTCGGCGGCCAGCCGTTTCAGCGCCTCGCGCAGCGATCCGCGGCTGATCCCCAGCCGGCGCATCAGATCCGGCTCCACCAGATGCTGGCCGGTGGCAAAGGTGCCGGCGCGGATGCCGCGCAGGATGGCATCGGCCACCTTGTCGGAAGCGGTGGCCGTGTCGGTGCCCGCAGGGGGCTCTGCCGCGGGGGGCCGATCGTCGGGGGGGCTTTGGGTCATTGTGCCTTTCTGGTTCATTTCCCGGCCATTCTGCAAGAGGCGATGGCGCTGGCGCTGCGGAAAACCCGAAGCGCTGCGGAAAAGGGGAAAAGCAGACCCTGTCTTTCAGGAGAAAGGTATGGTGGACGCACTAGGGCTCGAACCTAGGACCCGCTGATTAAGAGTCAGCTGCTCTACCAACTGAGCTATGCGTCCACACCTGCAACCCTTGGGGGGCGGCAAAGCCGGAGAAGCGATGGTGGTGGACGCACTAGGGCTCGAACCTAGGACCCGCTGATTAAGAGTCAGCTGCTCTACCAACTGAGCTATGCGTCCATTTCCGCCATCTGGGGGAGGAGGCTGAAGCCGCCGCCCCGTCACCGGAGGCGCTCCCTTTAGCGCCTGTTTCGGCGCAGGCAAGTGATTCGTTATAAATTTTTTGCGCGCCTGGCCAAACCCCTGGTCAAACCCCCGTTTACACCAGCGTGCTGGCCCGCTTGCTCCAGCGTTCCACCGCCATGATCATGCCGATGCACAGCATGTTGGTCATCATCGAGGAGCCGCCATGGCTGATGAACGGCAGCGGGATGCCCACCACCGGCGCCAGCCCCATCACCATCATCATGTTGATCGCCACGTAGAAGAAGATCGTCACCGTCATGCCGGCGGCCAGCAGCTGGCTGAAGCGATCGGGCGCGCGGCGGGCCACGCCCATGCCCCAGCGGAACAGCACCAGGAAAAACACCGCCAGAATGAAATAGCCGCCGATCAGCCCCCATTCCTCGGCCATGGTGGCAAAGGCGAAGTCGGTGTGGCTTTCGGGCAGATATTCCAGATGGCTTTGCGTGCCATTGCCGAAGCCCTTGCCGAAAATGCCGCCCGAGCCGATGGCGATCTTCGACTGGGTGATGTGATAGCCCGCGCCCAGCATGTCGCTTTCCGGGTCCATGAACACGGTCACGCGCTTGCGCTGATAATCATGCAGGGCGAAGAAATAGGCCAGCGGGGCGATGATGCCCGCCGCCAGCCCGCCCGAGACAAACCACCAGATTGGCACGCCGGCCATGAAGATCACCGCCACCGCGCCAAAGCAGATGGCCAGCGCCGTGCCAAGATCGGGCTGCAGGATCACCAGCACCGCCGGCACCCCCATCAACAGCCCCGCCGGCACCAGCGCGCGCCAGCTGCGGATCATTGCCGGCGGCAGGTTGGCATAGAAATGCGCCAGCACCAGCACGATCACCGGCTTCATCGTTTCCGATGGCTGCAAGGTCATGAAGCCCAGGTTCAGCCAGCGCTGGCTGCCCCCGCCAATGCGCCCCACCGCCTCCACCAGCACCAGCAGCACGATCAGCGCGGCATAGGCCGGGAAGGCGGCCTGGGTGAACAGATGCCGCGGCACCCGCGAGACCGCCATCGCCAGCGCCAGGAACACGGCGAAATGCAGCATGTGCATGCCCGCCCAGGGCCACATCCGCCCGCCCGCGGCCGAATAAAGCACGGCCGAGCCGAAAGTGTTGAGCGCGGCCAGCGGCAGCAGCACATGCCACGGCTGCTGCCGCAAGGGCGCAGGGATGATCGAGCGGCTGCTCATCAGTGGCCTCCGCCGGTGGCATTGCCGGGCGCGGCCGGCGCCGGTGCCGGCGCTGCCGGTGTGGCGGCGGGCGCGGGCGCGGGCGCTTCGGCGCCGGGTTCGGGCGCGGGGGGCGCGGCATCGCTCTGCACCGGCTGGGGGGTGGCCGCGGCGGCATCGCTGGCGCTTTGCACCTGCGCCACCGGTTCGCCGCTGGTATCCACGCGCGGCGCGCTCACGCCATATTGCGCGGCATAGGTGCGGTATTTGGCATCCATGCGCTGCTGCGGCGTGCCGCCCCAGCCCGGCTCCATGGTGGCCAGCATGTCCCAGGCCTTTTGTTGGTCGAACAGATAGGTCATCACATCGCGCGCGATCGGGATGGCCGCCGGCGAGCCGCCGCCATGCTCGATCAGCACGGCGCAGGCAAAGCGCGGGTTGTCGAAGGGGGCAAAGCAGATGAAATGGCCATGGTCGCGCCGCTTCCACGCCACGCCCGCCTTGCCGTTGCCATAGTTGAGCCCGACCACCTGCGCCGAGCCCGATTTGCCGGCCATCAATATATCGGGGAAGGGCAGGCGGGCCTTGCCGCCGGTGCCCGGCCCGTTGATCACATCGCGCATGCCCGAGCGGATCACGTCGAAATGTTCCTGCGGTATGCCAAGGTCGCCGGGGGGCGGGGTGTGCTGATTGCGCAGCAGGCGCGGCTGCAGCGCCTTGCCCGAGGCAAGCCGGCTGACCACCACCGCCTGCTGCAGCGGGTTCACCTGCACATAGCCCTGGCCGATGGTGGCGTTCACCGTGTCATAGATCGCCCAGTCCTGGTGGTAGCGGCGCTGCTTCCAGGCGGGGTCGGGCACGGTGCCGGTCGATTGCTTGCCCAGCGGCAGGTCGAAGCTCTGGCCAAGCCCCATGCGGCGCATCATCGCGGCGATGCGTTCCATGCCGATCTTCTGGGCGAAGTGGTAGAAATAGACGTCGCAGCTCTGGTAGATGCCCTTGAACATGTCCACCCGGCCGTGGCCGTGGTGGTTCCAGCAGTGGAACACGCGGTTGCCCACCTGCAGCCCGCCCGAGCAGTTCACCGCCTCATGCGGATCGAGCCCGGCTTCCAGCAGCGCCAGCGCCACCGATGGCTTCACCGTGGAGCCGGGCGGATAAAGGCCGTGCAGGGTCTTGTTGCGCAAGGGCACATGGTCGTCGTCGGCCAGCATCTTCCATTCCAGCCGGCCGATGCCCGCCGAGAAGGAATTGGGATCGTAGCTGGGCATCGAGCACATGGCGAGGATATCGCCCGAGCGGCAATCGATCACCGTCACCGCGCCCGATTCCACGCCGATGCGCCGGGCGGCATATTCCTGAAGCCCTGCGTGGATGGTCAGTTCGATGGGCTTGCCGGGGATGTCCTCGCGCGTTTCCAGGTCGCGCACGATCTTGCCAGAGGCCGTGACTTCGGCGCGGCGGGCGCCGGGCACCCCGCGCAGATCGGCATCGAACTGCTTTTCCAGCCCATCCTTGCCGATCTTGAAGCCGGGGGTGATGAGCAGCTGGTTGTGCTCTTTCTCGTAATCCTTGGCGTTGGCCGCGCCCACATAGCCAACGAGATGGCCAACGCAGGGCCCGGTGGGATAGAAGCGCGAGAAGCCGCGCTGCGGCACCACGCCCGGCAGATCGGGCTGGCGCACGGAGAGGGCGGCGAATTTCTCCCAGTCGAGATGTTCGGCCACGCCCACCGGCTGGAAGCCGCGCGCCTGGGCCAGCTGGTCCTTGATATCCTGGATGTCGATCGCATCGAGGCCGAGGATCTGGCCCAGCTCGGCCAGCGTCTTGTCGGCATCGACCAGCCGGTCGGGGATGAGGTCCACCCGGAAATCGGCGCGGTTGGCCGCCAGCGGCTGGCCCTGCCGGTCGAGGATCCAGCCGCGGCGCGGCGGGATCAGCGACAGGTTCACCCGGTTGCTTTCGGCCATCATCTGGTAATGGGCGTTTTCCGCCACCGCCAGATAGCCCAGCCGGGTTGCCAGCAGCACGCCCACGCCGCCCTGCAGCGCGCCGATCACCACGCTGCGCCGGTCGAAACTGTTGCGCAGCATGCCCTGGGAAATGTGTTTGGCAGTTTTGCCGCGCCGTCGCGCCATCAGCCGAAAATCCTGAAACCGCCGAGCCGCCAGCGGTCGAGCGCGGCCACCACGCGGCCCGCCACCGGAAAGCACAGCACCGAAAGCAGCAGTTGCGGCAGCACCAGCCGAAGCGGCGTGGCCCCGCCGGTGATATTGGCCAGCAGGGTGGTGGCCAGCAGATAGGCGAGGATCATGCCCGCGGCCACCAGCCACTCGATCAGGAAGGTGCGCCAGGGAAAGCGCGCCTCGATCACATCGAGCGCCAGCATGCAGGCCGACCACAGCAGGATCGCGCTGCCCATCGGCTGGCCGCTGAACAGATCATCGACAAAGCCCAGCGCCGCGCCCGCCCACACCGGCAGCAGGCCGGGGCGCAATTGCCGCCAGCCCAGCAGCGCCAGATAGCCCAGCGGCGGCAGCAGCGGCGCCTTGGCGATCAGCGGCAGGCCCACGGCCATGCTGGAAAGCGCGATGCTGATCCAGGGCGTGCTGTAGGCGATGGCGGGCGAAGGGGCGGCGTTGAGCCGCCGGGGCGCGCCTTCGCGGGCCAGCAGCGCGGCCAGCCGCTCCATCATGGCGCGTGCTTTCCGGCAGGGGCGGGGGCAGGCGCCGGGGCAGGCGAGGCGGCAGGCTTGGCACCCTTGGCGCCCTTCTTGCCCTTGGCCTTGGCGGTGGGCTTGGGAGCGGGGGGCTGCTCGCCGGTGGGGGGCGGCAGGGTGGCGTCTTCGGTCGGGGTCCAGGCGGGCAGCACGGCCACCATCTCGCTGGCGGCCGGATCGCCCAGCACGCGCGCCGTGGCGCCGTCATGGGTCAGCCCGGTTACCTGGGCGATCGGCGTGCCGGGCCAGTAAATGCCGCCAGAGCCCGAGGTGACGAAGACATCGCCCACATGCAGCGGGTTCACCGCCAGCGTCAGCAGGCGCAGCACCAGCGTGCCATCGCCCTTGCCGGTGGCAAAGGCGGGCACGCCATCCTGCGCGCGGCGCACCGGCACCACGCTTTGCGTATCGGTGATCAGCAGCACCCGGGCCGACACCTGGCCCACTTCCAGCACCCGGCCCACCAGCCCCTCGGGCGTGCGCACGGGCATGCCGGGGCGCACGCCATCGCGCAGGCCCGCCGACACCAGCGCATAGCGCCGCGTGCTGGAAGCGCTGGAGGAAATCAGCCAGCCATTGGCAATGGGCCGGGGATCTTGCGTCGCCAGATCGAGCAGCGCCTTCAGGCGGCGGTTTTCATCCTGGGCGGCGCGGGTTTCCACGCGGGCCACGCGGGCCAGCGCCACTTCCTTGCGCAGCCGCGCCACTTCGCTGCCCGAAGCCAGGAAGCCCTGGCCCACATCCACCCCTTGCGCCACAGAAGCGCGCATGGCGGCCACCGCCCGGCCCAGCGGCGCGGTGATATCGCCGGCAGTGCCGCGCAGGAAGGCCAGCACGGGCGAACTGGCCGCCGCGCTGTTGGAGATGGAGCCGAGCAGAAGGAGGGCGCCCGCCAGCACGCCGATCACACCGGCGACATAGGCAAAGAATGTGCTGTATTGCGCCCTGCGCGAATAGCCGGTGCGCCGGTTGGCTGGCGGCGCCATGCTTGCGATATTCCCTTCATTGGCCCGGCCGGCGCAACGGTGCGCCGGCCGGGCTGTGCATTCAAGCTTTTGCGCGGAAAAAAAGTGCTGGCCGCTCAGGCGGTCATCAGCACGCCGCGATAGATCGGGTCTTCCATGGCCCGGCCCGTGCCCAGCGCCACGCAGGACAGCGGATCTTCCGCCACGCTCACCGGCAGGCCGGTTTCCTCGCGCAGGAAGTCGTCCAGCCCCTTGATGAGGGCGCCGCCGCCGGTCAGCATGATGCCCTGGTCGACAATGTCGGCGGCGAGTTCGGGCTGGGTGTTCTCCAGCGCGATGCGCACGCCCTCGACGATGGCGCTGATCGGTTCCGACAGCGCCTCGGCGACATTGGCCTGGGTGATGGTGATTTCCTTGGGCACGCCGTTGACCAGGTCGCGGCCCTTCAGGTGGATCGTCTCGCCCACGCCATCGGCGGGGATCGTGGCGATGCCGTAATCCTTCTTGATGCGCTCGGCGGTGGCCTCGCCGATCAGCAGGTTGTGGTGGCGGCGCACATAGGAGACGATCGCCTCGTCCATCTTGTCGCCACCCACGCGCACGCTGGTGGTGTAGGCCAAGCCGCGCAGCGACAGCACCGCCACTTCCGTGGTGCCGCCGCCGATATCCACCACCATCGAGCCGACGGGCTCGGTCACGGGCATGTCGGCGCCGATGGCCGCTGCCATCGGCTCGAGGATCAGATAGACCTGGCTGGCGCCGGCATTGCTGGCCGCATCGCGGATGGCGCGGCGTTCCACGCTGGTGCTGCCCGAGGGCACGCAGATGACGATTTCGGGATAGCGGAACAGGCTCTTCTTGCCGTGCACCTTGCGGATGAAGTGCTTGATCATCTCCTCGGCGATCTCGATGTCGGCGATCACGCCATCGCGCATCGGGCGGATCGCCTCGATGTTGTCGGGCGTCTTGCCCATCATCATCTTGGCATCATCGCCCACCGCCTTGACGGACTTGTTGCCGTTGATCGTCTCGATCGCCACCACGCTGGGCTCGTTCAGCACAATGCCGCGATCCTGCACATAGACGAGCGTGTTGGCCGTACCGAGGTCGATGGCCATGTTCTGCGAGCCGAACTTGAAGAATCGCGACATTAACGATGACATTGGGAAATCCGTCAGTTTTCCCGGAGGTTCCGGCGAGGGAGGCCGAAATTCCCGGGCTATCGAGGGGCAGGAGCCGGCTCCTTAGCGCAAGCATCGCCCCGGGAGCAAACGCGATTCGCGCCTGCCCGCCGATTTATAGCCCAACAGCGCCAGCTTTGCGCCAATATGCCCGCCATACAGCGATTTCGGTTGAAAAGGGGCGCGTCTGGCGGTGTCAGCGGCGGCTTTGCGGCCTATGATGGGGGCATGGAACCCGCCCGGCCCACCATCCGCCGTCTGCCCGACGCGCTCATCAACCGCATCGCTGCCGGCGAGGTAGTGGAGCGGCCCGCCTCGGCCCTGAAGGAGCTGATGGAAAATGCGCTGGATGCCGGCGCTGCCCAACTGGTGGTGCGCCTGGCCGAAGGGGGCCTTGCCGGCATCGAGGTAGTGGATGATGGCTGCGGCATGGCGCCGGCCGAGATCGCCCTGGCGCTGGAGCGCCATGCCACGTCCAAGCTGCCCGATGAACATATCGAGCGGGTGTTGACCATGGGCTTTCGCGGCGAGGCGCTGCCTTCCATCGCCAGCGTGGCGCGGCTGCAGGTGGATAGCCGGGTGCGCGGCGCCGGCGAGGGCTGGCGGCGGGTGGTCGATCATGGCGCGCTGGTGGAGGAGGGGCCGGTGGGCCTGCCGCCGGGCACGCGCATCCGGGTTGATGGGCTGTTTGCCAGGGTGCCGGCGCGGCGCAAGTTCCTGCGCTCGGCCCGTTCGGAATATGCCGCCTGCCTCGATGTGGTGCGCCGGCTGGCGATGGCCCGCCCCGAGGTGGGCTTCACGCTGGAGCATGACGGGCGCCGCGTGCTGGCGGTGCAGAAGGGCGAGACGGCGCCGCAGCGCGTGGCCCGCATCGTGGCGCGCGAACTGGCTGAGGATGGCGTGGTGATCGATCTCGAACGCGGCCCTGTGCGGCTGACCGGGGTGGCGGGCCTGCCCACCTTCAACCGGGGCGTGGCCGATCACCAGTATCTCTTCGTCAACGGCCGGCCGGTGCGCGATCGGCTGCTGGTGGGCGCGGTGCGCGGCGCCTATGCCGAGATGCTGGCGCGCGATCGCCATGCGGTGCTGGCGCTGTTCCTCGATGTGCCGCCGGAAGAGGTGGATGTGAACGTGCACCCGGCCAAGACGGAAGTGCGCTTCCGCGATCCGGCCTTCATTCGCGGCTTCATCGTCTCGGGCCTGCGCCATGCGCTGGATGCCGCCGGCCAGAAGACCGCGCAAAGCCCCGCTGCCCCCGCCATGGCCAACTGGCAGGTGGAGCCGCTGGCCGGGCAAGGCGCGCCGGCGCCGGCGCGCCAGCTGGAAAGCCTGTTTGCCCGCCAATATGCGCCCCAGCCCGCTTTTGCCCGCCCGCGGGTGGAGGAAGCGGCCAGCGCCCTCTGGCGCGGTTACGAGGGTGATGTGCTGGCGCCCGCCGGCAAGGCCGAGGAAGCGCCCCCTGCGCCCGAGGCAGCCTCCTATCCGCTGGGCGTGGCGCGCGGGCAGGTGGGCACCACCTATATCATCGCCGAGGCGGCCGATGGCCTGGTCATCGTTGACCAGCATGCCGCGCATGAGCGGATCGTGCTGGAACGCCTGCGCGCCGCGCGCGAGGCGGCCGGCGCCGAGGCCGCGCCCGCCCAGGCCCTGCTGCTGCCGCAAGTGGTGGAGATGGACGAGCCCGATTGCGACCGGCTGGAGGAAGCCGCTGCCACGCTCGCCGGCTTTGGCCTGGCGCTGGAACGGTTTGGCCCTGCCGCCATGCTGGTGCGCGCGGTGCCGGCGGCGCTGGCGCGCGGCGATGCCAGCGCGCTGGTGCGCGATATCGCCGATGATCTGGCGCAGAATGGCGCGGCCCTGCTGCTGCCCGAAAGGCTGGACCATGTGCTGGCCACCATGGCCTGCCATGGCAGCGTGCGGGCAGGGCGCCAGCTGTCGGTGGCGGAAATGAACGCCCTGCTGCGCGAGATGGAAGCCACGCCGCGTTCCGGCCAGTGCAACCACGGCCGGCCCACCTGGGTGAAGCTGGCCCATGGCGATATCGAGAAGCTGTTCGGCCGCAAATAGGCCGGCAGGTTCAGTCCTGTCCGGCGGGATCGCGCGTGGCGATCATGCCGGTGGCGGTGTAGCGCAGCACTGGTTCGCCATGCTGGTTGAAGGTGGTGGTCTGCTGGCGGATGATGCCCATTTCCGGGCGCGAACGGCTGCGCCGCTTCTCGGTCACCACCACTTCCACGCTCAGCGTATCGCCGGGGTAGACGGGCTGCAGCCAGGCGAGGTTCTCGATCCCGGCGCCGCCCAGCCCCTGATGGCCGGTTTCCTGGAAATGGGCGACGAGCATGGCCATCGTCATCCCGCAGGTGTGCCAGCCCGAGGCGGCAAGGCGGCCGAAATGCGTTTGCGCGGCCGCCTCGTCCGACAGGTGGAAGGGCTGGGGATCGAACTGGCGGGCAAAGGCGATCACCTCCTCGCGGAGCACGGCGTGCTGGCCAAAGTGCTCGGCCTCGCCCACCACCAGATCCTCGTAGAAGCGCATCGCCCCTGCCACCTTCACACGTTGAACTTGAAGTGGAAGACGTCGCCGTCCTTCACCACATAATCCTTGCCTTCCTGGCGCAGCTTGCCGGCATCGCGCGCGCCGGCCTCGCCGTTGAGGGCGATGTAATCGTCAAAGGCGATGGTTTCGGCGCGGATGAAGCCGCGTTCGAAGTCGGAGTGGATGGCGCCGGCCGCCTGCGGCGCGCGCGAGCCACAGGCCACCGTCCAGGCGCGGGCTTCCTTGGGGCCCACGGTGAAGAAGGTGAGCAGGCCGAGGAGCTCGTAGCCGGCGCGGATGATGCGGGCGAGACCCGTTTCAGCGAGGCCCAGCTCGGCGAGGAATTCGGTGCGTTCCGCTGTGTCCATGCCCACCAGATCGGCCTCGATCGCGGCCGAGACGATGACCGCGGTGGCGCCTTCGGCCTTGGCCTTGGCAAACACCTTTTCGGAGAAGGCATTGCCCGAAGCGGCGCTTTCCTCTTCCACGTTGCACACATAGAGCACGGGCTTGGCGGTCAGCAGCTGGGCCTGGGCGAAGATGCGGGCCTCGTCGTCATCCTTGGGCTCGGTCAGGCGGGCGGGCTTGCCATCGCGCAGCAGTTCCAGCGCCTGGCCCAGCACAGAGGCGGTGATCTTCGCTTCCTTGTCGCCCTGCGCGGCCTTCTTCTGCGCTGCCGGCACGCGCTTTTCCAGGCTTTCCAGGTCCGAGAGCATCAGCTCGGTTTCCACCGTCTCGGCGTCGGAAATCGGGTCCACCCGGTTGTCGACATGCTGGATGTCGTCATTCTCGAAGCAGCGCAGCACGTGGACGATGGCATCCACCTCGCGGATGTTGCCGAGGAACTGGTTGCCCAGCCCTTCGCCCTTGGAAGCGCCGCGCACCAGCCCGGCAATATCCACGAAGGACAGCTGGGTGGGGATGATCTTCTGGCTGCCGGCAATCGCGGCCAGCTTGTCGAGCCGGGGATCGGGCACGCCCACCTGGCCCACATTGGGCTCGATGGTGCAGAAGGGATAGTTGGCCGCCTGCGCCGCCTGCGTCTCGGTAAGCGCGTTGAACAGGGTGGACTTGCCGACATTGGGCAGCCCGACGATACCGCATTTGAAACCCATCTTGTCCCTCGTGACCGGCCTTGTTCAGGCCTGTTGCAGGCGCAGCGCCACATCGTTCATGAAGCGCGTGTCGTCGCCCTTTGCCAACCATTCGCTTTCGGCTGCCATGGCGCCCAGCATGTCTTCAAGCAAGCCCATTTCGGCCTTGGCGTAATTGCCCAGCACATGGGCGGTCACCCGGTCCTTGTGGCCGGGGTGGCCGATGCCGATGCGCACGCGGCGAAAATCCGGCCCCAGATGCTGGGCGATGGAGCGCAGGCCATTGTGCCCGGCAATGCCGCCGCCCTGCTTCACCTTCACCTTCATGGGCGCAAGGTCGAGCTCGTCGTGGAAGACGGTCAGCGCATCGAGGCCCAGCTTGTAGAAGCGCATGGCCTCGGCCACCGCGCGGCCGCTCTCGTTCATGAAGGTGGCGGGCTTCAGCAGCAGCACCTTCTCGGTGCCGATGCGCCCTTCGCGCAGCCAGCCGGAAAACTTCTTCTGCTCCGGCCCGAAACGGTGCACGCCGGCGATCACATCTGCCGCCATGAAGCCGACATTGTGGCGATTGAGCCGATATTGCTCGCCCGGATTGCCCAGGCCCACCCAGATCTGCATGCAGCCATCCTTCAGGCCCGTTTTCGCGGGCAGCGGGCATCAGGCAAGCAAAAGGCGGGAAAGCGCCTTGCGGCCGCTTGCCCGCCTTGCCATGTGGCCGCCCGGCAAAGGGCGGCCGCATTCGTCAGCTGCGCAGGAAGTCCACGTGCAGCGGGCGGTCGCTCACCGGGTGGAAAGCAACGTCCTTGGCGGTGGTGGTGATGGTCTGGCCATCGATCACCAGTTCCACCACGCCGTCGAAGAAAGTGCCGGTGCCCAGCTGGCGCACCAGTTCCTTCTCTTCCACATGGGCGGACAGCGGCTCGGTCTTGCCACCATAAACCACCACGGGCACGCGGCCTTCACGACGCAGAACGCGGCTGGCTCCCTTGCCAGTCTTCGCGCGCGCCTCGGCCGGCAGGGTCAGCTTGTCGCTCATCGTCTTGCCTTTCGAAAACACTGGAAAACACACTATCGCCCGCCACGCCTCCAGGGATGACCATGACGGGAAGCGGGCGCCCTTAGCGGCAAATGCGCCAAAAGGCAAGGTCGCGCGGCAGTTGCGCGCCTACTCCACCCGGCGCAGCTGCCAGCCATCGGCGGCGAGCAGGGCGGGCAGGCCTTCCGCGCCCGCCAGATGCGCCGCGCCCACGGCCACGAAGGGATGCGCGCCGCCCTTCATCTGCGCCTCGATGGCCGCGGCCCAGCGGCGGTTGCGCGCGGCATAGAGCGCCTCGTGCAGGGTGGGATCGGCCAGCAGGCCGCGGCGGGTTTCGGCGGCGATGGCGCCCATGTCGCCCGCGCGCCATTCGGCGGCCAGCTGGCGGCCATCGGCCTCGGCGGTGGGGGCGCCGGCCAGCGTGTCGGCCAGCAGGCGGCGCTGGGCCTCCTCGGGCAGGGCGTCGAACAGGGCGAACTGGGCGGGCGCGCCTTCCAGCTCGCCGATGGCATGGGGGTAGTGGGCGATGAGGTCGCGGTCTATGCCATGGGCGGCATCCTCGGCCGAGGCGGCGATCTGGCCCAGCACGATGGCCGCCGCCCAGGTCTTCGCGCTATCCAGCGCGCCGGCGGCCAGCCCGCCGCGTTTGACCAGATCGGCCAGCGCCGCGCGCTGTTCGGGCGCCACGCGATCGGCCAGCGGCGGCAGGGCATGGGCGCGGTCTTCCGACAGGGCGCGAAAGGCGCGGGAAAGGGCGGCGCCATCGTTCAGCCCGGCAATCTCCACCACCAGCCGGTCCGACTGGTCCAGCGCATCGGCCACGGCCGGCGTGCGCCAGGCGGCCTTGTGGGGCAGGGCGTGGATGGTGCCGAACAGCCAGCCATGGGCGCCATTGGGCCCATCCACCCGCCAGAGGGCGGGGCTGGCAGGATCCGGCTTCGTGCAGGCGCCGGCCAGTAGGCACAGCGCCAGCGCGGCCGCGCGCCATGCGGGGCGGGGCCGCCTCACGGCAGCCGCTCGGCCCGGATGCCCAGCGCGGCCAGCTGGTCGATCACCGAGCCGGGGCCGGCCAGATGCCCCGCGCCCACCGCCACGAACACCGTGCCCGGCTGCAGCCGCCGCGCCTTGAGCCATTGCGCCCAGGCCTTGTTGCGGTTGATCAGCAGCGCCTGTTTCAGGGCCGGATCGTCGGTGTCGTCGTTGATCAGTCGGGCCAGGCGCGCCACCCGGCCGGCCTTCCAGGCGGCCACCACATCGCGCATGTCGGTGGGCAGCTTGGGCAGGTTGTCGAGCACTTCGGCCAGATAGGCCTGCTGCTTGTCCATCGGCAGCGAGGCGAAGAGGCCGAGCTGGAAATCCACCGTCTCCAGCGCCTCGCGCGCCTTGTGGGCGGCATCGGCGCGGGCGGCCAGCTGGGCATCGACGCCATTGTCGGGCGCAAAGCCGGCCTGCTTCAGCGACAGCGTGACCAGCGAGACCGCCCCGAAGGCCGGCTGGAACCGGTCAAGCGCGGCCGGCGGCAGGTGGATGCCGGCCAGCGCCTGCTCATAGGTGGCGCGGGTTTTGGCCGGCAGCAGGGCGCGCAGGCTCTGGCCCTGGGGCAGGGTGGCCCTGGCCAGCAGCAGGCGGGCCATCTCTTGCGGGGCCGGCTCGATGATCTCGGTCACCAGCGTGTCGGATGCGGCAAAGGCGCGGGCCACGGGGGGAGCAAACCAGTCCGCCTCGGCCGACATCAGATGCACCGTGCCGAACAGGTAGATCGTGCTGGCCCCGAAGCGCAGGCGCCACAGCGCCGGGTGGGGTGCCGCGATGGCGGCTGGCGCTGCGCCATGCCGGGGCAGGGCCCGCGCCATGGCAGGGGGCGACAGCGGCGCCAGCAGCAGGCCGGCCAGCAGCAGATAACGCGCAAAGCGGTTGAAAAAAGGCAGCATGGCGCTGTTCTATAGCGGGCCTTGCGGTGCTGTCGAGGCGGCGCTGTCGCGCCGGCGCTTCTCCCTGCCGCCCATTGACCGCAAGCGCCCCATCGGCCTAAGGCGCAGGCCATGACCAATGCCGCCGACAGCGCCCGCGCGCCCCTGAGCTTTCAGGACATGATCCTCACGCTCCACGCCTATTGGAGCCGGCAGGGCTGCCTGATCCTGCAGCCCTACGACATGCGCGTGGGCGCGGGCACGTTTCACCCGGCTACCACTCTGCGCTCGCTGGGGCCAGAGCCGTGGAATGCCGCCTATGTGCAGCCCAGCCGCCGGCCCACCGATGGCCGCTATGGCGAGAACCCCAACCGGCTGCAGCATTATTACCAGTATCAGGTGATCATGAAGCCGAGCCCGGAGAACCTGCAGGAGCTCTATCTCGGCAGCCTTGCGGCCATCGGCATCGATCCGCTGGCGCATGACATCCGCTTTGTCGAGGACGACTGGGAAAGCCCCACGCTGGGCGCCTGGGGGCTGGGCTGGGAAGTGTGGTGCGATGGCATGGAGGTGACGCAGTTCACCTATTTCCAGCAGGTTGGCGGGTTCGATTGCAAGCCGGTCTCGGGCGAGCTGACCTATGGGCTGGAGCGCCTGGCCATGTATATCCAGGGCGTGGACCGGGTCTATGACCTGCGCTTCAACGACATGGGCGTGTCCTATGGCGATGTGTTCCTTGCCAATGAGCAGGAGTTCTCGAAATATAATTTCGAGGTGGCCGATACCGAGCAGCTGTTCATCGGCTTCCAGCATGCCGAAAAGGAAGCCCAGCGCTGCATCGCGGCGAATATTCCGCTGGCCGCCTATGACCAGGCGATCGAGGCCAGCCACCTGTTCAACCTGCTGCAGGCGCGCGGGGTGATCAGCGTGCAGGAACGGGCGAGCTATATCGGCCGCGTGCGCGATCTGGCCAAGGGCGCCGCTGTCAAGCTTATCGAAAAGAACGAGGCCCGCTGGGCCGCGCAATTCCCGGGGTGGACGAAGTGAGCACTTTCCTTCTCGAACTGTTTTCCGAGGAAATTCCGGCCCGCATGCAGGCCGGCGCCCGGGCTGAGCTGGAAAGGCTGTTTCGCGCCGGGCTGGCAGCGGCGGGCGTTGCGGCAGGCGCGCTCACCGTGTGGTCCACGCCGCGGCGCCTGGCGCTGATCGCGCGCGATCTGCCCGCGGCCACCCAGGCCGTGCGCGAGGAAGTGAAGGGGCCGCGCAGCAGCGCGCCGGCGCAGGCGCTGGAAGGCTTCCTGCGCAAGACCGGCCTCACGCCAGACCAGCTGACCGAGCGCGATGGCGTCTATTTCGCCATCACCGAGAAGCCCGGCCGCGCCCTGGCCGAGGTGCTGGCCGAGATGGTGCCGGCGATCGTGCGCGGCTTTGCCTGGCCCAAGAGCCAGCGCTGGGGCGCGCCCTCGCTCTCCTCGGAAAGCCCGCGCTGGGTGCGCCCGCTCCGGGGCATCATCGCCCTGCTGGATGGCGCGGTGGTGCCTTGCGAAGTGGCCGGCGTTGCCGCTGGCCGGGCAACGCTGGGCCATCGCTTCCATGCCACAGGCGCCATCACCGTGGCCGATGCCGACAGCTATGCCGGCCAGCTGCGCGCCGCCCATGTGATCGTCGACCATGAGGAGCGCGCCGGCATCGTGCGCGCCCGTGCGCAGGAGGCTGCCGCCGCCGCCGGCCTGACGCTGGTGGAGGATGAGGGGCTGGTGGTGGAAAACGCCGGCCTTACCGAATGGCCGGTGCCGCTGCTGGGCCGGTTCGACGAGGCCTTCCTCGCCGTGCCGCCCGAGGTGATCCAGCTGACGGCGCGCATCAACCAGAAGTATTTCATCTGCCGCGATGGCGCCGGCAAGCTGGCCAATGCCTTCATCTGCACGGCCAATATCGCCGCCCGCGATGGCGGCGCCGGCATTGTCGATGGCAATCGCAAGGTGCTGGCCGCGCGCCTGTCGGATGCCCGCTTCTTCTGGGAACAGGATCTGAAGGTGCCGCTGGCCCGCCAGGCGGAAAAGCTGGCCCGCATCACCTTCCACGAAAAGCTGGGCACGCTGGCCGACAAGGTGGCCCGCGTGGCCCAACTGGCCGAATGGCTGGCGGCAGAAGGCATTGTGCCGGGCGCCGATCCGGTGCTGGCGCGCCAGGCGGCAGAGCTGTGCAAGGCTGATCTCGTGACCGAGATGGTGGGCGAGTTCCCCGAGCTGCAGGGCCTGATGGGCGGCTATTATGCCGCTGCCGAGGGGCTGGACGCGGCCGTGGCCGAGGCCATCCGCGATCACTACAAGCCGGTGGGCCAGGGCGATGATGTGCCCACAGCGCCGGTGACGGTGGCCGTGGCGCTGGCCGACAAGCTGGATACGCTTGTTCAATTTTTTGCCGAGGATTTGCGGCCGACAGGCTCGAAAGATCCTTTCGCTTTGCGTCGGGCTGCATTGGGCATTTTGCAAATACTGGCCACTAATAAAATGCGTGTTCGCCTGTTTGGTGTCATTAATGCGACAGCAATTACGCGTCTTGGCAATTACCATCAGAGGGTCGTTGATAATAGCCTTGCCGATGAGGTTATGTCGTTCTTCATTGACCGCCTGAAGGTGCAGCAGAAGGAAGCGGGCGTTCGCCACGATCTGATCGACGCTGTGTTTGCCCTTGGCGGCGAGGATGATCTGGTGCGCCTGCTGGCGCGCGTGCATGCGCTGCAGGGGTTTGTGGCCACCGAGGATGGCGCCAACCTGCTGGCCGGCTACAAGCGCGCGGCCAATATCCTGAAGGCCGAGGAGAAGAAGGGCTGGGCCGATGGCGCGCTGAACGCAGCGCCGGAACCGGCCGAGGCCGCCCTTGCCACCGCCCTTGCCGAAGCCGCCCCGCGCGCCGAGGCGGCCGTGGCGGCGGAGGACTTTACAGGCGCAATGGCGGCGCTGGCCAGCCTGCGCGCCAGTGTCGATGCCTTCTTCGATGGGGTCATCGTCAACGATGCCGATCCGGCAAAGCGTGACGCGCGGCTCACACTTCTGGCAAAGTTGCGTGCTGCAGTGCACAAGGTTGCTGACTTCTCGCGGATCGAAGGCTAGGCACTTCTCCGCGAATCATCCCTTTCCACACCTCGTAAAGGTGAATCTCATGAGCGCATACGTATTCCATTTCGGTGGCGGCGCCGCGCCGCAAGACCCGCGCGCCCGCGACAAGACGATTGTTGGCGGCAAGGGCGCCAATCTGGCCGAGATGGCCAGCATTGGCCTGCCGGTGCCTCCGGGCTTTACCATTTCCACCGAAGTCTGCGCTTATTACAACGCCAACGGCAAAAGCTTTGATGCCGATCTGCGCGCGGGCGTGGCAGCAGGCGTTGCCCATGTGGAAAGCGCCACGGCGCGCAGCTTTGGCGATGCGGCCAATCCGCTGCTGGTTTCGGTGCGTTCGGGTGCGCGGGTGTCGATGCCGGGCATGATGGACACGGTGCTGAACCTGGGCCTCAACGATGCAACGGTGCTGGGCCTGGCGGCCGGCTCGGGCGACGAACGTTTCGCCTGGGACAGCTATCGCCGCTTCATCCAGATGTATTCCGACGTGGTGCTGGGCATCGACCATCACCTGTTCGAGGACGCCCTCGAGATCGTCAAGGAAGACAACGGCTTCTATGCCGATATCGAGCTGGGCGCCGGCCACTGGCAGGATCTCGTCGGCCAGTACAAGGCGATCGTCGAGAGCGAACTGGGCCGCCCCTTCCCGCAGGATGTGCATGAGCAGCTGTGGGGTGCCATCGGCGCCGTGTTCGACAGCTGGGAGAGCGACCGCGCCAAGGTCTATCGCCGGCTGAACGACATTCCGGCCGATTGGGGCACGGCGGTCAACGTGCAGGCGATGGTGTTCGGCAACATGGGCGATACCAGCGCCACCGGCGTTGCCTTCACGCGCGATCCGGCCACCGGCGAGCGCGCCTATTACGGCGAATGGCTGGTGAACGCCCAGGGCGAGGACGTGGTGGCCGGCATCCGCACGCCCCAGTCCCTGACCAGGGCGGCGCGCGAGGAGATGGGCGACGCCAATCCCTCGATGGAGGAGGCGCTGCCCGAGGTGTTCGTCCAGTTCAAGGCGGTGGTCGAGCGGCTCGAGCGCCACTACCGCGACATGCAGGACATCGAGTTCACCGTGCAGCAGGGCAAGCTCTACATGCTGCAGACGCGCAACGGGAAGCGCACGGCCAAGGCCGCCCTGAAGGTCGCTGTGGACATGGCCGGCGAGGGCCTGATCACCCAGAAGGAA
>DASRYE010000228.1:0-32226 GCA_035653915.1 Novosphingobium sp. | reverse complement strand
CTGCGCCGGCGCCGGCGCCCGCCCGGCCAGCGCGGCATACAGCAGGCCGAAGAACAGCAGCAGCACCATCAGCACCAGCGCATCCTTCACGCCCACCAGCAAGCGCCAGACTTTCCCGGCGAATTCCATGTCTTTCATCCCCATCTGCGCCAGCTGGCCAACGCCCCTTCTTAAACACGGTGGACAAAGAGGCAAAGTGGGCTTGAGGCCGCCGCCCACCGCCCCTATGGCCTGATCTTCGATGACATCTGCGACTTCCATCAACGGCCCCTATCCGGCAGGATCGGCGGCCTTCCCGCATCGCGGGCTGCTCGGCATTGCCGGCCTTGCCCCGCACGAGCTCCTCTTCCTGCTCGACGAGGCCGAGCAATGGGTGGAACTGAACCGTCAGCCGCAAAAGCGCGCCGACCTGCTTCAGGGCCTCACCATCATCAACGCCTTCTTCGAGAACTCCACCCGCACGCTGCTGTCCTTCGAGATTGCCGGCAAGCGGCTGGGGGCCGATGTGGTGAACATGTCGGTCGGCCAGTCGAGCGTGAAGAAGGGCGAGACGCTGATCGACACCGCCGTCACGCTCAACGCCATGCGCGCCGATGCGATCGTGATCCGCCATGCCTCCTCGGGCGCGGTGCGGCTGATCGCCGGCAAGGTGGATTGCCCGGTGCTGAACGCCGGCGATGGCCAGCATGAACACCCCACCCAGGCCCTGCTCGATGCGCTGACGATCCGCCGGGCACTGGCCGAACGCGGGCTGGGCAGCGGCTTTGTCGGGCTGAAGGTGGTGATCTGCGGCGATATTCTGCACAGCCGCGTGGCCCGCTCGAACATCCTCTCGCTCACAGCGCTCGGCGCCGATGTGCGCGTGTGCGCGCCCCCGGCGCTGATGCCGGCCGAGATCGAGCGCATGCGCGTCACCGCTTTCCATGATTTCGACGCCGCGCTGAAGGGCGCCGATGTGGTGATGATGCTGCGCCTGCAACAGGAACGGATGGAGGGCCAGTTCATCCCCTCCCCGCGCGAATATCGCCACCTTTATGGTCTTACGGCAGAGCGCCTGGCCAAGGCTGCGCCCGGCGCGCTGGTGATGCACCCGGGGCCGATGAACCGCGGCATCGAGATCGATTCGCACATCGCCGATCTTGCCGGCCGTTCGCTGATCACCTCGCAGGTGGAAATGGGCGTGGCCATGCGCATGGCCTGCCTCGAAGTGCTGACCCGCAAGGCACGCAAGCTGGAGGGCTGGGCATGAAACCGGTGGCAAGCATCACCATCACCAATGGCCTGCTGGTGCTGGCAGAAGGCCTGCCGGTGCCGGGCGCCCTGCGGATCGAGGGCGACCGCATTGCCGCCCTTGGCGCCGATGTGGCCCCGGCCGAGGGCGAGCGCGTGCTCGATGCGGCCGGCAAGCTGATCGCGCCGGGCCTGGTTGATCTGGGCGTTTTCGCGATAGACAAGCCGGCGCTGCATTTCGGCGGCATCACCCGCGCCGCGCTGATGCCCGATCAGAACCCGCCGCTCGATCGGCCCTCTGCCGTGCGTTATGCCGCGCAGAGCGGCAAGCCGGACCTGTGGGTGCATCCGCTGGCCGCGGCCACCCGCGCGCTGGAAGGGCGCGAGCTGGCCGAGATTGCGCTGATGCGCGATGCAGGCGCCCGCGCCATTGCCACCGGCCGCCGCTGGATCGGCGATTCGGGCACGATGCTGCGGCTGCTGCGCTATGCCGCAATGCTGGATCTGGTGGTCATTACCCATGCCGAGGATGCCGGCCTTGTGGGCAGCGGCGTTGCCACCGCCAGCGAGATGGCCACCCGCCTGGGCCTGCCGTCCGCCCCGGCCGAGGCCGAGGCGCTGGCTATCGCGCGCGATGTGGCGCTGGCCGAAATGGCCGGCGCGCGCCTCCACATCCGCCAGGTGACGACGCGCGCCGGGCTCGATCTGGTGCGCGCGGCCAAGGCCCGCGGGGTGGCGATCACTGCCGGGGTCACGCCGGCGCATTTCATGCTGTCGGACACGGCGCTGGCCGATTTCCGCACCTTCTGCCGCCTCTCGCCGCCCTTGCGGCACGAGGCGGACCGGCAGGCAGTGATCGAGGCGATCGGCGATGGCACGATCGACATCATCGGCTCTGGCCACGATCCGCGCGGGCCGGAAGACAAGCGCCTGCCCTTTGCCGATGCCGAACCGGGCATGGCCGGCGCGGAAACCCTGCTGCCGCTGACGATGAACCTGGTGCGTGACGGCGTGATCGACATGGCCCGCGCCTTCCAGTTGCTGGCGGGCAACCCGGCCTGCATCCTGGGGGTGAACGCCGGGCGCCTGGCCCCGGGCGCCGAGGCCGACATCGCCATCGTCGATGCCGACAAGCCCTGGATCGTCTCTTCCGACAAGATGGCCGCCGCTGCCGGCAACACCCCGTTTGACCGCCAGCCGGTGCAGGGCCGGGTGCTGGCGCTGTTCAAGGGCGGCGTGAAGGTGGGCTGAGGCCCGCCCGCAACCGGCCCACAAAAAAGCGGGAGAGGTTTGCCCTCCCCCGCTTTTTTGTGGTCGGAAAAACCGCTGTCAGCGCCGGTCGGCAAAGGCCAGATCGGGCGTGCCATGGCCATGGAGGGCAGCGGCGTGCTGCGCCCCGCCCAGATCGGCGCGAGCCAGGCACACCGCGCCATGGCGCTTCAGCGCCCCGCAGGCCCCTTGCGCCGAGGCCGCATCATACCCGCGCGCCGACACCCGCCAGAAAGCACGGCCGTTCACTTCGGCCCGGGCCACCTCGATGCTGTGGCCGGCAAAGGCGCCATGGGCCATGAACTGGCGGCGGGCCTTCTCGGCATTCTCGGCGCTGGCAAAGGCGCCCAGCTGCACCACATGGCTGCCGGCGCTGGCCGGCTTGCGGGCGCCATGGGGCACAGCAGCACGGGCCGGTGCCATGCCATGCGCCAGCACGCGCGGCGCCGGGGCGGCCTCTGCCACCACCGGGTGGAACACCGGCGGGCGATAGGCCGGCACGGCCGGGGCGGCCTCGGCGCGGCGCAGATCGTCGGGCGCAGCGGCGGGCGCTTCGTTCACCGGGGGCAGTTCCTGCGCCGGCGCGGCCACCGGTGCAGGAGCCGGCGCCGGCGTTGGCGCCAGCGCCATCTGCGGCGCGGGCTGGCCCACCGGGGCCGGCGCCAGCGCCAGCTGCGCGGGCATGCCATTATCGCCCCGCAGCGGCACGCCCAAAAGGCTCGCCACGCGGGCGCGGAACGCATCGTCACGGGTGGTGCGCGCCCATTGGGTCATGCGCTCGTCCACCTGATCGGCCGGCACATCGAGCAGGGCCATCACCCGGGCATCTTCCCAGCGGCCGTCCAGCGCATAGGCATAGGCCAGGTTCTGGCGCAGCTGCAGCGTGCCCTGGCCAGAGCGCACCGCATCGACCAGCACGGCAACGCCGCGGCCCGTCTCGCCGGCCAGCGCCATGGCCAGGCCAAAATCGGCCACGCCGATCTCGCCGCGCGCGCCATCCAGCACCTGCACCGCCTCGCCCTTGCGGCCGATCGCCACATCGCTGAGCGCCAGGCTGAGCGCGGTGCGGCCCGAGGCATCGCCCAGCGTCAGCGCATCGCCATAGGCAGCGGCGGCCGATTCGAACCGCCCGGCGCGGAAATAGGCCCGGCCCAACGCCGCGCGCAGCGCCGCCTCACGCGGGGCGCTGGTCACGGCCGCTTCCGCCGCGCTCACCGCGCCGCCCAGCGCTGCTGCCTGCGCCGCCTCGGCTTTCGCTGCCTCGCCCCTGCCCGCCTCACTGCTGGCAAAGGCCGGCACCGCCAGCAGGCTGCCGCCCAGCGCCAGCGCCAGCGCGCCACCGGCGGCCAGCCAACGCGGCCCCGGCTGGGCAGCGGCAAAGCGGAAAGCGTCTGTCTGTTGCATCGGTGCGGTCCTGTTGGCGGGGCTGCCGCTTGGGCAAACCTCCGGTTATCCGGTATGCGAATCGCAAATCTGTCCTAAATTGCGGTTAACGCGATGTTCCACACCCCGTTTCACGCCGCTTTTCAGGCAGGTGCGCGCGGCCAGCAAGGCTTTGCTAACCATGGCCGCCTATGCCATTGAATCGAGCGGGCACATCCGGCCCCTTTACGCCTCATCCGCGCGCGCCTGCCGCGCCCACAGGGAACCGACGCATGAACCGCCCGAAACGCGCCGCCTCACCGGCCCACCGCCTGCTTGCCGCTGCCGGCCGGGTGGGCACTGGCCTTGTGGGCGCCGGCCTTGCCGCGCTGCTGATGGCAGGCGCGCCCGCCCGCGCCGATGTCAACACCGACGTCAACGCTGGCGTCAACGCCGGCGCCGAGGCCTGGAGCCGGGGCGATTTTGCCGCAGCCGTGCATGCCTGGCAGGGCCCGGCCGAAACCGGCGATGCGGTGGCGCAATATAATCTGGGCCAGGCCTACAAGTTCGGCAAGGGCGTGCCGCAGGATCTGACCCGGGCCGAGATGCTGTTTGCCAAGGCCGCCGCGCAAGGCCATGCCGGCGCGGCCGACCAATACGGCCTGCTGCTGTTCCAGCGCGGCCAGCACGCCCAGGCCATGCCCTATATCCGCACCGCCGCCGACAGGGGCGAGCCGCGCGCGCAATATCTGCTGGGCGTGGCCCTGTTCAACGGCGACAGCATCGGCAAGGACTGGGTGCGCGCCTATGCGCTGGAATTGCTGGCCAACCAGGCCGGCCTGCCGCAGGCCCGCGCGGCGCTGGCGCAGATGGACCAGTTCGTGCCGCTGGACCAGCGGCAGAAGGGCGTCTCGCTGGCAGGGCAGATGCAACCGGCCATCGAATCGAGCCGCAACCGACAAACCGCCGCCGAACTGCTGGGCGCCGATGCCCCGCCGCCGCCGGCCACGCCTGCGCCTTCGCCCCGCCCCTCGGTTGTCGCCGCGCTGCCCCTGCCGCCGCGCGCCAGCCCGGCCGATGCCGGCGCCGATTATGCCCGGCCCAAGGGCGGCCAGCATCTGGCGGCAGCACCGGCACCCGCCAAGGCGCCCGCGCCCGCCAAACCCGCCCCTGAAAAGCCCACCCCTGAAAAGCCTATTGCGGCCAAGCCTGCCGCCCATGGCGAATGGATGCTGCAACTGGGCGCCTTTGCCGTGGCCGGCAATGCCGATGCGCTGTGGGCGCGGGTGAAGGCCCGGCCCGAAGTGGCCGGCCACGCGCGCGAGAACCGGCCCACCGGCAAGGTCAGCCGGCTGCTTGTCACCGGCTATTCGGCGGAAGGCGCGCAAGGCGCCTGCCACAAGCTGGCCGCCGCCGGCATCGCCTGCCTGCCCACCCGCAACTAAGCGCCCCCATGCCCGCCCAGGATGCGCCCGCCGGCGCCCGCCTTGCCACGCTGGACCTTGTGCGCGGGGTGGCGGTGCTGGGGATCGTGGCGGTGAACATGGCCGGTTTTGCCGGCCCCATCGCCACTACAGACACGCCCGCGCTTGCCGTGCCGCCGCAGGCGGGGCCGGCCGGCATGGTGGATGAAGCGCTGTTCGCGCTCACCATGCTGCTGGTGGAAGGCAAGATGCGGGCGCTGTTCTCGATGCTGTTCGGGGCCAGCATGCTGCTGTTTGTGGAGCGGGCAGAGCTGCGCGGCCGCTCTGGCGAGGCCTTGCAGATGCGCCGGCTGTTCTGGCTGGGGGCGTTTGGCTATGCCCATTATGTGCTGCTGTGGTGGGGCGATATCCTGTTTCTCTATGCGCTGTGCGGGTTGCTGGCGCTGGCGCTGCGGGGGCTGGCGCCGCGCGCGCAGGTGGGGCTGGCAGTGGCGCTGTTCATGGGCTGGCACGGCTGGGGGATGATCGGCAGCCTGCCGCAGATCCTGGCCGAGGAACATGTGCGCACCGGCATCGCCACCGCGCGCGAGGCGGCCGACGTGCAGGCCGCCCTTGCCCAGACACTGGCCCAGCTGCGGGCCGATGTGGCGCAGGCGGCACTGGGCTTCTGGCCGCAGGCCGCCGCCAAGCTGGCCGATGCCCCCGCCTGGCCGCTGGTGATGACGCTCTACACCATTGGCGAGACGCTGCCGCTGATGCTGATCGGCATGGCGCTTTATGCCAGCGGCTTTTTCACCGGGCACTGGCCGGCGCGCTGGCACCGGGCCGTGCTGTGGGCGGGCGCTGCGGGCGCTGTGTGGACGGGGGTGCTGCTGGGCTGGGCCTGGCCGCGCCATTTTCCCCCGCTCGCCATGCCCGATGTGCTGAGCTATTGGGCGGGCCCGGCGCATCTGGCCATGGCGCTGGCCTATGCCAGCCTGCTGGTGCGCGCGGCCCCTTGCCTGCTGGGCACGGGCCCTGGCCGGCGGCTGGTGGCGGCCGGGCGCATGGCTTTTTCCAATTATCTGTGCACCAGCCTGGCCATGTGCTTCCTGTTCAACGGCTGGGGGCTGGGCTGGATGGGCCATGTGGGGCGCGCCGGCCAGGCCGGGCTGGTGCTGCTGGTGTGGGCCGCCATGCTGGGCTGGAGCCAGCCCTGGCTGGCCCGCTTCCGCCAGGGCCCGCTGGAATGGCTGTGGCGATCGCTGACGGAAGGCCGGCCCATGCCCTTTGCCCGGCCAAACGGCTGAAACCGCCCCGCCAAACGCCCAAACTAGGCAATTTACCGAATTACGCCCGCAAGCCGGCGCATATTATGACCCAGCGCGCAGCCCATTCCTTTTGCCCCGCGCAGGTTCCCGGCCATGAGCAGCACTGCCCAGCCTACACCGCCCTGCCAGCCCTGCCCGCAGGCGGGGCGATCAGTCGCGCTTGAAGGGGTTCTTCGGGCTGCGCAGCGTCAGGCGCACCGGCACCGAGGCAAAGCCCAGCTCGCGCCGGATGCCGTTCACCAGATAGCGCTGATAGCTGGCGGGCAGATCATCCAGCCGCGTGCCAAACAGCACAAAGCCGGGCGGGCGCGTCTTGGCCTGGGTGATGTAGCGCAGCTTGATCCGCTTGCCGCCCGGCGCCGGCGGCGGATTGGCGGTCAGCGCTTCCTCGAACCAGCGGTTGAGCAGCGCGGTCGGCACGCGCTTGCTCCACGCCTCGCGCAGCTCGAAAGCAGCGCCAATCAGCGCATCCAGCCCCTTGCCGGTGCGCGCCGAAACGGTGAGCAGCGGCAGGCCCTTGACCTGCGACAGCCCCTCTTCCAGCGCCCCGCGGATGCCGTTGAACAGGGCGGAAGCCTCTTCGGCCACATCCCATTTGTTCACCGCGATCATCAGCGCGCGGCCTTCCTCGATCACATGGGCGGCGATCTTCAGATCCTGATGTTCGAGCCCGCGCGTGGCATCGAGCAGCAGCACCACCACTTCGGCAAAATCCACCGCCCGGCGCGCATCGGCAACCGAGAGCTTCTCCAGCTTGTCGGTCACCTGCGCGCGCTTGCGCATGCCGGCGGTGTCGATCAGCCGCACCGGGCGGCTATCGCCAGTCCGGGGGTCGCGCCACTGCCAGTCGATGGCGATCGAATCGCGAGTGATGCCCGCTTCCGGCCCGGTCAGCAGCCGGTCCTCGCCGAGGAGCGCGTTGATGAGCGTTGACTTGCCCGCATTCGGCCGGCCCACGATGGCCAGCTTCAGCGGCGCCTTCAGCAGCGCTTCCTCGTCTTCCTCTTCGGCCGGTTCCGCATCCTCGTCGGGCTGCTTGTCCTCGATCAGCGGCAGCAGCGCCTCGAACAGATCGGCCAGCCCCTCGCCATGCTCGGCCGAGAAGGGCACCGGATCGCCCATGCCCAGGCCAAAGGCTTCATACAGGCCGGCATCGCCCGCGCGGCCCTCGGCCTTGTTGGCCACCAGAATCACCGGCACGTCCGATTCGCGCAGATATCGGGCGATTTCCTCGTCCAGCGGCGTCAAGCCAGCACGCGAATCGATGACGAACAGCGCCACGTCAGCGCCTTCCAGCGCGGCTTCGGTTTGCTGGCGCATGCGGCCGGGCAGGCTGTGGGGGTCTTCATCCTCCCAGCCGGCGGTGTCGACGATGGTGAAGTCCAGCCCCAGCAGATGCGCCTCGCCAAAGCGGCGGTCACGCGTCACGCCGGGCTGGTCGTCGACCAGCGCGAGTTTCTTGCCCACGAGCCGGTTGAACAGCGTGGATTTGCCGACATTGGGCCGGCCGATAATGATCACTTGCGGCAGCATCTGGTGCCTGTGGCTTCCCCGGCGCCGCTTGGCAAGCAAAACGGCGCGGCCTGCGTATGTTTACGGGAACCTTCAGGTCAATCGTAAGTTTTTCATTTACCATGTCTGGCAGGGGCAGCCTAACCCTGCGCAATGCAGGGTGGCGGCATGACGGGATGGACCAGATCGATCGCAAGGGGTGCGAGCCTTGCCCTGGCCTTGGCAGCCACAACGCCGGCCATCGCGCGGGTGCACTTCGTGGATGTCAGCGATTTCAACGAGGTGGGCGGCGATGAACGAACGCTGCCGGCCTATCTGCAATGCGTGCCCTATGCCCGCACGGCCTCGGGCATCCAGCTGTTCGGCGATGCCTGGACATGGTGGCGGCAGGCCGAGGGGCGCTATGCCCGCGGCGTGCGGCCCAAAGTGGGCGCGGTGATGGCCTTTCACCCCTATGGCAAGATGGTGCTGGGCCATGTGGCGATGGTCAGCCGCATTGTCGATTCGCGCAAGGTGCTGCTGCGCCACGCCAACTGGAGCCCGATCAACGGGCGGCGCGGCCAGGTGGAACGCGATGTGGAGGCGGTGGACGTCTCGCCCGCCAACGACTGGAGCGAGGTGCGCGTGTGGTTCGCCCCCATCCAGGGGCTGGGCAGCACGCACTGGCCGGTGGATGGCTTCATCTACAACAAGACGCCGATCACCGGCGCCCACGGGCTGGGCCGCAACCGCTGGTCGACAGACCCGATCGGCGCGATCATCGCCGCCTTCACCGGCAAGAACGACTGAAGGCGCAGTGGCCGAAGGGCCCAAAGGGCAGGGGGGCGAACCGCCCTGCCCCGGCACAGATCACGCGCTGGCTACAGGCGCGCCCTCGCCCAGATCCTCAAACCAGGCTTCCACCGGGCCATTCAGCTTGATCGTCAGCGGATTGCCCTTGCGATCCATGCTGCGGCCGGCCTGCACGCGCACCCAGCCTTCGGAAATGCAATATTCCTCGACATTGGTGCGCACCACGCCCTTGAAGCGGATGCCAATGCCCCGGCGCAGCAGATCGCCATCGAAATGCGTGCTGGACGGGTTGATGGCCAGCCGGTCGGGCGGCACGTCGGAGCCAGAGGTGGCGGGCTGGGCGGCGGTTTCGGGTGTTTCGGTCATGCCGCCTGAATAATTTTCAAAACCCACTTGTCAACGCAGCAGAACCCTTCTAGAGGCGCGTCTCCCCACTGAGGGGCCGCCGGAAACGACGGTTCACCATCAGGGCGGGCGCGTAGCTCAGCGGTAGAGCACACCCTTCACACGGGTGGGGTCGCAGGTTCAATCCCTGCCGCGCCCACCATCTTTTCAAGCGCTTGGCTGGAAAGATGGCTGGTTTGCCCGGAACCATCCGGCAAAGTCAGGCGATCGGGCATAGCGCATAGCACCAGCGATCCCTGCAAACACCGTCAGACGATTTACCGCAGGCCCCGGCTCTGTTGCGCAGCCTGTGCCTGGCCCGGCTTGCCAGGACACGTGCGCGCTAGGACACGTGGTAACCGCCATCCACCGTCAGATGATGCCCGGTGATATAGCTGGCCGCATCGCTGGCGAGGAAGAGAATCGCCCGGGCCTGCTCGATCGGCTGCGACATCCGGCCCAGCGGAATGCGCCCCGGCTGCACCATCGGGCCCCTTATCGGCAATTGCGCGGCCATTTCGCCCGCACCGCCGCTGGCGGTTCCGCCCGGCTGCACCGAATTGACGCGAATGCCCTGCCCGGCAAATTCCACCGCGGCCGCGCGGGTCATCGCATCCACCCCGGCCTTGGCCGAATCATAATGCATGTTGTTGAAGATCGTGGGGTGATCGGCGCTGACCGACGAGACATTGACGATCGCGCCGCCGCCCTGCTGCGCCCGCATGAGGCGGATCGCCGCGCGCATCATCAGGAAAGTGCCCCGCGTGGTGACGGCATGCATGGCATCCCATTCCGCCGCCGGCATCGCCATCGTATCGGCCTTGCGGCGATAGGCGGCCACATTGGCCAGCACATCCAGCCGCCCGAACAGGCTTTGCGCATGGGCGAAAAGCGCGTCAACCTGGGCTTCATCGGCAATGTCGCAGATGGCCCAGGGCGATCCGGCCGCCTCGGCCGCCGCGCGCACCGCATCGGCCGCGATATCCACGAACAACACCTGCGCCCCCACTTCGGCAAACAGCCTGGCCGTGGCCAGGCCAATGCCCGATCCGGCGCCGGTGACAAGGGCGGTCTTGCCCTCAAGGCCATAGGCGCAAAGGGCATCATGGGCGGGCATGGCGGTTCTCCATTTAATCAGACAGGCGCGGCAGGCCGAAATGCCGGACCCGCGCGCCGCCTGCCGGCACGCCTGACAAGCGGCTTAAGCCATCTGCCCCGATTTGCCAGCCACACGATCACGCCCCGCGCCGAAGCGGCCGATGCATCGCCCTTGTGATGCAGGGGTGATGCAGGGGCCGCCTGCCACGCCGGCAATCTCCCCGAACGAAGGCCCGGGCCGCCCATGATTGACAGGCCCCAACCATTGCATATCATCAAAGGATGGCTCTTTCCCTTCGGCAAATTCAATATTTTGTTGCCATTGCCGATCTGGGCTCGCTGTCCCGCGCGGCCAAGACGCTGAACGTCACGCCCTCCTCGATCACCGTCAGCATTCACGATCTGGAGGAAAGCCTGGCCTGCCGCCTGTTCGAGCGGCGCGCCCGCGGCATGGAACTGACCATCAAGGGCCACCACTTCCTGCGCCATGCCCGCGCCATTCTCGATGCCGTGGCCCAGGCCCGCCACAGCCTGGTCAGCGACGAGGCGCCGGTCAGCGGCCCGCTCAACCTGGGGGTCACGCCGCTGGTGGCGGGCTATGTGCTGGCCGAGCTGCTGTCGCGCTTCCGGCGTTCCTTCCCCAACTGCCATGTCTCGATCATCGAGGACACGCGAGAGGATCTGGAGCATCTGCTGGTGGGCGGCGAGCTGGATGCGGCCGCCATCATCCTGCCCGACGGGCTGCAAGGGCAGGCGCTGCAGGCCATGCTCATCCAGTCCTCGCCCTATCGGCTGTGGATGGCGGCAGACCATCCGCTGGCCCGCCAGGCCGAGATCGACATCGCCGATCTGGGCGACACGCCGCAAATCCTGCTGGCCACCGACGAAATCGCCGAAACCGCCGAAAAGCACTGGCGGCGCCTGCGCGCCCGGCTGAACGTGCTGGTGCGCACCGGATCGGTGGAAGCGGTGCGCAGCCTGGTGGCCACCGGCGCCGGCGTGGCGGCAATGCCCGATCTGGTCTACCGCCGCTGGTCGCTGGAGGGCGACAGGGTGGAAGCGCGCACCCTCACCCATGCGCCCACGCCGGCGCAGGTCAGCGTGGTGTGGCGGCGCGGCGCTGTGGAATCGCCAGAGCTGAAGGGGTTTCTCTCGGTAGTGCGCGGCAGCCCCATTGTCGGCGCCGATCTGGCCTGAGCCGGCGTCCAATCTGGCATCCTCCATTCGCTTTTCACGAAAACGTGTTTTTTATTTTTGCAATGGCGAAGCCAGGGGCGCTTCGATAGCCTTCTCCCATCAGCTGACAATCATCTGATGGGCCGGGATAATCCGGCCCTTTCCTGCAAGCGCCGCCTGCCGGCGGGCGGCGGGGTGTGCCCTTGCGCGCCCTCACCGCCCGGCCCGGCAGCGCACCAGAACGGCAGTTCCTGTCAGAGGTTCGAACATGACTATCCAGATGCGTATTGGCGACCGCCTCGAAACGGGAAGCGAGGAGCCCGAACGGCTGATCAACCCCCGCACAGGCGCCACCATCGCCGAGATCGCCGAGGCCTCTTTCGCGCAGGTCGATCAGGCCGTGGCCGCCGCCCAGGCCGCCTTTGCCCCCTGGGCCCGCACAACGCCCGCCGAAAGAAGCAACCTGCTGCTCAAGCTGGCCGATCTGGTGGAACGCCAGGCCGATGAATATGCCCGGCTGGAAGCGCTCAACTGCGGCAAGCCGCTGCATCTGGTGCTGGGCGACGAGATCCCCGCCGTGGTCGATTGCCTGCGCTTTTTCGCCGGGGCCGGCCGCGCCATGCAAGGGCCGCTGGCGGGCGAATATCTGCCCGGCCACACCTCGATGATCCGCCGCGATCCGGTGGGCGTGATCGCCGCCATCGCGCCGTGGAACTATCCGCTGCTGATGGCGGTGTGGAAGCTGGCCGCGCCGGTGATGGCCGGCAACACGGTGGTGCTCAAGCCGTCGGAACTTACCCCGCTCACCAGTTTCAAGCTGGTGGAGGATGCCGCCGGCCTGTTTCCGCCGGGCGTCATCAACATCGTCTATGGCCGCGGCGAGACGGTGGGCAACCACCTCATCAACCACCCGGCCGTGGGCATGATCTCGGTCACCGGCGATATCGCCACCGGCCGCAAGGTGCTGGCCGCCGCCACCAAGACGATCAAGCGCACCCATCTGGAACTGGGCGGCAAGGCCCCGGTGATCGTGCTGGCCGATGCCGACATCGCCGAAGTGGTGCAGGCCGTGCGCAGCTTCGGCTATTACAACGCCGGCCAGGATTGCACCGCGGCCTGCCGGATCTATTGCGCCGCCCCCCTCTACGAGCGGCTGGTGGCGGATCTGTCGGCGGCGGTGGCCACCTTGCGCTTCGACGAGGCCGACGACGGGCTGAACGACATGGGCCCGCTGATTTCCGGGCGGCAGCGTTCGCGCGTGGCCGCCTTCGTGGCCCGCGCGGCCGAACACGGCCATATCGAGATCACCACCGGCGGCCAGCCGGGCGCGGGCGATGGCTTCTATTTCCAGCCCACCGTCATCGCCGGCGCCCACCAGGACGACGAGATCGTGCGGCGCGAGGTGTTCGGGCCGGTCGTCTCCATCACCCGCTTTACAGATGTGGAGGAAGCGGTCGGCTGGGCCAATGATTCCGATTACGGCCTCGCCTCCTCAGTGTGGTCGAAGGATGTGGGCCAGGCGATGCGGGTGGCCGCGGGCCTGCGCTATGGCTGCACCTGGATCAACACCCACTTCATGCTGGCCAACGAGATGCCCCACGGCGGCTTCAAGCAATCGGGCTATGGCAAGGACATGAGCCTCTACGCGCTGGAGGACTATACCTGCCCGCGCCACATCATGATCAAGCTGTAAATCAAAAGGGATGGGGCGGCACAGACCGCCCCGCCGGTTCAGGGAAGCACAAGACATGTCGGACATGACAAGCCAGGATGATGCCGAGCTGAGCGCTCTGGGCTACACCGCCCATTTCGACCGCAACATGTCGCTGTGGGAGAATTTCGCCCTCGGCTTCACCTATCTGTCGCCCGTGGTGGGGGTCTATTCGGTGTTCGGCATCGGCATGGCGGCCGGTGGCCCGGCGATGATCTGGTGGTATCCGATCGCCGCGCTGGGGCAGTTCATCGTCTGCCTCACCTTTTGCGAGGTCGTCTCGCAATTTCCCATTTCGGGGGGGCTCTATCCCTGGTGCCGCCGGCTGGTGGGGCGCAAATGGGCGTGGATGGCCGGCTGGATCTATGGCTGGGCGCTGTTCACCTCGATTGCCGCGGTGGCAGCGGGCGCCGCGCCATTTGTGGCGCCGCTGCTGGGCTTCCAGTCCTCCCCGGTGCTGGCCGGGCTGATCGCCATCGCGCTGGTGGCCCTGTCCACGCTCACCAATCTGGCCGGCACGCGGATGCTGGCGCGCGTGGCGATGTTCGGCTTCATCTGCGAGATCCTGGGGGCGCTGGCGGTGGGGACCTTCCTGCTGCTGTTCCACCGGCACCAGCCGCTGGGCATCCTGTTCTCCAGCTTCGGCATCGCCCGGGATGGGCATTATGGCCCGGCCTTTCTGTCGGCGGCCATTGTCGGCCTGTTCACCTGCTATGGCTTCGAGGCCTGCGGGGATGTGGCCGAGGAAACCCCCAACCCCGGCATCGCCATTCCCCGCGCCATGAAATCGACGATCTACATCGGCATGTCGGCCTCGATCTTCGTGTGCCTGGCGCTGATCCTGTCGCTGCCCGATGTGATGGCGGTGGTGGAGGGGCGCGTGGCCAATCCGATCGAGGACGCGCTGCTGGCCGCCTTTGGCCCGCTGGGAGCAAAGCTGGTGATGCTGGTGGTGCTGGTCTCGTTCCTGTCGTGCATCCTCAGCCTGCAGGCCGCCGCCAGCCGCCTTGTCTATGCCTATGCCCGCGATGACATGGTGGTGGCCAGCGGCTGGCTCGCCCGGGTTTCCGAGCGCCATCACGTGCCCACCAATGCGCTGGTGCTTTCCGGCGTGGTGGCAGGGGCGATCCTGGTGCTGGGCATGTTCTTTGCCGATACGGTGGCAACGATCGTCAGCTTTGCGGTGGTGGGCATCTATGCCGGCTTCCAGATGGTGGTGCTGGGCGCGCTGGTGGCGCGCAGCCGGGGCTGGCGCCCGCGCGGCCGCTTTCGCCTGGGGGCATGGGCCTGGCCGGTAAACGTGGCCGGGCTGGCCTGGGGCGTGTGGGCCATTGCCGACATGCTGCGCCCGGCAGATGGCGCCGGCCCCTGGTATATGTCCTGGGCGATGGCGCTGACCTTTGGCGCGGTGGTGCTGACAGGGCTGGCCTACATGCTCGCCGCCCGCCCGCATGACCGCAGCGATGCCCCCGCCGGCGATGCCTGGCAGGTCTGATCCTTTCCTTCCCCTTTCTTTCCAGCCGGCCCCGCAAGGCCCACACAGGAGCATGAATGATGCGCAGAATGTCCAAGGCTGGCCTGGTTCTGGCCCTTGCCGCAAACGGGCTGGCCGCAAACGCGCTGGCCGCCCCCGCCCACAGCGCCCCCTTGCGCCATCTCGATCTGGTTGAACGCGCCGCCACCGACACCGTCAGCCTGCATGGCGGCGCCGGGGCAGACAATGTCGGCGATGTGCTGACCTTTGCCAATCCGGTCTATGATGCCGGCAACACGCAGGTGCTGGGGCAGGATCATGGCTATTGCGTGCGGCTGGTGGTGGGCAAATCCATGGAATGCCACTGGACGCTGATGCTGCAGCACGGCCAGATCATGGCCGATGGCCCGGTCTACGACAGCGCCGACACGCTGATGGCCATCACCGGCGGCACCGGCGCCTATCGCGGGGTGCGCGGCGAAGTGCTGATCCATGTGCGCGACGCCAAGGCCACCGCCTATGATTTCCACTATCGCCTGCAATGAGCCGCCCCTGCCCCGCGGCTGACGGCCCGCGGGGCAGGTAAAAACCGTTGCGAGAACCTGCCAGGGGCGGTGCGCCGCCCGATCCCGCGCCGGGCCATCCAGGCCAGGCGCCGCCCATCCGCGCGCCCGTATCTGACGGGCCCGATGCCTCGGGGAAGCCCTTATGCCTATCCGTTTCCGCACCGCCCTGCCCGCCCTGCTGATCACCGCGCTGCTGCCCGCCGCTGCCGCACAGGCCAGCCCTGCGCCCTGGTATCACGATCCCGCCGGCTGCTTTCTGGAGCTGAGCTATGTGCATGCCGGCATGTATCGCATCCCGGTGATCTTTCCCGGCGTCAGCGCGCAGGCCCGGATCGATCCGGCCAACCTGCCCGCCTCCTCCTTCGACATCACCGTGCAGACCGCCAGTCTGCAGGTCTATGAACCGCTGGTGCACCAGCAGATGACCGGCAACATCGGCCTGCTCGAACCGGCCCGCTATCCGCAGATGCGCCTTGTCAGCCGGCGGATCGTGAAAACCGCCCGCGGCTATGACGTGTGGATGGACACCACCATCCACGGCATCAGCCACCCGGTGCGCTTTGCCATGGTCGCCTCGCCCGATGTGCCCTTCGAGGGCACCCATTTCCGCTCCTTCACCCTGCGCGGCGCGATCAGCCGCAAGGCCTTCGGCATGGGCTGGATGCAGCCCGAGCCGCTGAAATGGCCGCTGTTTGGCGACCGCTTCGATCTCGACCTGACCGTGGAGCTGACCGACCGGCCCTTCGGCCCACCGCCAGCCAAGCCAGAACCCCACGCATAAGCCTACCTCCATTCATAGAAAACAAAGGGAATGACACATGAGGACCAACCACAGACTGCCCGCGCGCGGCAGGGCGCACAGGGATCTTCCGCTGCTGCTGGGCACCGCGCTGCTGGCGCTGGCCCCGGCCGCGCCAGCCCTCGCCAATGACAAGACTGAAACCGGCGCGCAAAACCCGCCTGATACGGGCGCCGACAGCGGCCAGATCGTCGTTACCGCCACCAAGCGCAAGGAAAGCCAGCTGGAGGTGCCGATCAGCATGTCGGCAATCTCGGCCAATGCGCTGCAGCAGCGCCAGATCACCAGCTTCGAGGATGTCGCCCGCTCGGTGCCGGGCCTTGCCATCACCGATCAGGAAGCGGCGGGGCGCTCCTCCTATGCGGTGCGCGGCGTCAGCTCTGCCGGCGGCGTCGGCTCGATCGGCCAGCAGACGGTGGGCGTCTATCTCGACGATGTCTCGATGACGATGCCGACCGGCGCCTCTGTCGGCGCGGCAACGCCGGCCTTCTTCGATATCAACCATATGGAGCTGCTGCGCGGGCCACAGGGCACGCTCTATGGCGCCGGCGCCATGGGCGGGGCGATCCGGGTGATCGCCAACCAGGCGGATCTGGCCAGAACATCGCTCGATGTGCGCGCCGATGTCTCGGCCAATGCCCGCGGCGGCCTTGGCTATCTGGGCGAAGGGGTGATCAACCTGCCGCTCATCCGCGATCATCTCGCCGCGCGGGTGGGCATCCAGTATAACCACACCGGCGGCTATATCGACCGCAAGGATGGCACCACCGGCGCCATCACGCCCAATTTCAACGACAGCTCGCAATTGGTGGTGCGCGGCCAGCTGCGTTATGAAAACGATGGCGGCGATCTGCAGGTGGTGCCCTCGATCTTCTACCAGAAGACCACCACCCAGGGATCGGGCGAAAGCGATGCCGGCAACGCCAATCTCGTCACCCGCTACACCGACGAGCCACTGCGCGACGAGATCTTCGCGCCCAGCCTCACCATCCGCAAGAATTTCGGCGGCTATGCGCTCACCAGCGCCACCACCTATCTGAAGCGCAGCTTCTACACCGCCACCGACTACACGATCAGCGCGCTGGGCAACGAGCTGTACGGGCTGGTCACGCCCGTCTCGATGGCGCTGCCCACGCAGATCTCGCAGGTGTCGGAAGAGATGCGGCTGGTCTCGCCCAAGGCCAATGGCGTGGATCGCAAGTTCGAATGGATCCTCGGCGTCTATTTCGAACATTCCGATACCCATGTCGCCAATTATCTGACCGCCGAGGAAAACCAGACCAGCCTCTACGACCGCCTGGCCGCCGCCTATGGCGCCGACACCGCCGACGCGCTGACCGCCAGCGGCAGCAATGTCTATTCCCAGATCTCCACCCAGAGCACCACGCAGTTCTCCGGCTTTGGCGAGCTGAGCTTCAAGCCCAACCGGCGCATCACCGCCACGGTGGGCTTCCGCGCGCTGACCGCCCACCAAAGCGCGCTGACCCTGACCAACGGCCTGATCGGCACCGGATCGAACAGCTGGAGCAGCGACAGCTCGAGCCTCAACAGCTCGGCCTTCACGCCCAAATTCTCGCTGCGCTATGAGCTGAGCCGCGATGCCAATATCTATGCGACCGCCGTCAAGGGGTTCCGGCTGGGGGGCATCAACCAGTCTGTACCCACCAGCACCTGCGGCTCGGCGCTGGGCCAGCTGGGGCTGACCAAGGCGCCGATGACCTACAAGCCCGATTCGGTGTGGAGCTATGAGGGCGGCTTCAAGGGCTCGCTGCTGCATCACCGGCTGGATGTGGCCGGCGCTGTCTATCTGATCGACTGGAACGGCGTGCAGCAGACGGTGAACCTGCAGACCTACGACAATGCCTGCCCCTACACCTATGTCGGCAATGTCGGGCGGGCGCGGGTGATGGGCACCGATCTGGAATTTTCCGCCCACCTCACCCGCACGCTCACGCTGCGCGCCAATGGCGGCTATACCCAGGCCGAAATCCGCACCGACAACGAGAGCACCGGCACCTATCGCGGCGAGTGGCTGCTGGGCGTGCCGCGCTGGACGGGGGCGGCCGGCTTCAGCTACAACGGCCGGGCAGACGAGCGCACCCGCCTGTTCGGCGCGCTCGATGTGCATCTCATCGGCCCCAGCCGGGCCAGCTTCTCGGCCAGCGATGTCGGCTATCGCCGTTCGCCCTATGCCACGCTGGATGGCAGCTTCGGGGTAGACATGGCCGGCACCCGCGTCTCGCTGTTTGCCAAGAACATCACCAACAGCCGCAAGATCACCCAGCAGGAAACCGCATCGCCCTATCTGGTGCGCGCGCTGGCCCCGCGCACGATCGGCCTTTCGGTTCAGAAATCCTTTTGAATCAGGGTAAGATAGGCCCCACTCCCACCCGCCAACCGATAAGGAAGCAGCATGCGGATGATCAAATGCCTGGCGCTGGCAAGCGCGCTGACCATCGCTCACCCGGCCGCGGCCAAGACCTGGGTTTCCGACCCTGTGGGCACCTGGCTGGAACTGCACTTCAAGCACAGCAACCTGTTCGAGGTGACCACCAGCGTGCCCAACATGATCGCCACCGTCGATCTGGATGGCGAGGACCTGACGAAGGCCCATTTCGAGATTTCGGCGGCCGTGTCGGCGATGTGGTCGCATAACACGCTGTTCATCGGCGATCTCAAGTCGGATCAGTATTTCTGGGCCGATCGCTATCCGGTCGTCACCTTCTCGTCGGATCGGGTGGTGAAGGAGGGCACAGGCTACCGGGTGGAGGGCCAGCTGACCGCGCGCGGCGTGACGCGGCCCTTTGCCATGGCCATGGTGCCTTCCAAGATCGTGCCGTGGGATGGCGTGCAGTTTCGCGCCTTCACGCTGAACGGGGTGCTGCACCCCAAGGATTTCGGCATGCCCTTCCAGAACCCGCCGGGCCTGGTCAACGATCCGCTGTTCGACAACCAGTTCGCCCTCACCTTCACCGTCGAGGTGACCGACAAGCCCAACGCCTCGGCCTATACGCCGCTGCCCTCGGTGCCGCACTGAGCCTCCCCGCGCGCTGGCGGCGACGGTTTCGGGCTGCCGCCAGCAGCGCTTTCAGCCCCCCTCGGCCGCGATGGGCAGATCAAGGCGCACGCGCAGGCCCGGCGCGGCCTCCTCCAGCACGATGGTGCCGTGATGCAGGCGCACCACCGCTGCCACCAGCGCCAGCCCCAGCCCGGAGCCCGGCGTGGTGCGGCTGCGCTCCAGCCGGAAGAAGCGGCGCAGCACGCGCTCGCGGTCGGCCTCGGGCACGCCGGGGCCATCATCCTCAACCGTGATGCGCGCCATGCCGGGCAGGCCGGCGCCATCCAGCCCCAGCGCGATGGTGCTGCCCGGCGGCGTGTGGCGGATGGCATTTTCCAGCAGGTTGGCCACCGCCTGCGCCAGCAATTCGCGATCGGCGGCGATATGCACGCCCGGCGCGATGCGCAGGGCCAGCCGGCGGCCGCCATCCTCTATGGCCGGCGCATAGGCGGCCACCAGCTGGCCCAGCAGCGCCGACAGATCGATCCGCGCATGGCCCGCCCCGGCCATGCCGCTTTCCACCGCGCTGATCCGCAGCATTGCCGCGAAGATGGCGATCACCTCGTCGATCTCGGCGATGCAGCCGCCCAGATCGCCGGCCACCGCAGCGCCGGCCGGGCTCGCCTCGATCCGCTCCAGCCGGTGGCGCAGGCGCGTCAGCGGCGTGCGCAGATCATGCGCCACATCGACCGAGATCTGGCGCATGCTGTCCACCAGCGCCTCCATCCGGTCGAGCATCAGGTTGAGATGCGAGGTCAGCGCGTTGAATTCCGGGCTGATGCCAAGGGCGGGCAGGCGCTGGGCGAAATTGCCCTGGATGATCCGCGCGATCGCCGCATTCACCGCATCCAGCCGGCGCAGGAACAGGCCGCCAGCCATGCCGCCCCCCACCAGCGCCAGCACCACCACCACCACCGCCGCCAGCGCCGTGAACTGCAGCAGCCGCGCGCGCAATTCGCGCAGATCCTCCAGATCGCCCGCCACCACCAGCAGCGCGCCATCGGAGAGGCGCACGCCGCGCGTCAGCACATCGATCATATGCGCGCCCTCCTCGTCGAGCGCGGCAACGCGGGCCTTGCTCCAGCCCACCCGGGCCGCCGCCTGCGGCAGCGTGCCGGCCAGCCGCCGCCCGCCCGCATCGAGCAGAAGGTAGCGAAAATCATTATCGCGCACGGCCCGCCCGTGGCGTTCCACCGCATGGAGCAGTTCCACAGGGCCGCGCTCGCGCGCCTCGTTGACGAGAATGTCGCTCTCGGTGCCCACCGCATCGGCCACCCCTTCGGCGATGTAGTGATCGACCAGATGCGCCACCAGAAACAGCAGCACCGCCGATGTGAGCGCGAACACCCCCGCCAGCACCAGCGCAAAGCGAAAGGCCCCGCTGGCCAGCGGCCGGATCGGCGCAGCGCCGGTGGTGGGCAGCCTGCCAGACCTAGCAGGGCGCATCGAGCCGGTATCCCGCGCCGCGCACCGTGCGGATCAGCTCCACATCGAAGCCCCTGTCCACCTTGCCGCGCAACCGGCTGATGTGGCTTTCGATCAGGTTGGTGCCCGGCTCGAAGTGGAAATCCCAGATGCTTTCCAGCAGCATCGTGCGCGTGACCACCTGCCCGGCATGGCGCGCCAGAAATTCCAGCAGCCGATATTCCTGATGCTGCAATTCAATGCGCCGCCCCGCCCGCGCCACCTGCCGCTTCAACAGATCGATCTCCAGATCGGCGATGACGATGCGGGTGACGACATCGATCTGCGGTGTGCGCCGGCCCAGCGCGGCAATGCGCGCCAGCAGTTCCGAGGCGGCAAAGGGCTTGCCCAGATAATCGTCGGCGCCGGCATTCAGCCCTTCCACGCGGTCGGTCACATCGCCCATCGCGGTCAGGAACAGCGCCGGGGTCTGCACGCCGGCCGCGCGGATCGCCTTCAGCGTCGCCAGCCCGTCGAGCCCGGGCACCATCCGGTCGAGCACCAGCACCGCATGGGCCGCGGTGGTGGCCAGGAAGATCGCCTCGGGCCCGGTGCGCGCCACATCCACCACATGGCCATCGGCCCGCAGGATGCGGGTGACATGCGCGATCGTCTCGGCGTCATCCTCAAGCAGCAGCAGCTTCACGCCATCCCTCCCGGTGGGCAAGGCGCTTGCTCTAGGTGCGAAAGGCGGTGGCAGGCAAGATTGGCAATTCCCAATGTGGAAGAGAGCCGGCGCCAAGGGCCCTTGTGGCACACCCTGTGGGCCGGGCGAAAACAGCCGGAAATTGAGCCGTTTGCGTTAAAATAAAACCATATCAACGCGCAATTCAGGCCAGAACACATTGGATAGTGTTAGGATTAATCAATATATCCGTCCCAAATGTGCAACAACCATCGCCCAATAGCGGCTCCGATTTTTAAAAAACGGGGTCATAATCATGCGCTATTCATCTGCATCGCTTGTTGCACTGGCCTGCGCCCTTCTGCCTCACGCGGGGCTTGCTGCTGATGCAGACGAGGAGGCAACCGCAAACAAGGCGGATGCCATCATCGTTTCGGCCCGCCTCGACGAGGCCGCGCGCAGCGAGCAGAAGAGCGCTCCTAACCTCATCAACATCCAGGCGGCCGAAAGCATCGCCAAATATCCCGATGTGAACGCCGCCGAGGCGATCAGCCGCATCCCCGGCGTCTCCCTGTCGATCGACACATCCGAGGGCCGCTTCGTCAACATCCGCGGCATCGACGGCAATTTCGATGGCGCCACGATGGGCGGCGTGGTGCTGCTGAACACCCAGCCGGGCGGCACCTATTTCAACGCCGCCGGCCGCGCGGTGGAATTCGACACCGTGCCGATCGGCGCGGTCGACCGGATCGCCGTGATCAAGACCGGCCTGCCCGACCATGACGCCGAAGGCATCGGCGGCTCGATCGAGCTGACGCCGCGCACCGCCCTTCATGCCAACCGCCTGTTTGCCGATGTGACGCTGGGCGGCGGCATCGAAACCTTCGCCGGCAAGGGCCTTTATCGCGACGAGGTGGTGCTGGGCGGGCCCATCGGCGGCGCCGGCAGCCCGGTCTCCTTCGTCGTCAGCCAGTTCCTCTACAACGACCACCGCAGCTTCCACGATATCGAGGAAAGCTATGTGGACGACACCAGCAAGGCGCCCGACAAGGCCTATGGCGCGCTGGAAATGCGCAAATATGATTATTACCGCCAGCGCTTCGGCTATTCGGGCGAGCTGGACTATGCCCCCGATGCCACCCAGCGCTACTATCTGCGCGCCAGCCTGGCCGGCTATAACGAGCATGTCTATCGCAACCGCCTCGAGATCGACTTCAACGGCAACACCGCCACCAATCCGGCCAATGCCAACGGGCTGGTGGCCGATACGGTGAACCCGGTGAAGACCCTGCGCGACGAGGACGAAACCCACCGCAACCTGGTGCTGCAGCTGGGCGGCGACAACCAGCTGGGCAAGCTGCATGTCGATTATTGGGGCGCCTATTCCCGCGCCACCTACGACAAGCATTTCGACTATAATTCCACCTTCGAGAACGCCAACAACTACACGCTGACCTACGACAACACCACCAACCCCAACTATCCCACCTATGCCGTCACCTCGGGCACGGGCTTCACCGATCCTGCCAATTATGCCCTCACCAAGATCGGCAATGCCACCGAGCACGACCGCGACGAGGAATGGTCCTATGCGCTGAGCGGCGCCCTGCCGGTGGGCCTGGCCGCCAACGACGAGGTGAAGATCGGCGTGAAGCAGCGCTGGCGCCACAAGGTGGCCAATTCCTATGCCGGCACGCTGGATATCACCAACGGGGCCAGCCTCAGCCAATATGCCGGCAGCAGCCCGATCACCGATTTCTACCGCAACGGCTATAACATCGGCCCGATGATCGCCGGCCAGGCCATGCGCGACATCTTCAACGCCAGCGGCACCGCCCTGACCCAGGTGGCCGGCAATTATTTTGACGACAATGAGGATATCACCGCCGCTTTCGTGCAATACAAGGGCGATTTCGGCAAGCTGGGCGTGCTGGCGGGGCTGCGCTTCGAACACACCAGCGCCACCTATCGCGGCATTGGCAACACCGCCGTCGTCAGCGGCAGCGGCAGCAGCACCACGGTGACGACCGTGACCGGGCCGCTGAGCACCCGCCACAATTACGACAATGTCTTCCCCACCCTGCAGCTGCACTATCAGGCCGATGCCCATCTGGTGCTGCGCGCCACCTATTCCACCGGCCTCGCCCGCCCCGGCTTCTATCAGACCCAGCAATCCACCAGCATCGACACCGGCGCGCAGACGGTGAGCACCGGCAACCCCAACCTGCTGCCCACCTACAGCCATAATTTCGACCTCTCGGCCGAATATTACCTGCCCGGCGCCGGCATCGTCTCGGCCGGCCTGTTCGACAAGGAACTGCTGGACTTCATCGTCACGCGCGGGGTGCCGGTGGGCAATTATGCCGGCTCTGGCTACACCTATGTGGTGAACACCTACGAGAACGCCCATCATGCCCATGCGCGCGGCATCGAGGGCAATTTCGTCGATCATTTCCGCGGCCTGCCGGGCTGGCTGGGCGGCTTTGGCATCGATGCCAACATCACCTATGTGGCCAGCAGCGTGGCCCTGCGCAATGGCGAGGGCAATGTCGCCATGCCGGGCACCATCCCGTGGTCGTGGAACGCTGCCGTGTTCTACGAGCGCGGCAAGCTGAAGGCGCGCCTGGCCAGCCAGTTCGAGGGCACGGTGCTGTTCGGGGTCGGCTCCACGCGCGCCACCGATGTCTTCCAGGACAGCCGCTACACGCTGGATTTCAGCGGCTCCTACGATATCAGCCGCCGCGTGCAGCTCTATCTCAACATGAAGAACCTGACCAACGCGCCGCTGCGCTTCTACGAGGGTTCGCCCAACCGGCCGATCCAGCGCGAATTCTATGATCTGACCCTGGAAACCGGCGTGAAGCTGAAGTTCTGACGCACCCCCGCCCCGCCGCGCCCGGCAGCAGGGATCACCCTTCTGCCGGGCCGGCGGGCACCAGCTGCAGCACAAAGGTGGCGCCGCCGCCCGGGGTTTCCTCGTGGCAGGCGCGGCCGCCATGGGCCTGGGCCACGCCGGCGACGATCGCCAGCCCCAGCCCGGCCCCATGGCGCCCGGTATCGGCTGCGCGCCAGAAGCGGTCGAACAATCGCTCGCTCGCCCCGGCGGCAACCCCGGCGCCCCGGTCGATCACCCGCACGCAGGCCCCTTCCACGCGCACCAGCACCTCGCCGCCACGGGGGGCATGGAACACCGCATTCTCGATCAGGTTGCGCAGCGCGCTGGCCAGGCTGTCGGCATCGGCCTGCACCCAGGCCGGGCCGGCCGGCGCCTCGAACGCCAGAGAGCGCCCCTGCCCATGGGCCCAGGGCGCCATCGCCGCCACCAGACCGGCCGCGCCCGCCGCCAGATCCTGGCGCACCAGCACCGGCGCCGGCAAGGCATCCAGCCGCGCCACCCGCAGCAATTGATCGACCAGCCGCCCCATGCGCGCGGCATCGGCCCGCAAGGCGGCCACTGGCGCCCCTTCGGGCAGCGCCTCCAGCCCGGCGATCAGGATCGCCAGCGGCGTGCGCAGTTCATGCGCGGCATCGGCGGTGAAGCGGCGCTGCGCCTCGAAGCCCTGCTCCAGCCGCTCCAGCGCGGCGTTCACCGCGCCAACGAAGGGCAGGATCTCGCCGGGCAGGCCAGCGGCGGGCAGGCGCCTGTCGGCCCGCGCCGGGGCGATGGCAGCGGCCTGCTGCGCGGCAGCCGCCAGCGGGCGCAGGGCAGAGCGCACCGTGGCCACCACGAGTGTGATGATCAGCAGCGCGAAAAGCGGAAAGGCCCAGCCCGCCTCCTTCAAGAATTCGCCAACGAAAATATCCGCCGCGCCCTCATCGGAAAGGCCCCGGGCGATGCGCCAGCTCTTGATCACCAGCCCGGCAAAACCGGCCACCGAAGCGGCCAGGCAGGCCGCCACCAGCCGCAGGATCAGCCGCCCTTCCAGCGATGCCCGCCAGCGGCCGGTCATGCCCGCTCCTCCGCCAGAAAATAGCCGATGCCGCGCACCGTCTGGATGGCGCAGCCGGCGCCGGCATCGGCCAGCTTGCGGCGCAGGTGGTGGATATGCACCGGAATGGCGTTGGAGGCGATCTCGCCGCCCTCGCCATAGAGCTTTTCCTCCAGCACATCGCGCGGCACCACCCGGCCCAGCCGGCGCATCAGATGTTCCAGGATAGCCAGTTCCTGCCGCGCCAGCGCCAGCGGGCGGCCAGCCACCTGCGCCTCGCGGCCCAGCGTGTCGAACAACAGCCCTCCGGCTGCCAGCGTGGCCCCCAGCGCCAGCCCCGGCCGGCGCAGCAGCGCCTTGATGCGCGAGATCAGCTCGGCCGTGGCGAAGGGCTTGGTGAGATAGTCGTCCGCCCCGGCGTCAAGCCCGGCCACGCGGTCTTCCACGGCATCGCGCGCGGTGAGGATCAGCACCGGCACGCTGCCCCCGCCCCGCCTTGCCGCGCGCAAAACCGCCAGCCCATCGCCATCGGGCAGGCCCAGATCGAGCACCAGCGCGTCATAGGCGGTCAGTTCCTGCGCGGCGGCGCCATCGCCCGCGCTGGCGCAGACATCCACGGCAAAGCCCGCCGCGCGCAGGGCCGCGCTCACCAGCTCGGCGATCCGCCCCTCATCTTCCACCACCAGCACCCGCATGGCGCCCTTCCCCTCTTGCCGTCCCAGCCTCCTAATACTGCCTTAATGCGCAGGCCAGAGGGAGGCGGGGCAACACCATCCAAGGGAGCGAGCGCGTGCGTCTGGGGCAAATTCTTCATCTGGGCCTGGCCTGCATGGTCGCGGCCGGATCCGCCGGCCTGCCGGCCCCGGGCGCCATCGCCCATGCAGCGCCCGCGCCCCATGCCCCGCAGCGCCCGGCGCATGACGACGATGACGACGATGGCGACGACGGCCCGGTGCAGACCGGCGCGATCGTCGTCACCGCGCGCCAGCTTGATGCAGCGCGGGCCAGCATCAACCCGGCGCTGGGCGCCTCGGCCTATCTGCTGACGAATGACGCGGTGGAAAAGCGACCCAGCGGCGAAACAGCCAATCTGGTGAATGTGCTGCTGCAGATGCCCGGCGTCTCGCAAGGGGGCGATGGGGCGATCCGCGTGCGCGGGCAGGATCATGTGCAATATCGCCTCAACAACATCATCCTGCCCGATGGGCTGGCAGACCCGGCCGACACGCTGCGCGCCCGCTTTGCCGACCGGGTGGAGCTGGTCACCGGCGCGCTGCCGGCACAATATGGGCTGCAGACCGGCGGCATCGTCAACCTCACCACCAAGAGCGGCGTCTATCAGCATGACGGCGAGGTGGAACTGTATGGCGGCACGCAGGGGCGCTTCGAGCCGGCCTTCGAACTGGCCGGCGCCGAGGCGGGCACCAGCTATTATGTCTCGGGCGCCTGGCTGCGCTCCGATGCCGGGCTGCCGGCGCCCGATGCCAGCGCCACCCCGCTCCACGACCACACCGACCAGGGCGACGCGCTGGCCTATTTCGAGCGCCTGCTCGATGCCCGCTCGCGCCTGGCGCTGATCCTTGGCGTTTCCGACGACGGGCTGCAAACGCCCCGCTCCCGCAGCGGGCCCGCCAGCACGATCACCGGCACGACCACCGGCACGATCACCGGCACGGCAGCGGGCGGGGCGCAGCAGCGCGCCAGTCAGTATGGCCTGCTTTCCTATCTGCGCAGCGCCGGGGCGCTCAACCTGCAGCTGGCCGCCTTCCTCAGCCATGGCGTGCAGCGGCTGGAGGGCGATGTGCCGGGCGATCTCGCCCTTGCCGGCATCGCCCGGCAGGATCGCGCCGATCTGTTGAGCAGCGGCCTGCAGGCAGAGGCCGTCTATGCGCCGGGCCGCGCGCACCATCTGCGCGCCGGCCTGCTGGCCAGCTGGCGGCGCACCCGCAGCCGCGCCGCAGATACCGTGCTGCTGGCCGACAGCCCCCTGACACTGCGCGGCCAGGCCAGCGCCCGCCGCCAGGAAACCGGCCTTTACCTGCAGGATGAATGGGCCGCAGCGCCGGGCCTCACGTTCAACTATGGCCTGCGCTTCGATCGGGTGAGCGGCAGCGGCGGCGGCAGCGCGCCGGGCCCGCGCGCCAGCCTGGTGTGGAGCCCCGCCAAGGCCACCACCTTCCATCTGGGCTATGCCCGCTATTTCGTGCCGGCCCCGCAAGAGCGCGAGGCGATAGCGCCCGCCGCCTATGCCGGCAGCAGCGCCGCCCTGCCCACCGCCACCGACACCCCCGCCCGCGCCGAGCGCGACGATTACATCGACATCGGCCTCACCCAGAAGCTGGGCGGGCTGGCGCTGGGCATCGATGCCTTCTGGCGCGGCTCCCGCAATCTGCTCGATCAGACGTGGAGCGCCGACGGGCTGGTGGCCCATGCCTTCAACTATGCCCGCGGCACCGGCAAGGGCGTGGAACTCAGCGCCAACTGGAGCGAGGGGCCCTTGTCGGCCTGGGGCAATCTGGCGGTTTCGCGGCTGCAGGGCTGGCGCATCGTCAGCGGGCAGGCACCGTTCAGCGCCGCCGCGCTGGCAGGGGCGGCCAGCCAGGCCGTGGCCACCAACAGCGATCAGCGCTTCACCGGATCGGCGGGGCTGGCCTGGCGCACGGGGCCCTGGCGCCTTTCGGGCGATGCCACTTTCGGCAGCGGCCTGCCCCGCAGCGCCACTGCCCTTGCGCCCAATGGCGCCACCATGCCGGCCTGGGTGGCGCTGAACCTGGCGGCGGTGCGGCGGTTTGCCGGCTGGGGCCGCCGCCCGCTCGATATCCGCCTCGATGTGCTGAACGCGCTGGATGGCGCCCGGCGCTGGCAGGATGGCACCGGCCTTGCCGGCGGCCAGCCGCAATGGGCCGCCCGGCGCGGGGTGTTCATCGGGCTGGAGCAGGCGCTCTAGCGCGCCCCCCAGCCCGGCCGCCAATCGCGCCAGCCCTCATGGCCATGGGCGGCCGCTTCCATCCACTGGCCGATCCGGTCGTAGCGCCAGCCGATCTCGCGCACCGAGCGCACATCGCCTTCCGCGCATTCCCGGCGCTGGCGCCCTTCCAGCCCGTCGATCGCATCATGCATGCGCCCGGCAGTGTCGGGGTCGATGTCGCCCTCCTCCACCTCATGGCCCAGCCGCGCCTCCAGCATATGCGCGCGCCGGCCCGAGCAGACGAGGTCTATCATCCGCAGCCCCTCGCCCTCCTGCCAGCCTCGGGCATAGGGCGGCGGCCCGTCATAGCCGCGCCAATCCTGCGCCTGGGCACTGCCGGCCATCGCCAGCCCGGCCACCAGCAAACCCGCCATCCCGCCTGTCACACCCGTCAAACGCCGCATGTCGCATCTCCCGCACCGGCCCATCGCCGATGCCTGCCAGATAGCCGCGGGCGGCTTGTGCGCGGCTGAATACAATTGTCGCCGCCTGTTCATCCTGGCCGCGCGGCGGCCCCGACCCGGCCGCCCAGGTTGGTTACATATGGTTAGAAGCGAAGAGATTTTGCTATGTTGCAGTGGCGAAGGCGGTTGCTATATTGGTATTTATCATTAGGTGTATCGTCGTAATTGACCCCCGTTAGGACAGGCCGGAACCCAGATGGTTGAGACGAAGCACAAGAAGGTAGCGCTGATTACCGGCATTACCGGGCAGGATGGTGCCTATCTGGCACAATTGCTGCTGGACAAGGGCTATGAGGTGCATGGCATCAAGCGCCGCTCCTCTTCGTTCAACACCGGGCGGATCGAGGAGATCTATCAGGATCCGCATGTGGAGGGTGCGCGTTTTCACCTTCATTACGGCGATATGACGGATTCGACGAATATCATCCGCATCATCCAGCAGGTGCAGCCCGACGAAATCTACAATCTGGCCGCGCAAAGCCACGTGCTGGTCAGCTTCGAGACGCCGGAATACACCGCCAATGCCGATGCCGTGGGCACGCTGCGCATTCTGGAGGCGATCCGCATCCTGGGGCTGGAGAAGAAGACCCGCTTCTACCAGGCTTCCACCTCGGAACTGTATGGCCTGGTGCAGGAAGTGCCCCAGCGCGAGACGACGCCGTTCTATCCGCGCTCGCCCTATGGCGTGGCCAAGCTCTATGGCTACTGGATCGTGGTGAACTACCGCGAGGCCTATGGCATGTTTGCCTGCAACGGCATCCTCTTCAACCACGAAAGCCCGCTGCGCGGCGAAACCTTCGTGACCCGCAAGATCACCCGCGCGGCCGCGGCCATTTCGCTGGGCCGGCAGGAAAAGCTGTATCTGGGCAATCTCGATGCCCAGCGCGACTGGGGCCATGCCCGCGAATATGTGCGCGGCATGTGGATGATGCTGCAGCAGGACGAGCCCGATGATTTCGTGCTGGCCACCGGCGAGACGACGCGCGTGCGTGAATTCGTGCGCTGGGCCTTCGAGGATGTGGGCATCGATCTGGAATTTCGCGGCGAGGGGATCGACGAGAAGGGCTATTGCCAGAAGACCGGCAAGTGCCTGATCGAGATCGACCCGCGCTATTTCCGCCCGACCGAGGTGGAACTGCTGATCGGCGATCCCACCAAGGCGCGCGAGAAGCTGGGCTGGAGCCACCAGACCTCGCCGCGCGATCTGGCGCGCGAAATGGTGCAGGCCGACCTGATGGTGATGCGCGACGCGCCGATCGCCAAGGGCAGCTGAACCCGGCCGCGCCGGGCCGATGTTGACAGGACCAATGGCCAGCTGTGCCTTGCACGCTGGCCATTGCCGCGTGGCGCATGTTGTTTCGATCAATTGAGGATTAGGATCCGATGACCTTTTCGCTTGCAGGAAAGCGGGTGTTCGTGGCCGGCCATCGTGGCATGGTGGGCAGCGCCGTGGTGCGCCGGCTGGGCCGCGAGAACTGCGAGGTGCTGACCGCCGGGCGCGAGGCGATGAACCTTATCGAACAGGCCGAGGTGCGCGCCTGGATGGCGCGCGAGCGGCCCGAGGTAGTGGTGGTGGCCGCGGCCCGGGTGGGCGGCATTCTCGCCAATTCCACCTATCCGGCCGATTTCCTCTACGACAATCTGATGATCGAGGCCAACCTCATCGAGGCGGCCCGCGTAGCTGGTGCGCAAAAGCTGCTGTTCCTCGGCTCGTCCTGCATCTATCCCAAATTCGCCGAGCAGCCGATCCGCGAGGAAAGCCTGCTGACCGGCCCGCTGGAGCCGACCAACGAATGGTATGCGATCGCCAAGATCGCCGGCATCAAGCTGTGCCAGGCCTATCGCCAGCAATATGGGGTGGATTTCATCTCGGCGATGCCCACCAACCTGTATGGCCCGGGCGATAATTTCGATCTCAATTCCAGCCATGTGCTGCCCGCCCTCATCCGCAAGGCGCATGAGGCAAGGCTGGCCGGGCACGACAGTTTCGAGATCTGGGGCACCGGCACGCCGCGCCGCGAATTCATGCATGCCGACGATCTGGCCGATGCCTGCATCTTCCTCCTGCAGCATTATTCCGATCCGCTGCCGATCAACATCGGCTATGGCGAGGATGTGACGATTGGCGATCTGGCCGATCTGGTGGCCCGCACGGTGGGCTTCACCGGCGAAGTCACGCGCGATGCCAGCAAGCCCGATGGCACGCCGCGCAAGCTGATGGATTCCAGCCGCCTGCACGCCATGGGCTGGAAGCCGGCCATCCCGCTGGAAGCCGGCATCGCCGATGCCTACGAACATTTCCTGAAAGCCCAGAAATAACCAGCCCGCCAGGGCCTGCGTGCTGCATGCGCGAAGCAGGCTTGGCGCGGCGGGGGCATGAATGCTAGTATTACCCCTTAACCGTAACGGGTAGGCGACAAAACGGATGAACGAAGGATGAGAATGTCATCTGCAATGCGCCTTGCCATTCTGGGCATCAACTATGCGCCCGAGGAAATCGGCATCGCCCGCTACACCACCGATATGGCCGTGGAACTGGCCGCGCGCGGCCATGTGGTGGAAGTGGTGGCGGGCAAGCCCTATTATCCGGCCTGGCAGGTGCCGCAGGCCTGGCGCGGGGGCTGGCGCCGCTCGGGCGAGGCGGGCGTGGGGATCATGCGCTGCCCGCTCTATGTGCCGCGCGAACCCAATGGCCTGCGCCGGATCGTCCATCTGATCAGCTTTGCGCTGTCGGCGCTGGGGCCGGCGCTGATGCTGGCGCGCCGCCCGCGTGAGGAGCGCCCGCAGGTGGTGCTGTGCGTGGCCCCGGCGCTGCTGAGCGTGCCGGTGGCCTGGCTGATGGCCCGCCTGGCCGGCGCGCGGCTGTGGGTGCATGTGCAGGATTTCGAGGTGGAAGCGGCCTTTGCCACGGGCCTTGTGGGCGGCAGGGGCTGGCTGAAATGGCTGGCGCGGCGGATGGAACAGCGCATCCTGCGCCTGGCCGACCGCGCCTCCTCGATCAGCCCGCAAATGTGCGTGAAGCTGCGCGAGAAGGGCTTTGCCGCCGAGGAAGTGGTGGAAATCCGCAACTGGGCCAATGCCCGCGGCAGCTATGGCCCGCCCGAGGAAAGCGGCTATCGCGCGCAGTGGGGGCTGGGCGGGCGCAAGGTGTGCCTCTATTCCGGCAATATCGCCAACAAGCAGGGCATCGAGATCCTGGTGGAAACCGCCCGCCTGCTGGCCGGGCGCACGGATATCGCCTTTGTCATCTGCGGCGAGGGGCCCAATCGCGCCCGGCTGATGGAGCTGGCCGGCGGGCTCGACAATATCCAGTTCCACGATCTGCAGCCGCTGGAACGGCTGAACGATCTGCTCAGCCTGGCCAGCGTGCACCTGCTGCCGCAGATCCCCGGGGCGGCCGATCTGGTGCTGCCCTCCAAGCTCACCAACATGCTGGCCTCGGGCCGGCCGGTGGTGGCCACCGCAGAGCCGGGCACGGGCCTTTACGAGGAAGTGATCGGCTGCGGCCTGGCGGTGCCTCCGGGCGATGCCCAGGCGCTGGCCCAGGCCATTGCCCAGCTGGTTGACGAGCCGGCCATCGCTGCCGAAATGGGCCGCCGCGCGGTCGATCG
>DASRYE010000227.1:0-11425 GCA_035653915.1 Novosphingobium sp. | reverse complement strand
CCAGCCGCGCTTGCCATAAGCGGGCTCTCATGGGATAAAAGGCGATGTTCAGCCGATTGATTGCCTATCTGGATTCCGTTGTCGCGCGCGATCCGGCGCCGCGTTCGCGTTGGGAAGTGCTGCTGTATCCGGGCTTCTGGGCGGTGGGTTTTCATCGCGTGGCCCATGCCCTGTTTGGTGCGCGGCTGTTTTTCCTGGCGCGCGCGGTCAACCATCTGGCGCGCTTTCTCACCGCCATCGATATTCACCCCGGCGCCACCGTGGGCCGCCACCTGTTTATCGACCATGGCTTCACCGTGATCGGCGAGACGGCCCATATCGGCGATAACGTCACCATCTATCAGTGCGTTACGCTGGGCGGCACCAATCCGGCCAATGGCATTGGCGGCAAGCGCCACCCCACTCTGTCGGATGATTGCATCATCGGCTCGGGCGCGCAGATCCTGGGGCCCATCACCGTGGGCCGGCGCGCGCGCGTGGGCGCCAATGCGGTGGTGACGGAAGACGTGCCCGAAGGCGCGACGATGGTGGGCGTGAAGGCGCGCTCCACGCTGGTGGCGGCGGAAAGCTGGGCGAAGGATTTCGTGCCCTATGGCACCCCCTGCCGCGAGCCTTGCGCCGATGCAGAGCCGGCCAGCCAGCGCATCGCCACGCTGGAAGCGCAGGTGGCAGAGCTGAGCGCCAAGCTGGAAGCCATGCTGGAGCCCGCCCCGCGCGACGGGACGAAGGGCTAGGCCCTGCCGATGGAGCGCAAGCCGGGCGAGGGCAAGGGGGCATCCGCTTCCGCCACGCCCGGGCATGGCGCAGGAGGCCAGGGCGCAGGAGGTCAGGGCTCAGGCGCTGCCAATATCATCGCCTTTCCGCGCGGCGGCGCCCCCCAGGTGGGGTTCGACCGGCTGGAGCTGACGCGCATCCTCGATCTTTATGGCCGCATGGTGGCGGCCGGCCTGTGGCGCGATTATGCGATGAATTTCGACAGGGAAGCGGCCAGCTTCAGCGCCTTTTGCCGCACGGCCGAACGGCCCCAGGCGCGCATCGAGAAGCGCCCGGCCCTGCGCAGCAAACAGGGCATGTGGACCCTGTTTGGCGAGGGCGGGCAGGTGCTGAAGCGCGGGCGCGATCTGGCCGGCGTGCTGTTCCCCATCGAGCGCCGCCTGCTCAAGGCGGTGGATGGCTGAGGCGCTTTTCTTGCGCGTTATCGCAACAGCGGGTGCAGTAGATAGGCCAGCGCTTCCACCAGCCCCACGCCGCCCACCGGCGCCAGCAGCAACAACAGCAGGTTGAACCCCGCAATGCCGGCCACCGCCTGTTTCTCGCGATGGCTGAGCGAACGACGCCGACGCGGCGGCTGCCACGGTTCCGGCGGAATACCTTCCTGACGCAGATCAAGAAACATGGCTCCCAGGCCTCCCAACATTAAGTCTGCTTTTTTTGGCGATTCTGTTTTTGCAGACTCAGAAGGATGCCTCTGGCCAAGGCCGGGTGCAACCGCCTTTTGCGCAGTTTTGTACGGGTTTGAGGCAGTTTGGCCAAATTTTGGACGCAAGGCCCGCCCGTGTTCAGCCGCCCGTGTTCAGTCGGCGTCTGCGCCCAGCCTTGCCAGCGCCGGCACCAGCTCGTCGTAATGATCGATGATGGCGCTGCCGCCCAGTTCCTCGGCGGGCCGGTCGTTGAAGCCGAAGCGCACCACCACGCAGGGCAGGCCGGCCGCTTGCGCCGCGCCCGTATCGAAGCTGGTGTCGCCCACATAGGCGGCGCGCGGGCGCGCAGGCAGGCCCGCGCGGGCCACCATTTCCTGCAGCAGATCGGGCCGCGGCTTGGCACGGCCGGGGCCCAGCGTGTCGCCGCCGATGATGGTGTAGAAGCGCTCCGCCAGGCCCAGCTCGGCCAGCAGCTTCACCGCCAGATGCTCCAGCTTGTTGGTCACCACCGCCAGCTTCGCGCCGGTGGCGGCCAGCGCATCCAGCATCGCCTCGCCGCCGGGGAACAGGCGGCTGTGATCGGCGATATGCGCCTCGTAATGGGCCACCAGCGTGGCGCTCAGCGCGCGCAGCTCGTCGGCCGGCAGCGGGCCGCCGGTGATGGCCAGGGCGCGTTCCAGCATCATGCGGGTGCCGCCGCCCACCAGATCGCGCACCTTCTCCATCGCCACGGCCGGCCGCCCGGCCAGCCCCAGCGTGTGGTTGAGCGCCACGCCCAGATCGCCCGAGGTGTCGAGCAGGGTGCCATCGAGGTCGAAGCCGACCACATCGAAAGGAATTTTTGCCATCGGCCGCTGCGATGCCCTGCCCGTATGGAACTTGCAAGAATTTGCTGGCAAGGGAAGCGCATGACCGCTGAGATCGCATCGCTCGCCATCGTCGTCCTGGCCGCCGGCAAGGGCACCCGCATGAAAAGTGCCACCCACAAGGTGCTGCACCCCATCGCCGGGCGGCCGATGCTGGAGCATCTGCTGGCAAGCGCTGCCGAACTGGCGCCCGGCGCCCAGGTGGTGGTGGCCGGCCACGGGCGCGAGCAGCTGGAAAAGGCGCTGGCAGGGCGCGCGGCCATCGCCGTGCAGGATCCGCAGCTGGGCACCGGCCATGCCGTGCAGATGGCGCAAGGGGCGCTGGCGGGGCTGGATCCGGCGACGCCGGTGCTGATTCTCTATGGCGATGTGCCCTTCGTGGCGCCCGATACGATGCGCGCGATGGTGGCCCGCCTGCTGGCCGAGGACGCGCCGGCGGTAGTGGTGCTGGGCTTTACCCCGCAGGACACGCTGCAATATGGCCGGGTGATCGCCGAGGGCGGCCGGGTGCTGAAGATGGTGGAGCACAAGGATGCCAGCGAGGCGGAGCGCGCCTGCGGCCTGTGCAATTCGGGCCTGATGGCCGCGCGCGCGGGCGATCTGTTTGCCCTGCTGGCGCGGGTGGGCAATGATAACGCCCAGGGCGAATATTACCTCACCGATATCGTCAACATTGCCAATGCCGATGGGCGGGCCTGCGCGGTGGTCGTCACCGCCGACGAGCATGAGGTGATGGGCATCAACAGCCGCGGCGAGCTGGCGATTGCCGAGGCGCGCTGGCAGCAGCGCCGCCGCGCCGCCGCCATGGCCGATGGCGCCACGCTGGTGGCGCCCGAAACGGTGTGGTTCAGCTGGGATACGGTGCTGGGCCGCGATGTGCTGGTGGAGCCCAATGTGTGGTTTGGCCCGGGCGCCGTGGTGGCCGACGGGGTGACGATCCACGCTTTCTGCCATATCGAGGGCGCGCGCATTGCGCCGGGCGCCGAAGTGGGCCCCTATGCCCGCCTGCGCCCCGGCGCGGTGATTGGCGGCAAGGCCAAGGTGGGCAATTTCGTCGAGATCAAGAACGCCACGATGGGCGAGGGCGCCAAGGCCAACCACCTCTCCTATATCGGCGATGCGGAAGTGGGGGCCCATGCCAATATTGGCGCCGGCACCATCACCTGCAACTACGACGGCTATTTTAAGCACAAGACGGTGATCGGCGAGCGGGCTTTCATCGGCTCCAATTCGGCGCTGATCGCCCCTGTGAAGATCGGCGCGGATGCGATCGTGGCGGCGGGCAGTGCCGTCAGCCGCGATGTGGCGGCGGGCGAGCTGCGGCTGGTGCGCGCCGAGCAATTGGTGAAACCGGGCTGGGCAGACCAGTTCCACGATGCCATGCGCAGGAAAAAGGCCGAAAAGAAAGGCTGATCGGCCGCCGCTCGCGGCTGGCAATATCGCATTCATCGCCTAATGTGCATGGGGCACAGGCGGGCGCGCTGTTTGAAGGGCGCGGCCTGCGGCGCAAACGTTTCAGGGGTAGGGCAGCAGATCTATGTGCGGCATCATCGGTATCGTCGGCAAGGAAGAGGTAGCGGATCGTCTGGTCGATGGCCTCAGGCGGATGGAATATCGCGGCTATGATTCGGCCGGCGTGTGCACGGTGCATGATGGCCAGCTGATCCGCCGGCGCGCGCCGGGCAAGCTTAACGGGCTGGTGAAGGAGCTGGCGGTGAACCCCGCGCCCGGCACCACCGGCATTGCCCACACCCGCTGGGCCACTCATGGCGCGCCCACCGCCAACAACGCCCACCCCCATGCCACTGGCGAGGTGGCGCTGGTGCACAATGGCATCATCGAGAATTTCCGCCCGCTGAAGGAAGAGCTGACCGCGCGCGGCCGCGTGTTTGAAAGCGACACCGATACCGAGGTGGTGGCGCATCTGGTGTCGGAAGCGGTGGAGGCGGGGCGCTCGCCGGAGGAAGCGGTGCGGGCGGCGTTGCCGCGCCTGCGCGGGGCCTTTGCGCTGGCCATTGCCTTTCGCAGCCACCCCGACATGCTGATCGGCGCGCGGCTGGGCTCGCCGCTGGTGCTGGGCTTTGGCGAGGGCGAGACCTATCTCGGCTCCGACGCGCTGGCGCTGGCGCCGCTGACCCAGCGCATCACCTATCTGGAAGAGGGCGACTGGGTGGTGGTGCGCGCCAACAGCGTGCAGATCTTCGACAAGGACAATGTGCCGGTGGCGCGGCCGGTGGTGGCTTCTGGCGCGTCTGCGGCGGCAGTGGAAAAGGGCAATTTCCGCCACTTCATGCAGAAGGAGATCTACGAGCAGCCGACCGTGGTGGCGCAGACCCTGCGCAGCTACATCCGCCAGGTGGACGACACCGTGGCCCTGCCGCAGATCGATTTCGACCTTTCCGCCATCAAGCGCGTGACGATCGTGGCTTGCGGCACTTCCTTCTATGCGGGCCTTGTGGCAAAATACTGGTTCGAGGCTTTCGCCCGCCTGCCGGTGGATATCGATGTGGCTTCCGAATTCCGCTACCGCGATCCGGTGCTGGAGCAGGGGGGGCTGGCCATCTTCATCAGCCAGAGCGGCGAGACCGCCGACACGCTGGCGGCCCTGCGCCACTGCAAGGCCAACGGGCAGACGATCGCCGTGGTGGTGAACGTGCCCACCAGCAGCATGGCGCGCGAGGCCGATCTGCTGCTGCCCACCCATGCCGGGCCGGAAATCGGCGTGGCTTCCACCAAGGCCTTCACTTGCCAGCTGGCGGTGCTGGCGGCGCTGGCCGCGCATCTGGCGGTGAAGCGCGGCCGCATGAGCCGCGAGGAAGAGCGCTCTGTGGTGCAGCAGCTGATCGAGACGCCGGCCGCGCTGAATGCGGCGCTGGCGCATGATGACGAGATTGCCGGCATGGCCCACCTCATCGCGCCGGCGCGCGACGTGCTCTATCTGGGCCGCGGGCAGGATTATCCGCTGGCCCTGGAAGGCGCGCTGAAGCTCAAGGAAATCAGCTATATCCACGCCGAAGGCTATGCCAGCGGCGAGATGAAGCATGGCCCCATCGCGCTGATCGACGAGAACGTGCCGGTGATCGTGCTGGCGCCTTCCGGCCCGCTGTTCGAGAAGACGGTGAGCAACATGCAGGAAGTGCGCGCGCGCGGCGGCAAGATCGTGCTGATCTCCGATGCCGAGGGGCTGGCCGAGGCCGGCGAGGGCTGCATGGCCACGATCGAGATGCCCAAGGTGCACCCGCTGATCGCGCCGCTGGTCTATGCGGTGCCGGTGCAGCTGCTGGCCTATCACGTGGCCTGCGTGAAGGGCACGGATGTCGATCAGCCGCGCAATCTCGCCAAATCGGTGACGGTGGAATGAGCACCGATTTGGACAAATCACGGGCAAATGCCTAAGTAAATTTACCTAAAATTAGCGGATCCCGTGCATCGCTGTCAGGCGATGACGTCCGCTTCTTCTTCCGAGGCCGTATCCAGGCCCCTCACGGCCTGGGCGCTGCTGGGCTTGTCCCGGCAGGGGCGGGTGGATGCTGCGCGCATGCTGGGGCTGCAATATGCCCGGCTGGGGCAGGTGGCGGCCGCGCGGCTGTTTGTGCAGGCGCTGGCCGCGCTGCTCACCTTGCGGCTGTGCATTGGCCTGGTGGGGCCGGCGGTGCTGTCGGCCTGGCTGGGGGCGCTGGCCGGCTGCGCCATGTTCATGACCCGATCGGATCAGGCGCTGTCTACCCTGGCGCCCCATGCGCTGCGCCGGGGCGATGCGCGGCGCCATGTGCTGGGCATGGTGGTGAACGGGCTGTTGTGGTCGGTGCCGCCGCTGCTGTTCATGGCCCATGCCGACGAGATGCTGCGGGTGGAACAATGGGCGGTGGCCGCCCTGCTGATGACCGGCACGGCGGTGATCGTGCCGGCGGTGCCGCTTTCCACGGTGCTGTTCTGCGCCATTCTGGGCAGTTCCACGGTGCTGGGGCTGGCGCTGCATGGCGATGTGGGGATGGCCGGGCTTGCCGGGCTTTTCGTGCTGTGCGTGGTGCTGGGGGCGGTGGAAATGGGCCGCCATCTGGTCGAATCGCGCCTGGCGATGGATGGCATGGCCGAGCGCAACGAGGTCGTCAGCCTGCTGCTGCGCGAATATGAGGAGACCGAGGCCGACTGGCTGTGGCAGATCGACCGGCGCGGGCGGGTGTGCCATGCCAACCGGCGCTTTGCCACCGCGCTGGGCCGCCCGGTGGAGGCGGTGGAAGACGCATTGCTGCTGCCGCTGCTGGCGGGCGCTGCCTGGCCGGCGGCGCTGGCCGAGGCGGGCATGGGCCTGCTGGCCCAGCGCCTGCGCGCGCGGGAAAGCTTTTCCGAAGTGGAAGTGCAGGTGCGGCTGGGCGAGGAAGTGCGCTGGTGGTCGCTTTCGGGCACGCCGCGCCATGGTGATAATGGCGTGTTCGAGGGCTTCCGCGGCGTTGCTTCCGATGTCACCCGCCAGCGCGAACATTCCGACCGCATCGCCTGGCTTGCCCGCTATGACACGCTGACCGGCCTGCCCAACCGCATGCTGGTAACCGCCAGCCTGGATGTGGCGCTGGCCGAAGCCGGCCGGCAGGAGCGCAGTTGCGGCTTCCTGATGATCGACCTCGACCGCTTCAAGACGGTGAACGACACGCAAGGCCACCATATGGGCGACCGGCTGCTGGCCCAGGTGGCGCGGCGGCTGGAAGCACTGATGGAGCGGCAGGATCTGTGCGGCCGGCTGGGCGGCGATGAATTTGCCGTGGTGCTGGAAGAAGGCGTGGACGAGGCGCGCGTGGCGCAGCTGGCCGAAGCGGTGATCCACCACCTGTCGGAGCCCTTCTGCATCGACGGGCAGCTGCTGCAGGTGGGCGCCAGCGTGGGCTCCGCGGTGGGCCCGCGTGATGGCGCCAGCGTGGCCGAGCTGATGCGCAACGCCGATCTGGCGCTCTATCGCGCCAAGGAGCAGGGGCGCCAGCAGCACCATGCCTTCGTGCCCGCGCTCCACGCCCAGGTGGAAGAGCGCCACCAGATGGAAAAGGCCCTGCGCCGCGCGCTGGACCGGCGCGAGCTGAGCCTGCATTTCCAGCCGGTGGTGCGCGCCAACGATACCGAGATCGTCAGCTTCGAGGCGCTGCTGCGCTGGCACAATCCGCAGCTGGGCCAGGTGCGGCCCGATCAGTTCATTGCCCTTGCCGAAGAGACGCGGCTGATCCTGCCGATCGGCGCCTGGGTGCTGGCAGAGGCCTGCCGGCAGGCGGCCGGCTGGCCGGTGCCGGCGCGCGTGGCGGTGAATGTCTCGGGCGTGCAGTTGCTTGATCCGGGCTTTCTCGAAACGGTGGTGGGGGCGCTGACGGCCAGCGGTCTGCCGGCCCAGCGGCTGGATCTGGAAGTGACCGAAAGCGTCTTCCTCTCCGAGGCCGATACCGCCCGCGCGGCGCTGGAAGCGGTGATGGCGCTGGGCTGCCGGGTGGCGCTGGATGATTTTGGCGTGGGCTATTCGGCGCTGGGCTATCTGCACAAATTGCGCTTTTCCGCCATCAAGGTGGATCGCAGCTTTGTGGTGGGCGCTTCTGCGGGCAATGCCGAAAGCGTGGCGATCATCCGCGCGGTGGTGGCGCTGGCTGGCTCGCTGGGCATGGTGACAACGGCCGAGGGCGTGGAAACCGCCGATCAGCTGGCGATGGTGCGCGAACTGGGCTGCACCAAGATCCAGGGCTATCTGTTTGGCCGGCCGATGCCGGCGGCAGAGGTGGCCGGCGTGCTGCTGAGCGGCGTGGAAGCCCGCCTGGCTGGCTGATGGCAGGCGGGAGGGCCGCTGGCCGCCCCCGCCTGGTGCGATCTCAGGCGTTCACCAGCCGGCTGACCAGCCCGGCAAACAGCGCGCGGCCATCGATGCCGCCCTGGGCCTGCTCGATATGGCGCTCGGGGTGGGGCATCATGCCCAGCACATTGCCCTTCTCGTTCAGCACGCCGGCGATATTCCGGGCCGAACCGTTCACGCTTTCGGCATAGCGGAAGGCCACGCGGCCTTCGCCTTCCAGCCGGTCCAGCGTCGCGTCATCGGCAAAGAAATTGCCATCGTGATGGGCCACCGGAATGGTGATGCGCTGGCCCTTGGCATAGCGGCTGGTGAAGATCGAGCTGTCGTTCGCCACGCTCAGCGCCACTTCGCGGCAGACGAAGCGCAGGCCGGCATTGCGCATCAGCGCGCCGGGCAGCAGGCCGGCCTCGGTCAGCACCTGGAAGCCGTTGCACACGCCCAGCACGGCAACGCCGCGCGCGGCCGCTTCGGCCACCGCCCGCATCACCGGGCTGCGCGCCGCCATCGCGCCCGAGCGCAGATAGTCGCCATAGGAAAAGCCGCCGGGCAGGGCGATGAAATCAAGGTCATCGGGCAGGCCGGCATCGCCATGCCACACCCGGAACACCTCGCCGCCGCACACCTCTTCGATCGCCACCGCCATGTCGCGGTCGCAGTTGGAGCCGGGGAAGGTGATAACCGCCGAACGCAGCGCCATGATGCTTACACCCTCTCGATGCGGTAGTTTTCGATCACCATATTGGCGAGCAGCTTGTTGGCGATCTCATCCAGCGCCGCATCGGTCACGCTGGCGTCCACTTCCAGCTCGATCAGCCGGCCGGCGCGCACATCTTCCACGCCCGAGAAGCCCAGCCCCTCGATCGCATGCTGGATGGCGCGGCCCTGCGGATCGAGCACGCCATTCTTCAGGCTGACATACACGCGCACCTTGCTGGTGCTGGAAGGGATGCCGGACATCGCGGTGGGCCTTTCTGGCTGCATAAACGGAATCAAGCGCTGCCTATGGCGGCCTTGCGGCCAAAAGGGAAGCCCCGTGCGCAAAGGGGCGGGCGGCAGGGCCTATTCGCTGGCGATGGAAGCGCGCGGCGAGAGCTGGGCGGGTTCTGCCTGGGGGGCGGGATCGGGCGCGGCCGGGCTGGCGCCGGCGCTGGGCCCGCCGGCCGGATTGGCGCCGGCCTTGCCGGCCTGATGATCGCCGCCCGCCAGCAGGGCCGGCGCCGGTTGCAGCGGGGCGGGCAGGGCGGCGCCTTCGGGCAGCACCGCCACTTCCACCGCCGCGCCCGCGCCCAGATAGCGCCGCGCCGCCGCCTGCACATCGCCGGCGCTGACCGCGGCCAGCCGTGCTTCCGCCTTCAGATGGCGGGCGATGCGATCCGGCTGGCTTTGCGCGCGGGCCACCAGCGCCAGCCAGCCGCCATTGCTTTTCAGCGCGTTCTGGAAGCTTTCCACCAGCGGCTGGCGGGCGCGCAGCATGATGTCGGCGCTCACCGGCCGCGCGCGCAGGGCCGCCACCGTGTCGAGCATGGCCGCCCGCATCACCGCCAGATCGGCCACATCGACAGAAGCGGTGATGGCAAAGGTGCCATAGCCGCGCCACACGCGCGAGGGATCGCTGCTGGCCGATGGCGCATAGGCCTTGCCCAGGCGCTGGCGCAAATTCTCGGTCAGCTCCACCTGCGCCACCCGGCCCAGCATGTTGAGCACCTGCTTGGCCTGCGGATCGCTGTCATCGCGCGTGGGCCAGGTGAGGCGCAGCATGGCCTGGTTGGCAGGCCCCGTGTGGCGCACCACGCGCTCTGTCCGCTCGGCGGTAAAGGGGCGCTGGCGCTGCTCGGCATAGGGGCGGAAATCCGCCTCGCGCACCGGCAGGGCGCCCAGCGTTGCCCCCACCAGCGCGATCGCCCGGGCCTCGTCCACATCGCCCACCAGCCCCACTTCCAGCGCGCCATGGGCCAGCCGGTCGGCAATCGCCGCTTTCAGCCGGGCGAAGGTGAGCGCGCGATAGGCCTCCACCTTCTGCACGCTGAAGCGCGGATCCTGATCCGAGAGGATGCCGCCGATGCTGTTGGTGAGGGCAGCGGCGGGCGTTGCGTTGAGCTGGGTGAAATAGGTGTTCACCGCCAGCCGATATTGCTGCTCGCCCTCGATGCGGTAGCCCGGATCGGTGATCAGCGCGGCCAGCACCCGCAGCTGCAGCGCCAGATCGGCCGGGGTGGTGCGCGCGCTGCCCACGAAACTGTCGGGCCCGTTGGCCAGGCTGGTGCTCACCTCATGGCCGGCCAGCACGGTTTGCAGATCATCGAGGCTGTGCTTGCCAAGGCCGCCGGTCGTCAGCATCTGCACCATTTCGGTGGCCAGCGGATCGGCGCGCGTCTCCAGCATCTGCCCGCCATCGATGTTGACGGCGATCAGCACCTTGTCCTTCTCGATGTCGGTGTGCTTGAGGTTCAGCTTCACGCCATTGGCAAAGCGGATCTCGCGGATGCCAAGGCCAGGCTCGCGCCGGTCTGCCACCACGCGGCCGGGGGCGCCGAAATCGGCATAGGCAAAGCCGCTGGCGGTGGCAGCAGTGCGGGCGGGCAGCGGGCTGCGCATGGCCTCGTTCCAGGCGGTGCGCAGGCCTTCTGTGTTGCCATCGGGCGCTTTCCTGCCCTGAAAGCGGATCAGCGGATTGTCCAGCGGCACGACATCGGCCTTCAGCGCGGCCAGCACCGCCTCGGGCGTGATCGCGCCCAGCCAGCCCTCGATGCGCGCGGCGTCGGCCACCGGGTCGCTGGGCACGGCCTCGTCGCGCAGCAGCGCGAAGACCGCGCCCAGCAGCTCGCCAGAGCCGCGCGTGGCAGCGCCGGCGGCGGCATGTTCGGCAGCGGTGTGGATATTGGCGATCTGCTCGTCCAGCTCGGCGCGGGTGATGCCCTGGTCCAGCACCTGCCGGTAGGTTTGCGCGGCCACCGCCATCGCCCGGCGCCACTGGCCATCCACCGCATCGATCACCAGGCTGGTGGCGCGGCCGGCGCGGAACAGGTCGCCGCTGCCGAACACCGCCTCGCGGAAGGGCAGGTTGGGCTGGCGGGCGATATGCTGCAGCCGGCGGTTGACGATGGCATAGCCGATGCGGCGGAGCAGATCCTCGCGCCGCTGGGCCTGGGTGTCGGGCTCTGGCCGCCAGGCGGCGCGGCGAGTGATCACCAGCCGCTCCGACAGCGCCGGATCGAGATAGACCGCGCTGCGCCCGGCATCGGCCGGGGCCACGGGGCCGGCGGCGGGCTGGGCGGCGGCCGGCGCGGCTGCCCAGCTGGCGAAATGGCTGCGGATGG
>DASRYE010000226.1:0-32077 GCA_035653915.1 Novosphingobium sp. | reverse complement strand
TGAAAAGCCCGCCGCCATAGCCCAGGGCCCCGCCGGCCCGCTGCCCGCCGCCCGCCAGCCCGCCGCCGGCGAGGAAGGCTATGAGATGGTGATGCTGCGCTATGCCGATGTGAGCGAGGTGGTGGGCCTGCTGACCGACGGGCTGACGGTGAAATCGAACGATGTGTTCACCCCGCGCGAGCCGGGCTTTGGCTCCACCAGCCTGACCGGCGGCGCCTATCAGGCCAGCGCCCCCGCCATGGCCGGGGCAGACGACCAGCCGCTCGGCCAGTCGGTTGACAGCGCGGTGGCGGTGGACCGGCGGCTGAACGCGGTGTGGCTGCGCGGCAGCCCGGCCCAGATCGCCCGGATGAAGGCCGAGATCGCCCTCATCGACGTGCCGGTGGACAGCGTGATCCTGGAAACCCAGCTGGTGGAGCTGACCGAAAGCGGGGCGCGATCGGTGGGCATCGATTTCACCAACGCCAACGGCCAGATCGGCCTCGCCACGGTGCAGACGGGCGAATATATCCCCTCCGGCTTCACCGCCAACAGCGGCCAGCGGCTCACCAGCGCGCAATTGCAGGCGGCGGTTTACGCGCAGGTGCAAAAGGGCGAGGGGCGCATCGTCTCGCGCCCGCGCATTTCCGCGCGCAGCGGGGCCAGCGCCAAGATCATCACCGGCGATGCGCTGCCGATCCTCACCTCGATCACGCTGTCGGGCGTCAATGGCGTGTCGCAGCAGGTGCAATATGTGAATGTGGGCGTGACGCTGCAGATCGCCCCGCGCGTCAGCGACGATGGCTTTGTGACGAGCCATGTGTTCTGCGTCGTCTCCAGCGTGACGGGCTATTCCTCGGGCTATCCCACCATCAGCCAGCGCGAGGCGGAAACCTCGGCGACGGTGAAGGATGGCGAGAGCTTCGTCATCGGCGGCCTCACCCAGACCTCGACGATATCGAGCGATGCCAAGGTGCCGATCCTGGGCGATGTGCCGCTGCTGGGCCAGGCCTTCCACAACAAGAAGCTGACCAAGGCGAAGACCGAGCTCTATATTCTGGTAACGCCGCATATCGTGCGCCATGCGGCCCCGCCAGCGCCCCTGCCGGAAGCGCGGCCCTAATCCGCCCGCCCATTTCCTGCCCACCCCTGCGCGCGCAGGAAATGGGCGGCATAGGCATGGGCCCAGTCGCGGTGGCCATCGGCATCGGTGATGGCGCAGCGCACATGGCCCACCAGCCCTTCCACCCAGAAGGCGGCCACCGCCGGCAGATCTTCCAGCCGGCACTGCCAGCGCGCGCAGAAATGGGCGAGATGCCCCTCGGCGGCGGCATGGAAACCGGCGTAGACGGCGCGGCGCGTGGGCTGGGTGCCTGTGGGCTGGGTGCTGGCCGGCTCGGCATTGTCGATCCAGTCGATCAGCCGGTCGAACAGGCGCGCTTCCGGCTCGCTCAGCGCCAGCACCGCGCGGGCGGCCAGATCGGCCAGATGGGCAAGCGGAGAGGGCGCCGGCCCGCCTTCCTCCACCGCGGCCAGAATGCGCCGCAGCCGGCTGGCCAGCACCGCTGCCAGCAAGGGCTGCTTGCCGGCAAAACGGGCGTAGATCGTCTGCTTGCTGGCGCGCGCGCGCAGGGCCAGGGCATCGATGGTGAACGCCTCTGGCCCGACATCGACCAAAAGGCCCCAGGCCGCCTCGATGATGCGATGGCCGATCAGCGCCGCGCGGGCAGCCTGCGGGCGGCCCCGCGCGGGCGGCGGCGGGGCAGGGCTCATGGCCCCTGCCAGCCCAGCCCCAGCGCCTTGGCCAGCTGCGCATAGGCGAGCGTCAGCCGGGCGGCGGCGGCCTGCCGGGCCAGCGTGGCGCTGATCGCCTGCGTTTCGGCGGCCAGTGCCTGGCTGCGGGCGATGGTGCCGCGCGCGGCGCGCAGGGCCTCAAGGCGCGCGGCCTCATGCGCATGGCCCTCGCTGTCAAGCGCGCCGGCATAGGCGCTGCGGGCCGCGCCAAAGCGGGCCAGCGCGCCATCGGCATCCTGCAGGGCGCCCAGCATGGCGGCCTGATAATGGGCCAGCGCGGCGGCATCTTCCGCGCGGGCGGCGTGCACGGCGGCATTCACCCGGCCAAAATCGGGGAAGGCCCAGGTGAGGCGCGGCAGCAGCAGGCCGCCGGCCTGGGCGCTGTCGAAGCCATGGCCGGCCGACAGCCCGCCAATGCCGATGAACCCCAGCAGCGACACCGAGGGATAGCGCTGGGCCAGCGCCATGCCGATGCCGGCATGGGCAGCGGCCAGATTGCGCTCGGCCATGCGCACATCGGGGCGGCGGGCGATCAGCGCGCCGGCATCGCCCACTTCCACCCGGGCAGGGGGCAGCGGCACGGCGGCGATCCGTTCGGCAGGCGCAGCGCCCGGCGCCCGCCCGGCCAGCACCGCCAGCGCGGCCTGCAGGGCGCTTTCCTCGCCGGCGTTGAGGGCGATGTCGGCGCGGGTGGCATCCAGCGTGGCGGCGGCCTGTTCCACCTGCTGGCCGGTGCCGGTGCCGCCGGCCAGGCGCAGGCGGGCCATGTGCAGCAATTGCCCCTCCAGCCCGGCGCGGTGTTCCAGCAGGGTGGCGGCGGCCTGGCGGGCGGCCAGCGCCACATAGGTCTGGGCCAGTTCCGCTGTCAGCCGCACTTCGGCATCGGCCAGGCTGGCGCTGGCCAAGCCGGCGCCGGCGCGGGCCTGTTCCACCGCGCGGCGGCGCGCGCCCCACAGGTCCACCTCCCAGCTGGCATCGAGGCCGGCGGCATAGGCCTCGGCGCGGTCGATGCCGGTGAGCGTGGTGAACTGGCCGGGCAGCTGGGCATGGGCATAGGCGGCGTCCACCGCCATGGCCGGGGCCTGCGCTGCACGGGCCGCGCGCAGGCCGGCGCGGGCGGCTTCCACCCGGGCGCGCGCTTCGGCCAGGGTGGGGGCATGGGCCAGCGCCTCATCCTCCAGCGCATCCAGCCGCGGATCGGCCAGCGCCGGCCACCAGGGCGCCAGCGGCGGCGGCGCCTCGCCGGCATGCAGGCTGGCGGCAGCGCCTGTGGGCAGGGCCGGCCGGGCATAATCGGGCCCCAGCTTGCAGGCCGACAGCGCCAGCGCGCCCAGCACAAGGATCGGCGCGCGCATCAGTGCGCCGCCCCCATCGCGCGGGCCGGGTCTATCGGGCGCAGCAGCAGCACCAGCGGGCTGGCCAGCAGGGTGGCCACCGCCAGCGCCAGAAACACATCGTTGAAAGACATAACCAGCGCATCCATCATCACATGGCTGTCGACAAGGGTGAGCGCCGCGGCCAGCCCGTCGGCGCCGCCGCCATGGGCCGCGGCATCGGCGGCCACCTGCGCCTGCATCGCCGGATCGCTGGCGGCAATGGCGCTGTGGAGGCGCCAGTGGTGAAATTCCAGCCGCTGATCCTGAAAGCTGGCCACCGCCGCAAGGCCGATCGAGGCGCCCAGATTGCGCGCGACGACGAACAGGCTGGAGGCCTCGCCCGCCTCCTCCAGCCGCACGACAGAGACATTGACCTGCTGCAGCGGCACCACCGCCAGCGTAAGGCCCACCCCCAGCAGCATCTGCGAGAGGGCAAAGGCGGTGCCATCGGAAGCGGCGGTGAGGTGGCTGGCCTGCCAGCACGCCAGCGCCTGCACCAGAAAGGCCGCCCCCACCAGCAGCCGCACATCCACCCGCGCGATCACCAGCGGATAGAGCGCGGCGGCAAGAATGGCGCTGCCGCCCGAAATGGCGATCACCGTGCCCGATTGCCAGGCATTGTAGCCGGCGATGGCGGCCAGGAACTGTGGCACCGAGAACAGGCTGGTGAACATCAGCGCGCCGGCCATCAGGCTGAGTACAATGGTGGCCGTCAGCGCCGGATTGCGCAGCAGCGCCAGGCTGACGATCGGCCGCGCGCTGCGCCATTGCCCCCAGCCCACCGCCACGCAGCCCACCACGCAGCCGGCCGCCAGGGTGCGGATGAGGGCGGAATCGAACCACTGCTCGCGGTGCCCCTCTTCCAGCAGGATGGTGATGCTGCCCAGCGCCAGCGCCATGCCGAAAATGCCCGCCCAATCGGCGCGGGCCAGCTCGTGCCAGTCGCCCTTTTTGGCCGGCAGGCCCAGCAGCAGCAGCGCCACCAGCACGCCGCAGATCGGCGCGTTGATGTAGAAGGCATAGCGCCAGCTGTAGGTCTCGGTGATCCAGCCGCCCAGCAAGGGCCCGATGATCGGCCCCAGCAGCGCCGCGCAGGAAAACAGCGCGATGCCGATCGCCTGCTGACGCGGCGGCAGGCGCGTGGCGATGATCGTCAGCGCCGTGGGGATGAGCGAGCCGCCCGCCAGCCCCTGGCCCACCCGGCCGCAGATCATCGTCGGCAAATCGCCGGCAAGGCCGCACAGCATCGAGAACAGGGTGAACAGCACCGCGCTGGCCAGCAGGAAGCGCCTGAGGCCGATCAGCCGGTCAAACCAGGTCGTCAGCGGCATGACGACGATCTCGGCCACCAGATAGGCGGTGGAAATCCACGTGCCTTCCGATTGCGTGGCGCCGATCTCGCCCTGGATCACCGGCATCGCCGAATTGACCACCGACACATCGAGAAAGGCCATGAAACCGCCCAGCGTGCCCGCCGCCACCGCCAGCCAGGCGGCCAGATCCGCGGTTTCGAGCGGCGCCGTGCCAGAGGGGGCCTCGCTCATTGGCCGCGGCGTTCCTGTTCGGCGCGGATGGCGGCCAGCTCTTCCTTGCCCGCGCTGGTATCCACCGAGACCGACAGCGACAGGCCCGGCACCAGCACCCGGCGCGACACTGGCCCTGCATAGATGCGGATGCGCACGGGCACGCGCTGGACGATCTTGGTGAAATTGCCGGTGGCGTTTTGCGGCGGGATGAGGCTGAACTGGGCGCCGGTGCCGGGGCTGGTGCTTTCCACCTCGCCGTGGAACACCACGCCGGGCAGCGCATCCACGCGGATTTCGGCCATCTGGCCCGGGCGCATCAGCCCCAGCTGGGTTTCCTTGAAATTGGCCACCACATAGAGGCTGCCATCGGGCACCAGCGTCATCAGCCGCTGGCCGGGGCTGACAAACTGCCCCACCCGCACGCCAAGGCTGGCCACGCGCCCGTCGATCGGCGCGGTGAGGCGGGTGGCGTCGAGGTCGTTCCGGGCGGCATGGGCGGCGGTGGTGGCGCTTTGCGCGCGGGCGGTGGCGGCCTGGCCATGCGCCTGGGCCAGCGCCACCTGCTGGCGCATGCGGGCCAGCGTGGCGCGGCGCAGGGCCACTTCGGCGCGGGCATGGGCGGTGTTCGAGATCAGCTGGGCCAGCTTTTCGGCCGGCTCTGCCCCGGCGCTGGCCAGCGGGCGATAGCGGCCTTCCTCGCGCTGGGCGCGCTCCAGCTCCACCTGCGCTTCGCCAAGGCCGGCCTCGGCTTCATCGGCGGCGGCGCGGGCTTGGCCGGCCTCGGCGCTGGCGGCGGCCTGGGCGGCGTTGGCGGCGGCGATATCGGCGTTGGCGGCATCCAGCCTGGTGGCATAATCCACCGGGTCGATCTTCACCAGCGGCGCGCGGCGGCTCACCGCGTCATTGTCCACCACCGGCACTTCGCGCACATAGCCGGCCAGCTTGGCGCTGATCGCCACCGAATCCGCGGCGAGCTGCGCGTCGTTGGTTTCCTCGATGTAGCGGCCATGGGTTTCATAGCGCCAGCCAAGGCCCAGCCCCAGCAGCGCCAGGGCGCCCGCGCCCGCCATCATCCATGTCCTGATACCTGTCGGCACGCCCGCCCCTTTCGCCCGGCGCGCATCCCTTGGGGCCGCGCAACCGGCTGTCGCCTTGCGAAAATTAATGGAACGGGCCAGTACCATTCGCTTCCGGTGAAGACAAGGCCGGCCAAAGCCGCATGTTCGCCCATGGACAGGTGGCCGCTTTCGGCGATAGGGGGCGCAGATGATCCGCCTTGCCGACCTTGCCCTGCCGCTCGACCATGCCCCCGAAGCGCTGGAGGCGGCCGCTGCCGCGCGCCTTGGCATCACACCCGATCGGCTGCTGCGCCTGCATGTGGTGCGCCGCGGCAATGATGCGCGCAAGAAGGCCGCCATCCGCCTCGTCTATGTGCTGGATGTGGAAGTGGCCGAGGAGGCCGAGGTGCTGGCGCGCCTGGCCGATGATCCGCATGTGGGCCCCGCGCCCGACACCGCCTACAGCCTGCCCGTGATGGCCCCTGCCGGCTATGCGGGCGAGCGGCCGGTGGTGATCGGCGCCGGCCCTTGCGGGCTGATGGCGGGGCTGATCCTGGCGCAGATGGGGCTGAAGCCGATCATCATCGATCGCGGCAAGGCTGTGCGTGAGCGCACCAAGGACACCTGGGGCCTGTGGCGCCGGCGCGAGCTGACGCCGGAATCGAACGTGCAGTTTGGCGAGGGCGGCGCCGGCACCTTTTCCGATGGCAAGCTCTATTCGCGCATCAAGGATCCGCGCCACCTTTCCCGCAAGGTGCTCACCGAATTCGTGAAAGCCGGCGCGCCCGACGACATCCTCTATGAAGCGCACCCGCATATCGGCACCTTCCGCCTTGTCACCATGGTGATGAGCATCCGCGAGACGATCGAGGCGCTGGGCGGCGAATATCGCTTTGGCACCCGCGTCACCGATTTTATCGTGGAGGGCGAGGGGCGCCAGCTCGCCGGGCTGGAACTGACCGATGTCGCGAGCGGCGCTGTCAGCCAGCTGGCCGCGCGCCATGTGATCATGGCGGTGGGCCATTCTGCGCGCGATACGTTCGAGGTGCTGCACGGGCGCGGCGTGTTCATGGAAGCCAAGCCCTTTGCCATTGGCGTGCGCATCGAACATCCGCAAAGCTGGATCGACAAGGCCCGCTATGGCGTGCACGCCGGCAACAAGGTGCTGGGGCCGGCGGCCTATTCGCTGTCGCATCAGGCGTCGAACGGGCGGGCGGTCTATTCCTTCTGCATGTGCCCGGGCGGGCGGGTGGTGGCGGCCACCAGCGAGGAAGGCCGCGTGGTGACCAATGGCATGAGCCAGTATTCCCGCGCCGAATTCAACGCCAATTCCGGCCTTGTCGTCACCATCGAGCCGGAGAAGGATTATCCCGGCGGGCCGCTGGCCGGCATCGCCTTCCAGCGCCACTGGGAAAGCCTGGCCTTTGTGGCCGGTGGCAGCGATTATTCGGCGCCCGGCCAGAAGGTGGGCGATCTTCTGGCCGGTCGGCCTTCCAGCGGCGATTTCGGCGCGGTGGAGCCCAGCTACCAGCCGGGCGTGAAGCTGACCGACCTTGGCACCTGCCTGCCGCCCTATGTGATGGAAGCGATCCGCGAGGCGCTGCCCGTCTTCGGCCGCAAGATCGCCGGCTATGACCACCCCGATGTAGTGATGACGGGCGTGGAAACGCGCACCTCCTGCCCCTTGCGCATCACCCGCGGCAAGGATCTGCAAAGCCTCAACACGCAAGGTCTCTATCCCGGCGGCGAGGGGGCGGGCTATGCCGGCGGCATCCTTTCGGCGGCGGTGGATGGCATCCGCCTGGCAGAAGCGGTGGGCGCGGCGATCCTGCCGCAGGGGTGAAGGGGGCGGCGCCCCCCGCCGTTAAACCGCCGCGGTAGACACGCCCAGCTCGGGAATGCCGATCGCCCGGCGGCCGCCATAATCGGTCTTCACCACGATCAGCCCGGATTTCTCCAGATGTTCGAGCAGGCGGCGGATGCGCCCGGGCGAGCGCGTGCCATAGGCGCGGGCCAGGGCCTCGTCGTCGGGGCAGGGGGCCTCTTCCATCGCCGCGCGGGCGATGACGAGGAAGGGCGCCAGCAGATCTTCCGGCACGCCGCCCGCCAGCCCCAGCAGCGCTGCCCAGCGCTCTTCCTGGGGGGCATAGATGCCGGCCACGGCCAGCGCGAAGCGGCGGCGGAACTGCGCGGCATCGCCCACATGATTGCCGATGCGGCGCATGCGGCAGCGCACCGAGAAATCCTGGAACAGGCTGGCGGCGGGCTGGAAGGTGCAATCGGGCTCGGTGGCGATATCGGCCATGATCTCGGCCAGGATCGCCTGCACTTCCTCGGGCGGCAGGCTGGGCGGGGCGGGCACGCTGGCCGCGGCAAACAGATCATCGCCGGGGCTGGCGGGCAGCGGCTCCTCGCCGGGGGCAGCGGCCATGGCAAAGCTGGAGATCTGATCGATCAGCGTGCCGGCATCGGCGCGCGGCAGCAGGCGGGCGGGCGCCTCGGCCAGCGCCGCTTCCTCCTCGCTGGGGGCAGCGTGGAGCAGCGCGTGGAGGTCCTCGCCGGTCACTTCGGGCGGCGGCAGCAGGCCGGTGGAGATCGCCTGGCTCTTGGTGCGCACCCCGCCGATCCGCACTGACACCGGCCGCCGCGTGATCGCCGGGCCCAGCGCCAGAAACTGGCCGCGCGCCAGATCGCGGATGGTTTCGGCCTGGCGCCGGTCCATGCCCAGAAGGTCTGCCGCGCGGGCCATGTCGATATCGAGGAAGGTGCGGCCCATGAGGAAATTGCTGGCCTCTGCCGCCACATTCTTGGCCAGCTTGGCCAGCCGCTGGGTGGCGATGATGCCGGCAAGGCCGCGCTTGCGCCCGCGGCACATGAGGTTGGTCATCGCGCTCAGCGACAGGCGGCGCACCTCGTCCGACACATCGCCGGCAGCAGCGGGCGCGAACATCTGCGCCTCGTCCACCACTACCAGCGCGGGATACCATTGCTCGCGCGGGGCATCGAACAGGGTGTTGAGGAAAGTGGCGGCGCAGCGCATCTGCGCCTCGATCTCCAGCCCGTCGAGGGCCAGCACCACGCTGGCGCGATGCTGGCGCACGCGATTGGCCAGGCGCACCAGCTCGGCCGTGGTATAGGCCGCGCCATCCACCACGATATGGCCGAAAGGCTCTGCCAGCGTGACGAAATCGCCTTCCGGATCCACCACCACCTGCTGCACCAGGGCGGCCGATTCCTCCAGCAGCCGGCGCAGCAGATGCGACTTGCCCGAGCCGGAATTGCCCTGCACCAGAAGGCGCGTGGCCAGCAATTCCTCGATATCGATCCGCAAGGGGCTGCCCTTGGAATCCTCGCCAATGATGATGGATGCGCTCACGCCGGCAGGGTTAGCCAGTGGCGGGGGCGCCGGCTAGGGGGCCCCCGCGGGTTTTCCAGAGGTTAGGGCCTCAGCCCCGGCGGCCTTGGCCCTGGCGGCGGGCCGGGGCATCGGTGTTTTCGCGCAGCGGATCGAAATTGCTGCGGGCCGAGGGGCGGGCGCTGCGCTGGTCGGCGCGCTGTTCGCCGGCGCGGCGCTCGGTCTGGCGGCGTTCGGCGCGGGCGCGGTCGTTCTCGCGCTGGCCGGACGAGCGCTGGCCATCACGCACGCGCTCCTCGCGGCCTTCGCCAAAGCGGCGCTTGGCGCGGGCTTCCTCGGGCCGGGCGCCCCGGCCGCCATCACGCTGCCCACCATCACGCTGGCCGCCTTCGCTGCGGCCGCCTTCACTGCGGCCGCCGCCGCCCTGGCCCCGGCCGCCATCGCGCCCGCCATCACGCCCGCCGCGCGCGCCCTCGCCGCGGCCGCCATTGCCTTCGCCACCACGGGCGCGCTTGGCAGGGGCGGGCAGGCGCGAGGCTTCCTTGAGGAAATCCTCGGGCAGGGGCTGCAGGGCCAGCTTCACGCCGGTCAGCCGCTCGATGGCCTTCAGATAGGGCCGCTCGTCCTCAGCCACCAGCGACAGGGCAATGCCATCGGCGCCGGCGCGCGCGGTGCGGCCAATGCGGTGGACATATTGCTCGGCCACATTGGGCAGGTCAAAGTTGAACACATGCGACACGCCGGTCACATCGATGCCGCGCGCGGCAATGTCGGTGGCCACCAGCACGCGCACATTGCCCTCGCGGAAGCCCTTCAGCGCGGCGGTGCGCTGGGCCTGCGACTTGTCGCCATGGATGGCGGCGGCCGGGATGCCGGCGGGCGTGAGGAAGCGCACGATGCGATCGGCGCCATGCTTGGTGCGGCAGAAGACGAGGCAGCGGTCGATCTCGTTCGAGGCCAGGCCGTTGCGCAGGATGATCGTCATCAGCGCCTGCTTTTCCGGCTGGCTGACGAAGATGGCGTTCTGCTCCACCCGCTCGGCGGTGGTGGATTGCGGGGCCACTTCCACCTTCACGGGGTTGTTGATGAACTGCTTGCCCAGTTCCTCGATCGCCTGCGGCATGGTGGCCGAGAAGAACAGGCTCTGGCGCTGCTGCGGCAGCAGGCGGGCCACGCGCTTCAGCGGCACGATGAAGCCCAGGTCCATCATCTGGTCAGCCTCGTCGAGCACGAAGATCTCGACATCGCGCAGGGTCAGCGCGCGGCTGTCGATCAGGTCGAGCAGGCGGCCGGGGGTGGCCACCAGAATGTCGCAGCCGGGCACCAGCGCGCGGGCCTGCTTGGGCGCCGGCACGCCGCCAAACACGCATTGCACGCTCAGCGGCAGGTGCTTGGCATAAAAGCGCATGTTCTCGGCAATCTGCGCGGCCAGCTCACGCGTGGGCGAGAGCACCAGCATGCGGCAGGAAGCCGGCTTCTTCGGCTTGCGATCGGCCGCCAGGCGGTGCAGCGAGGGCAGGGCGAAGGCAGCGGTCTTGCCGGTGCCGGTCTGCGCCAGGCCGAGGATATCGCGGCCCTCGATCAGCGCGGGGATCGCCTGGCGCTGGATCGGGGTGGGATCGGCATAGCCCTTTTCGGCCAGTGCGCGCAGGATCGGTTCGGCAAGGCCAAGATCGGAAAAATAGGACATGAGCGTCTTTCACAGCGGGCGCCGGCACGCGAGGCCGCGCGCCGGAGCGGGGATGGATGAAGGCAACCCCGCGTGAAAGGCGCATTCCGGATATGGCAGAAGGGCCTGTGCAAAGGCCGGGCGGGCATGGCCAAAACCGCGCCCTCACGCTGCCCGGCCCGGCGGTGAACAATTGCCACCACCTTGGCCTTGGCCAGCCATATACACGCTGCGGCGCAGCAAGACAAGCTTTGCCGGCGCCCGGCCGCAGCCGGCCGGCGCTGCGGAAGAGGGGCCGGCCGGCCCGCTCTCCCGCAGCCTGGCTCAGAAGGGCTGGTTCAGCCGGGCCAGCGCCCCTTCCAGCACTTCGGCATGGGCCTGGGGCGAGGCATGATCGAGCTGCAGCTGGCCGATCTTCACGCTCGATTCGATGACATCGCGGCAGCGATCGAAGCGCCGCGCCTCATAGGCGGCGAGCGCCGCTTCCACGCTGTCGGCCCGCTCCAGCTCCTCGGCCAGCACGATGCCGCTTTCCACCGCCATGCCCGCGCCCGAGGCGAGGTGGGGGGTGGTGGCATGCACCGCATCGCCCAGCAGCACGATCCGCCCGACAGACCAGGGCGCCGGCTGCAACACCGCCGCCAGCGGGCGATAGTTGATCCAGTCGTCCATCGTCATATGGTCGCGGATCCAGCCGGCATTGCCGCCAAAATCGGCCAGCTGGCGCTTCAGCTCGTCATAGAGCTCGGCCTCGGTGAGGAAGGTCTCGCGCTCCACATGGCGGGTGAGCATCCACATATAGACGCTGTCGGGCGCGCAGGCGGTGATGCCGCAGGGGTTGTCATGGCCCAGATAGAACTCGCCATATTCCAGCCCCGGCGGCTTGGCGATGGAAATGCGCCAGCAGCCCTGGCCGGTGGGCTGGGCCGCGCCCATGTGCGGGAAGGCGATCTCGCGCACGGTGGAGAACACGCTGTCGGCGCCCACCACCAGCGCATAATGGCCCTGGCTGCCATCCGAGAAGGTGACATCGACGCCCGCGCCGGTGTTTTCCAGCGCCGTCACGGTGAGGCCCAGGCGCACCGGGATCGCCAGTTCCTGCACGCGCGCCTGCATGATCCGGTGCAGCACGGGCCGCATGATGCCGCCGGTGGCCGGCAGCCCTTCCTCGATCACCGGCTCGTCGAGATCCTTGATGTGGGTGCCATCATAGCGGAACAGGCGGGTCTTGGTAGTGATCGCCCCTTGCGCCTTGATCTGGTCCAGCAGGCCCAGCCGGCGATAGGCGCGCAGCGTGGGCCCGGTGATGGTGATGCCCGCGCCATAGACGCGCCAGTTGGGGTCGAGGTCGATCAGTTCCACGGCCGCGCCGCGTTCGGCCAATGCGATCGCTGCCGCCATGCCGCCAATCCCCCCGCCCACGATCAGCGTGCGCAGCCCTTCCATTGCATTCTCCCTAGAAATCTTCTCGCCCCACCTAACAAGCGGTGGCCGCGCCATTCAAACCCGAAGCGTAGATAAGCTGCTATCTACACAATGGGTGAGACAGGCGAGGGGGCGCGCGCTAGGCGGCAGGCTGGAAACAGACGTGGCCGCAGCGCCCCATGCAAGGGCTGCGCGGCCGGGGAGAGCAAGATGGGCATTATCGTGACCGGCGCTGCCGGCTTTGTCGGGCGGCGGATCGTGGCGGGGCTGCTGGCGCAGGGTCATGATGTGGTGGCGATGGACCGCGATGTGGCGGCGCTGGAAACCGGCGCTGGCCTTCTGGCTATCGCTGGCGATCTGGCTGATGCCGATGTGCGCGCGGCCGCCCTTGCCGCGCCGGCGCTGGCGGGCGGCGTTGCCGGCGTTATCCATCTGGCCACCGTGCCCGGCGGCGCTGCCGAGGCCGACCCTGCCGCCTCGCGCCGCATCAACCTCGATGCGATGTATGACCTGATGGAGGATGTCGCTGCCCGCAAGGGGCCGGGCGGCACCGTGCCGCGCTTTGTCTATGCCAGTTCCATCGCGGTGTTCGGCGATCCGCTGCCGGCCTTTGTCGATGATGCCAGCCCGCTCAGCCCCAAGATGATCTATGGCGGCCACAAGGCGATGATGGAAGATGCGGTGGCGCTGTTTGCCAATCGCGGCTGGCTGGAAGGGGTGACGGTGCGCCTGCCGGGGATCCTCGCCCGCCCCAAGGGCCCCAGCGGCATGAAAAGCGCCTTCATGAGCGACCTGTTCCACGCGCTGGCCGCCGGTGAGGCGTTCACCTGCCCGGTTTCGGCCGGCGCCACGATCTGGGCGCAATCGGTGGCGCGCTGCGCGGCCAATTTCCTCCACGCGCTCACGCTGGATACCGCGCTGCTGCCGCCCACCCGCGCTGTCACCCTGCCGGCGCTGCGCGTGACCATGGGCGATATGGCGGCCGAGATCGCCCGCCAGTGCGGCGTGGGCACGGATCTGGTCAGCTATCGGCCCGATGCGGCGCTGGAAGTGGCTTTCGGGGCACAGCCGCCGCTTTCCACGCCCGCCGCCGAGAAAGCGGGCTTTGCCCATGATGGCGATCTTGCTACCCTTGTTGCCAGCGCGCTTCAGACGCTGGAATAGGGAAAGGTTGGCCTCATGCGGTTCCAAAGGCTGGATCTCAATCTGCTGGTGGCGCTTGATGCGCTGCTGTCGGAAAAGAGCGTGTCGCTGGCGGCAGACAGGCTGTGCCTGTCGCAATCGGCCACATCGAGCGCGCTGGGCCGCCTGCGCGACTATTTCGGCGATGAATTGCTGGTGGTGAAGGGGCGCAACATGGTGCTCACCGCCCGCGCCGAGGAACTGATCGAGCCGGTGCGCACCGTGCTCGAGCAGATCCGCACCACCATCGCCATTGCCCCGGCCTTCGATCCGGCCACGGCCGACCGGCTGGTGCGTATCATGGCGTCGGACTATTCCACCCAGGTGCTGCTGGCCGGCGCGCTGGTGATGCTGGAAAAGGAAGCGCCGCACCTGCGCTTCGAGATCCAGCCGATGAGCGACAATGTGGTGGAAGCGCTGGAGCGCGGCCAGATCGACCTGCTGCTGACGATCGACTATGCGATCAGCGCCGATCATCCCAGCCAGCTGTTGTTCGAGGATGATTACGTGGTGGTGGGCGATGCCGCCAACCCGGCGATGGCCGGCGACATGACCCGCGAGAAATATTTCGCCCTGGGCCATGTGACGGCGCGCTTCGGCCGCGCCCGCACCCCCGCTTTCGACGACTGGTTCGTGCGCCGCCAGAAAACCCAGCGCCGCATCGAGGTGGTGGCGCCCAGCTTCCTCTCGCTGCCCGGGCTGGTGCTGGGCACGCAGCGCGTGGCCACCATGCACCGCCGCCTGGCCACCCAGGTGACCAAGAACCTGCCGCTGGTGATGCGCGAGATGCCGTTCGACATTCCGCCCATCCGCGAGGCGATCCAGTGGCACCTGTCGAACAACAACGACCGGGCCCTGCGCTGGGTGGTGGAGCGGCTGTCGGCCTATGCGCAGGAAGGCGGGCCGGCCGCGCGCGGCAATGGCAATGTGGTGCCGATCGCGCCGCTGGCCGAAGTGCACCGCGATGCCATCGCCGCCCAGTTCCAGCAGCTGAACAGCGGGCGCTGAGGGGCGCGGGAGGATGGGCTCCCGCCTCAGTCCTCCCGCATGTCGAAGGCCTGGCGGGCCGCCTCGATGGCGCCGGCCTGGCTGTTCACCCAGCCGATCATCCGCCGCGCCTCGGCCGCCAGCCTTTCGCCCAGTGCCGTCAGCCGATAGGATACGCGCGGCGGCACATCCGCGGTGGCCCGCCGCTCAACGAAGCCATCGCGTTCCAGCGCGCGCAGTTTCAGCGTCAGCACCCGCTGCGAAATCGCCTTTTCCGCCGACAGTTGCACCAGCACGCGCTTCAGATCGGCATGGCGCCACTCGCCCATTTCCAGCACGATGAGGATGAGCGTGGACCACCTGTCGCCCAGCTTGGCCATCACCTCGCGCACGGGCGCCTCGCGGTGGTTGCCGTGGCGGGCCATCTCTTCGGCCAGCGCTGCGATGCGCGCGCCCAGATGTTGCGGGATACCGTCTGTCATTGCCTGTTCCATGGGGCGGCGAGGGCACAAAAAAGTGCCGTCTTTCCGCTTGCGCAGCGCCGCCTTAAACCCTGCCTCACAAACCAATTCAAGGGGAGAGACAAGATGGCACAAGACGCCATCCGCATGGACGGCAAGGTTGCGCTCATCACCGGCGGGGCTGGCGGCATTGGTGCTGCCACCGCGCGGCTGATCGCGGCGCGCGGTGGCAAGGTGGCGATTGCCGACATTGCCTTCGAACGCGCCGAGGCCCTGGCCGCCGAACTGCCGGACGCGCTGGCGATCCGGCTGGATCTGGAGCGCGAAGAGAGCATTCTGGCGATGGTGGCGGCCACCCTCAGCCATTTCGGCCAGCTGGATGTGCTGCACAACAATGCCGCCCTGCTGAGCCCGGAAATCGCCCGCGCCGATGGCGATGTGGAAGCGATGGACACCGCCCTCTGGGACCGCACCTATGCGGTGAATGTGCGCGGCACGATGATCGGCTGCCGGGCGGCGCTGCCGCACCTGCGCGCCACGCATGGCAATATCGTCAACACCGTCAGCAATCTGGCGCTGCAGGGGCATATCATCCAGGCGGCCTATTCCAGCAGCAAGGCGGCGATCATCCAGATGACCCGGGCGATCGCGGCCAGCCACGGCATCCATGGCGTGCGCTGCAACGCGGTGGCGCCGGGCATGACGATGACGCCGGCCCTGCGCGAGGCCTTCCCGCCGCCTTTGCGCGCCGCGGTGGAGGGCGAAACCCTGCGCACCCAGCTGGGCGAGCCGGAAGACATTGCCGAGGCGGTGGCCTTCCTGGCCAGCGATGCGGCGCGCAACATCACCGGCCAGGTGCTGGTGGCCGATGGCGGCTGCGCCTCGCACGTGCCGGGCCTGGCCCCGTTCCGCGCCTTCTTTTCGGGAGAGAACCATTGAGCAACTATGACATCGTGGTGATGGGCGCAGGCCACAATGGCCTCACCGCCGCCGCCTATATGGCCAAGGCCGGCAAGAAGGTGCTGGTGCTGGAAAGGAAGCCCCATTTCGGCGGCGGCGTTTCCACGCGCGAGCTGATCCAGCCCGGCTTCTGGCATGACGAGCACTCCAACGTGCATATCATGATCCAGGGTAACCCCATGCTGCGCGAGGACGAACTGGGCCTGCTTTCGCGCTTTGGCCTGGAATATATCTATCCCGATCTGCCGCATGCCTCGATCTGGGAAGATGGCACGATCGTGCGCAGCTGGAAGGATCTGGATCGCACCTGCGAGGAGATCGCCAGCTTCAGCCCCAAGGATGCCGAGGCCTATCGCGGCTTTGCCAGGGCCAGCATGGCCGCCCTGCCGATGTTCATGTCGGGGCTCTACATGCCGCCCTTCCCGATGGGCGCCTTTGTGGCGATGATGGACCAGTCCGACGAGGGCCGCTTCCTGCTCGATGTGATGAGCCGCTCGGCGCTCGATGTGGTGGAGCAGTATTTCGAGAGCGATCTCCTCAAGCTTCACATCGTGCGGATGGTGACCGAAAACCTGCAGATGCCCGACGAGCTGGGCACCGGCATGGGCGCCTTCCTGATGCCGGGCATCATCCACACCTATGGCTGCTCGATGCCCAAGGGCGGCTCGGGCCAGCTGTCGAAGGCGCTGGTGCGCGCGATCGAGCATTGGGGCGGCGAGGTGCGCTGCAATGCCGAGGTGGCGCGCGTGATCGTCTCGGGCGGCAAGGCGGCCGGGCTGGAGCTGACCACCGGCGAAACCTTCATGGCGAAAGACGGCGTGATCGGCGCCATCCACCCCCATGTGCTGCGCAAATTCGTGGCCGAAACGCCCGAGCCCGTGCTGCAGCGGGCCGAGCGCGTCACCCCGTCCACCTTCTCGATCAACCTCACCCATCTCACCTTGAAGGAGCGGCTGAGGCTCAAGGTGGGCAATGAAACCAATGCCATGATGACCGAGCTGATGGACTTCTACACCATCCGCGAGATGCTGCTGGAATATGACAAGCTGCGCCGGGGCCTCACCGCGCCGCGGCTGATCGCCGGGGGTGACAACACCATCTTCGATCCCAGCCGGGCGCCGGAAGGGGCGGGCGTGTTCTATGGCGTCAATTTCGCGCCCTACGAACTGTTCGAGGGCGGCCATGCCGCGTGGGACGAGAAGAAGGAAGAAGTGGCCGATGCGGCCCTGGCCCAATACCGCAAGTTCTATGCGAACCTGACCGACGACAACATCACCGGTCGCCTCATCCGCTCGCCCATCGATCATGAGCGCGACAGCCCCGCCAGCTTCCTCAAGGGCGATATCCACGGCTGCGCGCCCTTCATGTATCAGTCTGTCGGCCACCGGCCCACGCCCGATCTCGGCTCTTTCCGCGTGCCGCAGGTGGAAGGGCTCTATCTCGTCGGGCCGTTCATGCATCCGGGCGGCGGCGTGTTTGGCGCCGGGCGCGCCACGGCCATCCAGATGATGGACGACATGGGTATCGATTTCGACAAGGTGTGTGGAGGGGCGATCTGATGAGCCAGAATAGCAAGCCGCCGCAGATGCGCGTGCTCGATGCCAACGACAAGGAACTGATGACCGTGCGCAAGATTGAGCGCGAGGGTGATGCGCTGGTCATCCGCGGCAAGATCTTCGGCGCCATGCCGATGGTGGCCAAATTGACCCCGGCAGAAGCGCGCGCCGCGCTTAAACTGCTGGATGCCAAGACCATTCTGTTCCTCGTCACGCTCTTGTTCCGGCGCTGAGGAGGGGCGGTTTATCCATCCATGAAACCGATGCAACTGCAGCGGTAATTTCCATAAATCAGAATTGATCGCGATCAACCAGCCGGCGGCCGCCTCGCGCCATTCCTTGCGCAACACGCAAGGGAGATGCAGGAAATGGCAATCACAGGCATTCGCCGGCTGGTGTTTCTGGTCGATGACCTCACCACCACCACACGCTTTTTCACCGATTATGGCCTCAGCTTCATCGCGGGCGATGCCACTTCCAGCCGCTTCGAGGTGATGAACGGCGCCGAGGTGCTGCTGCTGCTGCGCGGCCACCCGGATCTGCCGCAGGGCCATGCGCAAACCGGCATTGGCGTGGTGGAATGCGTGTGGAGCGTGGACAATGCCGCCGCCCTGAAGCGGCTGACCGACGATCTTGCCCGCGATCATCAGCTGGCCACCGATGCCGAGGGCGTTGTCCACTTCGTCACCCCCTTCGGCCAGGCGGTGGCGCTGCAGCACTGGACGCCGCGCGCGGTGCATGGCGCGCCCAGCCCGGCCAACACGCCGGGCCTTGTCGGCCGGCTGAACCAGCCGCGCAAATGGCTGGCCCGTGCCACGCCAAAGCGCATCCACCACGCCGTGTGGACCTTCCCCGATGTGCAGGAAGCGCTGGAATACTACCGCGACCGGCTGGGTTTTCGCATCACCGACGTGCAGAAGGGCTTTGGCGTCTACATGCGCGCCAGCGCCGCTTTCGAGCACCACAACATCTTTCTGGCCAACGCCCAGGCGCCGATGCCCGGCTTTGATGGCACGCTGAAATTCCACCACGCCAATTTCGAGCTGGAGGATATCGACGAGATCATGGTGGGCAAGAACCACCTCGACCGGCTGGGCTATGATTTTGCCGGCAACTGGGGCCTTGGCCGCCACCGGCTGACCAGCGCCGCCTTCCTCTATCTCAACATGCCGGCGCTGGGCGGCGACATGGAATATGGCGCCGATTGCGACTGCGTGGACGACAGCTGGAAGCCGCGCGTGTGGGATGGCGCCTTTGGCACGGCGATCTTCATGCATGATCTGCCGCAATGGATGATGCCCACGCCCAACTGGGACGTGACCTATGCGCGCGACGAGCAGCTGCGCTTCCTGCCGGCAGACCCCAAACCGGCCAACACTACACCCGCAGGCGTTCCTGCCACAGACATTGCCGCCGAAGCGGCCGAATAAGGAGAGCGAGCATGGCAAAGGCACAGAAGATCTGCATCATCGGCGGCGGCGTGGGCGGTTTGGCCCTGGCCATTGGCCTGCATCAGCGGGGCCTGGCGGTGGAAGTGGTGGAGCGCGACAAGGACTGGAAGGTCTATCATGTCGGCATCATCGTGCAGGCCAATTTCATCCGCGCGCTGGCCGAACTGGGGCTGGGCGATGCGGCGGTGGCGGCGGGCTACCCCTACAAGGGCGCGCGCTTCAAGGATGCGGCGGGCAACACCATTGCCGAACTGCCCGGCGATGCGCAGGTCGATGGCCTGCCCTGCGATCTTGGCCTCACCCGCCCGGCGCTGCATGAGGTGTTGACGCAAAAGGTGCGCGAGCTGGGCATTGCGGTGCGCCTGGGCGTTACCTTCACCGCCTTCGAGGACAAGGGCGATGGGGTGGACGTGGCCTTCTCGGATGGCACCACCGGCCACTACGACCTGCTGATCGGCGCCGATGGCAATTATTCGGCCGTGCGCAAGGCGTTGTGGCCCGATGCCCGGCCGCAGTTCACCGGCCAGGGCGTGTGGCGCTACAACGTGCCGCGGCCGGCTGATCTCGAATGGTCCGACATCTACATCGGCAATGGCCAGAACGGTTTCAACGGCAAGGCCGGCTATTGCCCGCTGACGCCGAGCGAGATGTATATCTTCGCGGTCATCGAGGAGAAGGGCAATCCGCGCTTCGCGCCCGAGACGCTGGCCGAGGAAATGCGCAAGCGCCTGGCCGGCTATGGCGGCCTGCTGGGCGAGGCGGCCAAGGCGGTGATCGATCCGGCGCTGGTGGTCTATCGCCCGCTGGAAGCCTGCATCATGCCCGCCCCCTGGTATCAGGGCCGGGTGGTGCTGATCGGCGATGCTGCCCATTCGGCCACGCCCCATCTGGGCCAGGGCGCGGCGATGGCGGTGGAAGATGCGGTGGTGCTGGCAGAGGAGCTGGCCACGCGCGATCTGGATGAGGCGCTTGCGGCCTTCATGCAGCGCCGCTTCGAGCGGGCCAAGCTGGTGGGCACCAGCTCTATCCAGCTGGGCGAGTGGGAAATGCACCCGGAAACCGCTGGCGACCCGGTGGAGCTGACTGCACGCATCCGCGCCAAGCTGGCCGAACCGGTGTAAGGCAAAGGGCAGGTGCGAGGGGGCAGCCCCTGGCACCTGCCCCCTTTTTTCAGCCTTCGGGCTCTTCGACGAATTCGATCAGATTGCCTGCGCAATCGCGGATGAAGCAGCCCTTGCCGAACGCCTCGCGCACGACAAAGGCGATATCGGCGCCCTTTTCTTCCATCTCGACGAGAAACGCCTCGATATCGGCCACGCGGAAGGCGACATGCTTGTTGCCATGGGTCTTGATGTCGCGCGGGGGGTGGCGGCGGTCTTCGGGCAGGGGGGCCGCGCCTGCCACTTCGAAGATCTCGAAGCGCAGCGGGCCTTTGCGCACCATGGCGGTGTGGCTGCCGGCCGCCTCGATGAAGAAGCGCCGCTCCAGTTCAAAGCCCAGCACATGGCCATACCAGGCGATCGCCTCATCGAGGCTGGGCACGGACACGCCGCCGTGGTGGAAGGTGAATGCGGCCATCGCTAGATCCTGCCTGCCAGGCGGGGCGATGGGGTGGGGTGAGCGGCCAAGTGTGTCTCCCTTCGGTCTGGCTTTTGCCGGCAAGGCTGGCACGGGGCGGGGCGGCGTTCCAGCCCATGCTGTGGATAGCGGCCTATCGATGGCGCCGGCGCGGCTGTGGTGCCCTCAAGGCGCCAGCAGCCGGGCATCGGCCTTCACGATATCGGCCAGCCAGCGGGTGACGAGGCGGATGCGCTGCAGCTGGTGGGTGTCCTTGTGCGTCACCAGCCAGAAGGCGCGGGTGATGGTGCGGTCGGGCAGCACGCGCACCAGCGCCGGATCGGCATCGCCGATGAAGCAGGGCAGCACGCCAATGCCGGCGCCCGCCGCCAGCAGCCGGTGCTGGGCCAGGATGCTGGAGGAGCGCAGGCTCGCGGCCAGATCGGGGGCGATCTCGGTCAGATAGTTCAGCTCGGGCGCATAGACGAGATCGGGGATATAGCCGATCAGCTGGTGGCCATGGGCAAGGCAGGCCGGGCCGGTGATCGCCGCGTGCCCGGCCAGATAGGCGGGGCTGGCATAGAGGCGCAGCGCATAATCGGCCAGCTTGCGGGCGATCAGCGGCCCTGTCTGCGGGCGCGAGAGCAGCACGGCGATATCCGCCTCGCGGCGCGAGGGGCTGAGGAAGCCGTTGGAGGCCACCAGATCGATCGCCAGCCCCGGATAGCGCTTGGCAAAATCGCCCAGATGGCGCGCCACGATCCAGCTGCCAAACCCTTCCGACACGCTGATGCGCACGCTGCCGCTGGGGCCGTTGGCGCTGCTGGCCGGCTCCACGCCGCTGGCGGCCTGGGCCATCTGCTCCACGGCGGCCAGCAGCGCCTCGCCGGCCGGTGTCAGCAGCTGGCCCTCGCGGGTCTGCTCGAACAGGGTGGTGCCCAGCCGGCTTTCCAGCCGCCGCAGCCGCCGGCCGATGGTGGTGGCATTCAGCCCCATCATGCGGCCCGCGCCCGCCAGCTGGCCCGCGCGGGCTATGGCGAGAAAGGCCTGATAATCGCTCCAGTCGGCATCCTGCATATTTGCAGGTCATATCAGCTTTATTGAGAGTTGCCCGCAATTTTCGAGGGGATAATGCTGGGTGCAAATCAAGGATGCCTGAACGGAGTTGAAGCGAAATGCGACTGATTGACCATGTGATCGTGGGCGGCGGCGGTGTGCCGGCCCGCAAGAGCCCGGTGTTCGACCCCAACACGGGCGCGGTTCAGGCGGAAGTGGCGCTGGGCGATGCCGCGCTGCTGGATGCGGCGGTGGCCAAGGCGCTGGCGGTGCAGCCGGCCTGGGCGGCCACCAACCCGCAGCGCCGCGCCCGCGTGATGTTCGAGTTCAAGCGCTTGGTCGAGGCCAACATGCAGGAGCTGGCCGAGCTGCTGGCCAGCGAGCATGGCAAGGTGGTGGCCGATGCCAAGGGCGATATCCAGCGCGGGCTGGAAGTGGTGGAATTTGCCTGCGGCATCCCCCATGCGCTGAAGGGCGAATATACCCATGGCGCGGGCCCGGGCATCGATGTTTACTCCATGCGCCAGCCGATCGGCATTGGCGCGGGCATCACGCCGTTCAACTTCCCCGCGATGATCCCGATGTGGATGTTTGGCGTGGCGATCGCTTGCGGCAATGCCTTCATCCTCAAGCCTTCCGAGCGCGATCCCTCGGTGCCGGTGCGCCTGACGCAGCTGATGCTGGAAGCAGGCGCCCCCGAAGGCGTGCTGCAATGCGTGCATGGCGACAAGGAAATGGTGGACGCCATCCTCGATCATCCGGCGATCGGCGCGATCAGCTTTGTCGGCTCCTCCGACATCGCCAATTACGTCTATGAGCGCGGCGCTGCCAATGGCAAGCGCGTGCAGGCGATGGGCGGTGCCAAGAACCATGGCATCGTCATGCCCGATGCCGATCTCGACAAGGTGGTGAACGATCTCGTCGGTGCGGCCTTTGGCTCGGCGGGCGAGCGCTGCATGGCGCTGCCGGTGGTGGTGCCGGTGGGCGAGGGCACGGCCGAGCGGCTGATCGACCGGCTGCTGCCCGAGATCGAGAGCCTGCAGGTGGGCGTCTCCAACGATCCGGCGGCGCATTATGGCCCGGTCGTCACCGCCCAGCACAAGGCGCGGATCGAGGACTGGATCGCCAAATGCGAGGCCGAAGGCGGCAAGATCCTCGTCGATGGCCGCGGCTTCAAGCTGCAGGGCCACGAGAACGGCTTCTTCGTCGGCCCGACGCTGATCGACCATGTGACGCCCGAGATGGACAGCTACCACAACGAGATCTTCGGCCCCGTGCTGCAGATCGTGCGCGCGGCCGATTTCGAGACCGCCGTGGCCCTGCCCAGCAAGCACCAGTATGGCAATGGCGTGGCCATCTTTACCCGCAACGGCCATGCCGCGCGTGAATTTGCCGCCCGCGTGAATGTGGGCATGGTGGGCATCAACGTGCCGATCCCGGTGCCGGTGGCCTATCACACCTTTGGCGGCTGGAAGCGCAGCGCCTTTGGCGACACCAACCAGCACGGCATGGAAGGCGTGAAGTTCTGGACCAAGGTGAAGACCGTGACCGCCCGCTGGCCCGATGGCAGCGCCGATGGCGGCAACGCTTTCGTGATCCCCACGATGGGCTGAGGCCCGGCATGGGTTAAGGTCCTCTGGGGCCTGAGAAAAGGGGGGCAGGGGCCATGGGCCCTTGCCCCTTTTTTGCGCCCTAATCCCTTGATGGCAGGCTGGCGCCCAGCCGCTCTGCCGCCTGGCGCAGGCGCGGGGCGATGGTCTGGCGCAGCGCCTCCGGCTCATGCGCCAGCGCGTTGACGCCCATGTTGAGCGCGGCCACCACCTGCCCCCGCCCATCGCGCACCGGCACCGCTACCGAGCGCAGGCCCACTTCCAGCTCCTGATCGACCAGCGCCATGCCGCTGTGCGCCACCTCGTCCAGCACGGCGGCCAGCCGGGCGGGATCGGTGATCGTGTGGGCGGTGTGGGCGGGCAGCGTGGCGGGGATCAGCGCGGCCCGCTGCGCTGCGGGCAGGGCGGCCAGCAGCACCCGGCCCATGGACGTGCACCAGGCCGGCAAGCGGCTGCCCACATGCAGCCCCACCGCCATGATCCGGCTGCGCGAGGCGCGCGCCACATAAAGCACCTGCGCCCCATCCAGCACGCCCAGCGAGCAGCTTTCGCCCAGCTCGTCACGCAGCTGTTCCAGCAGCGGCTGGGCCAGCGCCGGCAGCGAGCCATCGGCCAGAAACCCCTCGGCCAGCCGCAGCACCTTGCCGCGCACGCCAAACTGGCGACCGGCCTGCTCCACATAGCCGGTGGCCGCCAGCGTGTGCAGGCAGCGCGCCACCACCCCGCGGGCCAGCCCGGTGTGGCGGGCCAGGCTGGCGATGGTTTGCCCCGGGCCCAGTTCGGCAAAGGCTTCCAGCACCTGGAGCCCGCGCGCGAGCGATTGCATGAAATCGGGATCGGATGTGCTCACCCCGCTTGCCATGGCATCGCCCGCGCGCCCTGTCGAGTGGTTGGTTCAGACCCGCTCCAGCAGCACGGCAATGCCCTGGCCCACGCCAATGCACATGGTGGCCAGCGCATGGCGGGCGCTGCTGCGCTGCAGCTCCTCCACGGCGCTGAGCGCAATGCGTGCGCCCGACATGCCCAGCGGATGGCCCAGCGCGATCGCCCCGCCATTGGGGTTGACGCGCGGATCGGCCGGATCGATGCCGAGATCCTGCAGGCAGGCCAGCGCCTGGGCGGCAAAGGCCTCGTTCAGCTCGATCACGCCGATAGCGGCCAGCGAGAGGCCGGTGCGGGCCAGCAGGCGGCGGGTGGCCTCCACCGGGCCGATGCCCATCACCCGGGGGGCAACGCCGGCGCTGGCCATCGCCACCACGCGGGCGCGCGGGGTCAGCCCATGGGCGCGCGCGGCCGCCTCGCTGGCGATCACCAGTGCCGCCGCGCCATCGTTGAGGCCGCTGGCATTGCCGGCGGTGATCGTGCCATCGGCATGCACCACTGGCTTCAGCCGGGCGAGCGCTTCAAGGCTGGTGGCGCGGGGGTGTTCATCCGCCGCGAAGACAAGCGGCGCGCCCTTCTTCTGCGGCACGTCCACCGGCAGGATCTCGGCGGCGAGCCGGCCGCTGGCCTGGGCGGCGGCGGCCTTCTCCTGGCTGGCCAGCGCGAAGGCATCTTGCGCGGCGCGGCTGATGCCCCATTCGGCGGCCACATTCTCGGCCGTCTGCGGCATGGTGTCGACGCCCCAGGCGGCCTTCATCGCCGGGTTGACGAAGCGCCAGCCCATCGTCGTGTCTTCCAGCTTCTGGTCACGCGCGAAGGCGCTGGCGGCCTTGCCCATCACGAAGGGGGCGCGGGTCATGCTTTCGGCGCCGCCGGCGATCAGGAAATCGGCATCGCCGCTGCGGATTGCCTGCGCGGCCAGCCCCAGGGCATTCAGCCCCGATCCGCACAGGCGGTTGATGGTGGCGCCGGGCACGTCCTTGGGCAGGCCCGAGAGCAGGCCGGCCATGCGGGCAAGGTTGCGGTTATCCTCGCCAGACTGGTTGGCGCAGCCCAGCAGGATATCGTCGAGCGCGGCCCAGTCGGCGCCCGGGTTGCGCGCCATCAGCGCCCGCAGCGGGAGGGCGGCCAGATCATCGGCGCGGATGGTGGCCAGGCTGCCGTTGAGGCGGCCGATGGGGGTGCGAATGGCATCGCAGATGAACGCCTCGGCCATCATGCGGCTCCCTGAGTAATGGCCAGCGGCGCGCCGGTCTTGGCCACCACCTCGTCCACGCTGACGCCCGGCGCGGTTTCCACCAGCGTCAGCCCGCCGGCCTTCCTGTCCACCGCGATAACGGCCAGATCAGTGATGATGAGATCGACCACGCCCCGGCCGGTGAGCGGCAGGGTGCAGGCCGGCAGGATCTTGGGGCTGCCATCCTTGGCGCAGTGGTCCATCACCACCACGATGCGCCTCACGCCCGCCACCAGATCCATGGCGCCGCCCATGCCCTTCACCATCTTGCCCGGGATCGTCCAGTTGGCAAGATCGCCATTGGCGGCCACTTCCATTGCCCCCAGCACGGCCATGTCGATATGGCCGCCGCGGATCATCGCGAAACTGTCGGCGCTGGAAAAGAAGCTGCTGGTGGGCAGCGCCGTCACCGTCTGCTTGCCGGCGTTGATGAGATCGGGGTCGGCCTCGCCCTCATAGGGAAAGGGGCCGATGCCCAGCATGCCGTTTTCCGATTGCAGCGTGACGGTGATGCCGACCGGCACATGGTTGGCCACCAGCGTGGGGATGCCGATGCCCAGGTTCACATAGAAGCCATCTTGCAGTTCCTGCGCCGCACGGGCCGCCATTTCATCGCGATTCCAGCTCATTGGGCGGGCTCCTTCACGCGGGTTGTCAGCTTTTCGATGCGCTTTTCGTTGATGGTGGAAAGCACGATCCGGTCCACATAGATGCCCGGCGTGTGGATGCAGTCGGGATCGAAGGTGCCCTCGGGCACGATCTCCTCCACCTCCACCACGGTGATTTTGGCGGCGGTGGCCATGTTGGGGTTGAAGTTGCGCGCGGTCTTGCGGAACATGAGGTTGCCGGCCGGATCCGCCCGCCAGGCCTTGATGATGGCCAGATCCGCGCGCAGCCAGGTCTCGCGCACATATTCCTCGCCCTCGAAGATCTCGGTGGGCTTGCCTTCTGCCACCACGGTGCCCACGCCCGTTTTGGTGTAGAAGGCCGGGATGCCGGCGCCGCCGGCGCGGATGCGCTCGGCCAGCGTGCCTTGCGGGGTCAGCTCCAGTTCCAGTTCGCCCGAGAGATATTGCTGCTCGAACAGCTTGTTCTCGCCCACATAGGAGCTGATCATCCGGGCGATCTGCCGGCTTTCCAGCAGCATCCACAGGCCAAAGCCATCGGCGCCGGCATTGTTCGAGATAACCGTCAGGCCCTTCACGCCGGCCGCGCGGATTTGCGGGATCAGGCTTTCCGGATTGCCCGACAGGCCAAACCCGCCCGACATCACCACCATCCCGTCATGCAGCAGGCCGGCCAGCGCCTCTTGCGGGCTGGCGTAGAGTTTCGATCGCATTTTCGGTTCCTCTGGTGAACGAATATCGGACAATGTGATTGTTTATCGGTTATATGCGGATGGGGCGCCCAGGTCAAATCCGCCTGCCGAGTGTGCGCAGGTGCTTGTCAAACAGCTGGAATAATCGCCTCTTACGTTTGTCGGGGGTGGCCGAATCGGCTCAGCATGCGACATTGCGCGGGCTGGCTCGCCGGGCTGCCCGCCGGGCCAAGGAGACAGGATGATGCCGCAATCCGCTGCCACCCCCGCCGCCGATCCGCTGGATGGCCTGGCCGAAACCTTCGATCGCGCAGCGGTGGCCGCCATCGCCCAGCTCACCCATGGCCTTTCGCCCGGCACGCTGGCGCAGGCCTGTTCAGACTGGATGCTGCATCTGGCCTGTTCGCCCGGCAAGCAGATGCAGCTGGGCGCCCGCGCCGCGCAGGATTGGGCCCGCATTGCCGAACAGTTGCTGGGCAGCGCCTGCGGGGCGAGGGCACCGCAGGCGATCCAGCCGCTGCCGCAAGACCACCGCTTCGACAACCCCGCCTGGCAGCAACCGCCCTACGACTTGTTGGTGCAATCCTTCCTGATGGCCCAGCAATGGTGGCATGCGGCCACCACCGGCGTGCGCGGGGTGGAGCGGCACCACGAGGACATGGTGGCCTTTGCCGCCCGCCAGTTGCTGGATGTGCTGGCGCCCACCAATTTCATCGCCACCAACCCGGTGCTGCAGCAGCGCATTGCCGAAACCGGCGGGCGCTGCCTGGTGGATGGGCTGCACTATCTGCTGGAAGACATGGGCCGGCTGGCCCATGGCGAACCGCCCGCCGGCACCGATGGCTTTGCCGTGGGCGAGGAAGTGGCGGCAACGCCGGGGCAGGTGGTCTATCGCAACGAGCTGATCGAGCTGATCCAATATACGCCCACCACCGGCACCGTGCGGCCGGAACCGGTGCTGATCGTGCCGGCGTGGATCATGAAATATTACATCCTCGATCTCTCGCCCGACAATTCGCTGATCCGCTGGCTGGTAGGGCAGGGCTACACCGTCTTTGCCATTTCCTGGCACAATCCCACCGGCGCTGATCGCAATCTCGATATGGAGGCCTATCGCCGGCTGGGCCCGCTGGCCGCGCTGGAGGCGATTGGCGAGATCACCGGGGCGGGCGCCATCCATGCGCTGGGCTATTGCCTGGGCGGCACCTTGCTGGCGATCACCGCCGCGGCGCTGGCGCGCGAGGGGGACCGGCGGCTGGCCAGCGTGACCCTGCTGGCAGCCCAGACCGAATTCAGCGAGCCGGGCGAGCTGGGCCTGTTCATCGATGAATCCCAGCTCAACCTGCTGGAAAACATGATGTGGAGCCGCGGCTATCTCGACAGCAGCCAGATGGGCGGCGCCTTCCAGATCCTGCGCTCCAACGATCTCGTCTGGTCGCGCGTGCTCACCACCTATCTGATGGGCGAGCGCGAGGGGATGAACGACCTGATGGCTTGGAACGCCGATGGCACCCGCATGCCCTATGCGATGCACAGCGAATATCTGCGCCGCCTGTTCCTCGAAAACGAGCTGGCGCATGACAAATACCGGGTGGATGGCCACAGCATCTCGCTGGCCGATGTGACCGCGCCGATCTTTGCCGTGGGCACCGAGCGCGACCATGTGGCCCCCTGGCGCTCGGTCTACAAGATCCACCAGCTGAGCCACGGGCCGATCACTTTCGTGCTGACCAGCGGCGGGCACAATGCCGGCATCGTGTCGGAACCCGGCCACCCCCATCGCAGCTATCGCCTGCTGACCCGGGCGGAAGGCCAGATGGGCTATGACCCGGAGGAATGGCTGCTGCATGCCGAGGCGCATCAGGGATCCTGGTGGGAGGCCTGGGGGCAGTGGCTGGGGGCGCATTCCGGCGCGCCGGTGGCCCCGCCGGCGATGGGCAGCGCGCAATTTCCGCCGCTGGCCCCGGCGCCGGGCAGCTATGTGCATGAACGCTGAAGAGGATAGACCGATGACCGAACCGCTCGTCAATCTGGCCGGCAAGCGCGGCCTGGTGATCGGCATTGCCAATGATCATTCCATCGCCGCCGGCTGCGCCGAGGCCTTCCGCCAGTGCGGGGCAAGGCTGGGCGCCAGCTATCTCAACGAGAAGGCGCGCCCCTTTGTGGAACCGGTGGCCCAGCGGCTGGGGATCGAATGGCTGCTGCCCTGCGATGTGCGGGTGCCGGGCCAGCTGGAAGCGCTGTTCGCCGAGGCAGGCACGCGCTGGGGCGGGCTTGATTTCGTGCTCCATTCCATCGCCTTTGCCCCGCGTGAGGATCTGCACGGCCGGGTGGTGGACAGCAGCCAGCAGGGCTTTGCCGAGGCGATGGACATCTCCTGCCACAGCTTCATCCGCATGGCGCGCCTGGCCGAACCGCTGATGGCCGATGGCGGCTGCCTGCTGTGCCTCACCTTCTATGGCTCGGAACGGGTGGTGGAACATTACAATCTGATGGGCCCGGTGAAGGCGGCGCTGGAAAGCACCACCCGCTATGTGGCGGCAGAGCTGGGGCCCAAACGCATCCGCGCCCATGCCATTTCGCCCGGGCCCATCGCCACACGCGCGGCCAGCGGGATAGACCGGTTCGACGAGATGCTGGATGCCGCCCGCGCCCGCGCGCCCGAGCAGGAGCTGGTGGAAGTGGCCGATGTGGGCGCGCTGGCCGCCTTTCTGGTGAGCCCTGCCGCAAAGCGGATCACCGGCACGATCATTCCGGTCGATTCCGGCCAGCATCTGCTCGCCTGAGGGGCACAGGCGCCGGGGCTGCGGGCGCATCCGCCGCCGCGCGCGGGGCCGCAGGGGCCTCTGCGCGCTCGGCGAGGGTGGCCCTGGCCAGCGCCAGGCCCTGCTGGCGGTTGGCGCGGATGGCGATGTCGGAAAAATCGTAATCGCGCGAGGAGGGCTCGCCATCGCGGCCCTGGCGGATGAAGCGGGTGATGCCGGTGGCCGCGCCATCGCCCATCAGCTCGATATAGAGCGGGCGCTGGCGGATGCGCGCGCGCGTGGCCGGATCCACCAGTTCCAGCATCCGCCCCACCAGCTCGCGATAGGCGCCCTGCATCTCGCGCAGGCGCAGGTCGCTGCGCACCCGCTCGGAATAGACGATCTCGTCGCGCCGGGCCAGCACCTCCATCATGTTGGTGGGCAGCGGCCGGCGCCCGGCGAACAGATCGACGATATAGACCTGCTTGCCATCCGGCCCGCAGCGATCCATCACGATATCGAGCGGCGAATTGCTGACCACCCCGCCATCCCAATAGGCCTGGCCGCCGATCTCAGTCCACGGGAAGCCCGGCGGCAGGCTGCCGCTGGCCAGCACATGATCGGGGGTGAGATCGTCGGTATAGCTGTCGAACACTTCCAGCTCGCCCGAAGTGACGTTGACCGCGCCCACCAGCAGCCGCACCGGGCTGGCCTTCAGCCGCGCGAAATCCACATGGCGGGCGATCAGCTCCTTCATCGGGCCGATGTCGTAGAAGCTGGTCCAGCTGCTGGGCAGGCTGGCGGCAAAGGGCTGCATCCAGCGCGGGCGGAAGAAATGCGGCACGCCAAAGGCGAGGATCTGCGCCGCGGTGAGCGCGCGGGCGGCCTCCTCGCCGATCAGCGCGGCGGGCGAGGGGATGGCCAGCTGCGACCAGAAGGAGACCAGCGCCGCGCTGGCATCGCGCGGGTTGCCCGCCACGATCGCCCCGTTCAGCGCGCCGATCGAGATGCCGGCGACGATATCGGGGAAGATGCCCGCTTCCTCCAGCGCTTCCACCACGCCGCATTCGAACGCCCCCATCGCCCCGCCGCCCTGCAGCACCAGCACGGTTTGCGTGGGGATCTGTTCCAGCGGAAAGGCAGGATCAGCGAGTCGGGCCTTGCAGGCGCGCAGGTTCACGCGATAGCGCACCAGCCCCTCGATGCTGCGCGTCTCCTCGGCCGGGCGGCCCACCGAGAGCAGCGCGCGCGGCACATCGTTGCGCAGATAGAACAACGCCAGCGAGCGCGATGCCAGCGTGCCGCGGGCGATCCGCTCATCCGCCTCCTCGGGCGCGCCCAGCATGCTGAAGCTGATATCGCCCACATCGCAGAAGAAATAGGAGACCTCATCGTAGCGCAGGCGCTGGCCCAGCATGTTGCGCCCGGCCAGCCTGCCCTGCTTGATGGCATTGTCCCAATGTTCGATATGGCGGCGCCGGCCAAACACGGGATCGTAAAAGCTGGTGATGTCGCCGGCGGCAAACACATCGGGGCGGTTGGTGCGCAATTGCTCGTCCACCAGCACCAGCCCTTGCGCGCAGGCGATGCCGCTGCCCTCAAGGAAGGCGCCGGCCGGCTCCACGCCGATGCTGACCACCAGCAGGTCGCAGGCCAGGCGCTGGCCGGAGCGGGTCTCCACCTCGCTCAGCCGGCCCACGCCATGCAGCGCGGTGATCGTGTCGCACAACAGCACCTTGAGGCCGCGCTCTTCGGCATGGCGGCGGAAGAAATCGGAAACGCGGCCCGATTCGACATGCGGCAGCACCTGTTCGCGCTGCTCGATCACCGTTACCTCCAGCCCCAGATCGCGGAGCGACATGGCGATTTCCATGCCAAGGAAACTGCCCCCCAGCACGATCGCCCGCCGCGCGCCGGCGGCGATTTCTCGTCGCATGGCCGCGCATTCGGCCCGATCGCGCAGGTGATGGATGCCGGGCAGATCGGCGCCGGGCAGGGCCAGACGGCACGCCTTTGCGCCGGTGGCGATCAACAGGCGCCGATAGGAAAAGCGCGCGCCGCTGGCGCAGCTCACCACCCTGGCCTCGGTGTCGAGCGCGATGGCCGTTGTGCCCAGTTCCAGCCGGATGTTCTGCTCGGCATAGAAGCTGGCGGGGTGGATGAGGATCTGCGCCTCATCCGCAGTGCCCAGCAGCGCCTGTTTGGACAGCGCCGGGCGATAGAAGGGCAGGCCCTCATCGGCGCAAAGGAGCGTGATGGTGGCGGATGGATCTTCCAGCCGCAGGGCAATCGCCGCCGAGACGGCCGCCGCCCCGCCACCCAGGATGAGATGGTCGATCGGCTGATCGGCCGTGTTCGCGGCTGCCTTCTTTGCGCCTGTCATGCATCGCTGCCTTTCACATCCCGCCTGCCCATCTGTTTCCCTTGGCCGGGGGCATTTGTCCATCCTTGGGCGGCAGGCGCGATCAGAGGTGCGATGACTGAGGGGGCGGCCCGAAGAATCCTTTCAACCCGGCGCCAACAGGCGTATCATGCCGGGCAAGGCAGCCCTTGGGCAGAACAGGGCGCCGGAGAGGCCTTATGGAAAAGGTGCAGATCATCTGGGTGAATTGCCCGTTGAGCCACCTCAGCGTGGGGGCATTGGTGGCTTGGGGCATTTTCGGCCTCACCTACGCCCTGCTGGGCGGATAGGGGCCGCAAGGCTGCAGCAGGCAGGCCCTGAAGGGGCCCGCCTGTGCGTGCGCGGCTGTTTTCCTCAGGCCTTGGCGGCGATTTCCGGCACGGCTGAGAAGAGGTCGGCGACGAGGCCGATGTCTGCGACCTGGAAGATGGGTGCGTCTTCGTCCTTGTTGATGGCGATGATGGTTTTGCTGTCCTTCATGCCGGCGAGGTGC
>DASRYE010000225.1:0-28372 GCA_035653915.1 Novosphingobium sp. | reverse complement strand
CCTGCCGGTGCCTTGGCGCGCCTGGCGCAGGCGGCCCTTGCCGATAACGATAATCCGTCACTTCGCCATTGCCGCCGAACACGCCCATAACCACGCCTGAAACAACATAACGGGCCTGAAACAACATAACGGGAGGGTGTGGATGTCTGTGTCGATGAAAAGCCTGCTGCTGTGTGCCACCGCATCGCTGGCATGGGGGGCGCCGGCGCTGGCCGAAAACGCCGATGCCCCCACCACCAGCGCCCCTGCCGGCAATGGCGAGATCATCGTCACCGCCCAGCGCCGGTCGGAATCGCTGATGAAGGTGCCCATCGCCATGTCCGCCCTCTCGCAGGAGGATCTGGTGAAGCGCGGCATCACCAACACCAGCGCGCTGGCCGGCGAAGTGCCCTCGCTGCAGGTGAACAGCCCCTATGGCGAAAGCCAGCCCAATTTCACCCTGCGCGGCATTGGCGTGGCCAACGAGCACAACCCCAACCAGGCCTCGCCGGTGGGCATCTATTTCGACGATGCCTATATCGCCGCGCGCGCCGCCCACGGCCTCAACCTGTTCGATCTGGAGCGGGTGGAAGTGCTGCGCGGGCCCCAGGGCACGCTCTATGGCCGCAACACCACCGGCGGGGCGATCAACTTCATCTCGCGCAAGCCGGGCCTGTCGGGCGATAATGGCAATATCCAGCTGGGCTATGGCAGCTATAACACCGCCACGGCCGAAGGCGCGGTGGAAACCACGCTGAAGGACGGCGTGGCCGGCCTGCGGGTGGCCTTCAACTATGCCCATGGCGATGGCTATATCCACAATATCGCGCTGGGCCAGCCCAATGCCAATTCCACCGATTCCGTGGCCGGCCGCGCCATCTTGCGAGTGAAGCCGACAGACCGGCTGGATATCACGCTGAAGGGCACGATCGGCCGTTCCAACCCCACGCAGGCCAGCGTCTACAATCTGGGCACCGGGGCTGATGGCTATAATCCGGTGCTGGGCACCAGCCGGGCGCAAAAGGGGCTGGGCTTCTTCGAGACCGACAGCCAGCGCCTGGGCCATTCGCTGGTCTATGCCTATGGCGCCGAGCTGACGGTGAAATACCAGCTCTCCGATGCGGTGGCGCTGATGTCGCTCACCTCCTACGACCATGTGCGCCAGGCCTTCACGCAGGAAGGCACAGGGCTGGAATCGCCGCTCTACCAGCAGCCGCTCGACACGCTTTATGGCAACCGCTTCACCATGTTCAACCAGGAGCTGCGCGCCAGCTATTCGGCCGGCCACACCAATGCCCAGGCCGGCCTCTATTATGGCTACGACAAGGATGCCTCGAACAGCTATTACTGGCTGCTGGATGGCGCCGCGATGGACCACCAGATCTACGACCAGATCCGCAAATCCTATGCGCTGTTCGCCCAGGCCGACCAGAAATTCGGCGATCACCTCGGCGTGACGGTGGGCCTGCGCTACACCTGGGACCGGCTGCGCTATCAGAACTACACCTCCTATCTCACCCCCTCCAGCCTCTACACCGGCACGCCCGACACAACGATCTTCCCCTTCAGCCAGGGCACCTATGTCTTCGGCGCGTATAATGCGGCCACCGGCGGCTACACATCGGGGCCCACCATCCCGCTCAGCAGCCAGGCGCTCACCGGCCGGCTGGCCATCAACTACACCTTCACCGGCGGCCACATGCTCTATGCCAGCTATGGCCGCGGCTATCGCAGCGCGGCCTATTGCGGCCAGTGCTTCCTTGGCCCCACCATCACCACCACCAGGCCCGAAAGCGTGGATGCCTACGAGATCGGCGCCAAGGGCCGCTTTGCCGATGGCCACCTGTCGCTGGCGGTGGCCGCCTTCCTGATGAATTACCGCAACCAGCAGATCAACGAGACCGAAGGCGCGCAGGTGCTGCTCGACAATGTGCCCAAATCGCAGATCAAGGGCGCCGAGATCGATGGCAGCTGGACACCGCTGCCCGGCCTCAAGCTGGCGCTGAACGGTTCCTATATCGATGCGCGCTACAAATCGGCGCAGCTGCTGCTGGGCTCTGTGGCGGGCAACCGCCTGCCCTATGCGCCCGAATGGCAGTTCAGCGGGCACCTAGACTGGCTGGTGATGGAACTTGGCAAGGGGCAAATCCACTTCATCCCCTCGGTGGTCTACACAGACCGGGTCTATTTCACCCCCTACAACGCCCTGCAGGGCAACCAGAACCTCACCCAGGCGCCCAACGCCAAGGTGAACGCCCAGCTGAGCTATGACACGCAGCGCTACACCCTGCGGCTGTGGACCAACAACCTGTTCAACGCCAAGACCTTTGCCGATGGGCTGGACCTGCGCGCCTCCTTCGGTTTCGACTATCTGGTGCAGGCCCCGCCACGCACCTTCGGCCTCAGCGCGAACTACCGCTTCTGACGCGATTTTTCCGGAAAGGGGCAGCGGGCCGCCAAACAGCCCGCCCCCTTCCCCCTTGCGAGCACCGCCATGGCCGATATCACCACCGACCAGCTGACCGCCTATCTCGCCGCGCGCATGCCCACCTGGCACGATCTGGCGATAGAGGGCCTCAGCCGCCTGCCGATGGGCGCCTCGCGCGAGACCTATCGCTTCGACCTCATCCACACCGATGCCGCCGGCACCCGCCAGCGCCTGCAGCTGATCTTGCGGCGCGATCCGCCCGCCTCCAATGTCGACAGCGACCGCGCGCATGAATTTGCCGCCTATCGCGCCATTTATGGCCACGGCATACCGGTGCCGCGCATGCTGCTGCTGGAGGAGGACCCGGCGCCACTGGGCGGCGCGATCTCGCTGGCAGAAGACCTGCGCGGGTTTCACAACAGCGAATATCTCTTCCAGCAGCCCGCCTGGGCCCCGCTGCTGCCGCATGTGGCGCGCCAGATGTGGGGCACGATGGGCCGCCTGGCCGCGGTGCCGGTGGAAAGGCTCGACCTCTCCTTCACCCGGCCGGCCACGCGTGAAGGCACGGCGGCAGCCGAACTGGCCTATTGGGTGGCCTCGCTCGACCGGCACGATATCGGCCCCGAGCCGATCATCCGCGCGGCCATCCGCCGGCTGGAACGCTGGCAGCCGGTGGCTGCCAAGCTGGCGCTGGTGCATGGCGATTTTCGCGCCGGCAATTTCCTCTACGACGATGCCGGCAACCTGCAGGCCGTGCTCGACTGGGAGATGGCCCATTGCGGCGATCCGCTGGAGGATCTGGCCTGGAGCCTCACCCGCAGCTTCTGCTTCGGCAAGGACGCGCGCCGATCCGGCCTTGCCCCCCATGCCGAGGCGGTGCGCCTGTGGGAAGCTGCCAGCGGGCTGGAGGCCGACCCACAGGCGCTGTGGTGGTGGGAATTGTTCACCTGCGTGAAGGCGCAGGCGATCTGGAACGCGGCCGCCCATGTGTGGGCCAGCGGCGCCGGCCGCGAGGTGATCCACGCCTATGCCGCCTGGTGGCTGCGCAACACGCAGGACAAGGCTGCCCTTGAACTGATGGGCCAGTTGACGGAGACGCTGCCATGAAACCCGATGTCTCGCTGGCCGCCGCCGAGCTGGCCCGCCGCCTGCGCGAGGAACTGCAGCCCGAACTGACCGGCTTTCGCGCCAACACCGCCGGCATGGGCGCGGCCATGCTGGATATGATCGCCGATGCCTGGGATGGCGCGGCGGCCCGGCTGGTGGCGGAAAACCGCGCCTTGCGCGCCCTGCTGCAACGCGGCGGCGATGCTCTGGCGCCAGAGGCGGCGGAGGAAGACCTGCGCATCAGCGCGCTTACCGCCGCCAATGATCGCCTGCGCGGCCAGCTGATCGCCCTGCACGCCCGCATCGAACAGGCAGAAGGGCCCGCCGCGCGCGATCTGGAACGGGCGATCTGGGCTTTCCTGCGCGCCAGCGTGGCCGCCCGGCAGATCCGCTCGGCCAATTTCTGAGCCGCCGCCGGCCGCCGCCTAATGGCAGCGGCCGGAATAGCGCGCCACCAGCGCCGCCCGGTTGTGAATGCCCAGCTTGCGATAGATCCGCCGCAAGTGGTTCTCCACCGTATATTCCGAAATGCCCAGCCGCCAGGCGATCTCCTTGTTGCGCAGGCCCTGGCAGATCATCGCGGTGATCTGGCTCTCGCGCTCGGCCAGCAGCGGCGGGCTGCCTGCCTCGGCCAACACCTGGCGGCCGGCGGCATCGCCCAGCAGTTCCTCGAACAGGCCATCGATCACCATCTCGCACAGGGCGTTGATGCGCTGTTCCAGCAGGCCCATCGGCACCTCGCCGCAATGCTGGCCGCGCGGGCGCCGGTGCGCGCCGATGATCAGGCTGACCTGCGAGCTGACCCGCCGCCCCAGCGCGCCCGCCACCGCCACCCCATGCTGGCCAAGAAAGCTGTGATAATCGCGCGCGCTGTGCGTTGCCGCTTCCAGCCGCCGATCCCCCCAGGCGACAAAGCCCGGCCCGCGCCCGCTGGCATCGCCACGCGTCAGCGCCACGAAGGGATCGTGGCGGAACAGGCCGTGGTGGCGATAGGCGTGCTGCGCCTCGCTGGTGATGTTGACGTGATGGAGATAGGACAGGCTGCCATCCCCGGTCGAATGATCGCAGAAGAAGATCGAGGCGGTATCCAGCGCGCAATCGATCACGAGGCGGTGCGAGGCCTCGGCAATAGCCCGGTTCAAACGCATGACACTCTCCACTTGCCGGCCGCTTGGGCGGGCCGGTCATTGTGGCGGGGAAGATAGAGGCAAACGCCATATCGTCAAACAATTTCATCGACGATTATGGCGCGATCCGATTCGCTGCCGAGGCCGCCACACCCACCCCCGCGCCGGCCGCGCAAACGGGCCATTCGCACCGGTTCCGGCGGCATGGCGGGGCCCCAAAAGCCACCCCGCCGCCCCCGCCAACGGATTTCCGTTAATGGCAGACCCGGCCGATTTGCGCCATTTCAGCGCCAGGCAAAACCGAGGCAAACACCTGCATGGAGGCCCCGACAGGCACAAGGGCGGTTGCAAAGCTTTTCGCCTTTGCCTAAAAGCTTCTTCGGGCAATGTCGTCCGACAATTTGATCCATCAAAAATCGGCTCGCTCCATCGGGCCCAAGAAAGAGCATGAGTGGGATGAGCAGTCTGGCAGAGCAAGGGGCCGGCCAATCCGGCCTGACCTACGCCCGGATCCTGGAAGCGAACAACGCCATCCAGACCATCGGGGATGACACCTATTGGCTGTGCGTGACGCGCACCGTGCAGGAATCGAAGCTGTTCCCGGTGCCGGCCTACATGCTGCTGTCATACCTCATGTGTTTCTATCGCTACCCGGCGCTGCTGCGCAAGATCGAGGCGGCGATGCCGGCCGAGGAGATCGGCGATCGCGCGCGCGAAATGGGCGCCAAATTCGGCAATCTGCCCGGCTGGGGCATGGTCACCTTCTATCTGCTGGGCCGCGAGATGCTGATCAATTTCGGCATGCTGCGCCCGGAAGATGCGGCCGAGGACACCTGCTATGTGCTGGATTTCTGGCGCCGCTTCAAACTGGCCCAGCAGCGCGAGGATGGCCATCTGAACGCGCGCGAATTCGGCCAGCGCGTGCAATTGCTGCCGGAACGGCGGGTACAGGTGTTCCACGCCGATGCCCACCGCTGCGCGCCGGGCGACCGGCTGCACAAGGCCGCGCAGGGCTTTCTGGCGGCAGTGTCGCAATATGGCTTCATGATCTCGTGCGAAAGCCGGGTCACGCTCAACAATTCCGGCCCCTATCGCCTGGCCGACAACCGCGAGCTGATCATCCGCGATTTCACCGATCTGGCCGCCGGCGATTATCCCTGGCTCGATGGCGTGGGCGATCCCATCGCCTACAACAACCTGACCGTGACGATGGAAGTGGCCGATTGCCATTTCTACCTGATGGACGACTGGGGCAGCTTTGAATCCCGCCCGGAATTCACCGCCGACAAGCTGGTCGGCGTCGGGCTTTACACGTCGGATGTGCTCTCGGATGGCTATATGCCGGTGGGCATGGGCTCGGCAGAGGAACTGGCCGCCACATTCGAGACGCTGACCGAGCAGGTGCGCGCGGCCATCGCGGCCCTGTGGAAGCGCGTGGCCGGCTGGAGCCGCGACGAGATGATGGATGCCGGCGCCCTCGTCTATTTCTCGATCATCAAGGATTTCGCCCATGTGGCGGGCGTGTATGAACAGGACGACTGGATGACGATCGACCCGCGCGCCGATCGCTTCCGCCCGCTGCTCAACGATGAATTCGGCCGCGATTTCCTGGGCGAGCTGGTTGGCCATGTCGATCTGCCCAGCCAGCATCTGGCCGATCACATGATGATGCAGCACAACAACCTGCCGCGCCGCTATCTCAGCCACATCCCCTTCAGCGTGCTGGATGGCGAGGGCGCCGCGCAAAAGCCCGGCATCCTGCCCGGCACCAGCCGCCACGCCGCCAAGCGCGACAGCTATACCACCACGCAGGGCCCCCTGCCGCTGGCCGAATACAACGCCCGCGCCCGCGCCCACCGGCCCGCGCAGATGGACCCGCTCTATCGCGGGCTGAGCGACACCTGGCTGAAATGGCACCCCGCAGACCCGCGCGCCGACGCCCTCTACCGCCTCGAGCAGCGCCGCTCGCGGCTGCTGAAGGACAGGGGCATCGGCCTTGCCGCCGCCGACATCGAGGCCCTGCGCCGCGGCTGAACCGCCCGCCGCCCGCCCATCACACAAGGACAAGCGATATGGCCCAGCCACGAGACAATGAGGATCTGGAAGCCCTGATCCGCCAGTTCCAGGCTTCCGATCTGGAAGAGCTGCACATCAAGGCGGCAGGGCTGGAACTGTTCCTCTCCCGCGATCCCCAGGCCAGCGCGCCGTGGGATGGCGCCCCCGCCACGCCCCAGCCGGCCGCGGCCCCTGCTCCGGCGGCCCCTGCCCCCGCCACCCCCACGCAACCCGCCCCCGCCGCGCCAGCGCCAGCGCCAGCACCGGCCGAGACCGATGGCCTGACGCTGGTGCGCGCGCCCTATCTCGGCACGTTCTACCGCGCCCCCAAGCCCGGCGAGCCGGTGTTCTGCGAAAAGGGCGACACGGTGGAGGCCGGCGCGGATCTGTGCCTTGTCGAGGTGATGAAGCTGTTCACCGCCGTGCGCGCCGAGAGCAAGGGCATCGTGCGCCACATCTATGCCAGCGATGGCGACATGGTCAGCGAGGGGCAGGTGCTTTTCGCGCTTGAGCCGGTGGCCTGAACCATGGCGCTGCAACGGCTCTTCATCGCCAACCGGGGCGAGATCGCCCTGCGCATCGCCCATGCCGCAAAGGCGCTGGGCATCGAGACGGTGATCGGCGTTTCCGATGCCGACCGCGACAGCGCCGCCGCCCGCGCTGCCACCCGGGTGGTGGTGCTGGGCCCCAGCCCTGCGGCCAGAAGCTATCTCGACCCGGAGCTGATCGTTCATGCCGCAAGGGAAACCGGCTGCGACGGGCTCCATCCAGGCTATGGCTTCCTGTCGGAACGGGCGGTGCTGCCACGGCTGTGCGCGGCCCATGGCATTGCCTTTGTCGGCCCCGATGCCGAAACGATCGAGGCGCTGGGCGACAAGATCCGCGCCCGCGCCATGGCCCGCGCCGCCAAAGTGCCGCTGGTGCCGGGCAGCGATTCCATCGCCAGCGCCGCCGATGCCGTGCGCGTGGCCGAAGAGATCGGCTATCCGGTGCTGCTCAAGGCCTCTGCCGGCGGCGGCGGGCGCGGCATGGTCATCGCCCACAGCGGCGCCGAGGTGGAGGCCGGCTTTGCCCGCGCCAGCGCCGAGGCCGAAAGCGCCTTTGGCGATGGCACGCTGTTCATGGAACGCTTCGTGCCGCGCGCGCGCCATGTGGAAGTGCAGCTGATGGGCGATGGCACCGGCAAGGTGCTGCATTTCGGCGAGCGCGACTGTTCGGTGCAGCGCCGCTATCAGAAGCTGATCGAGGAGGCGCCGTCTGCCGCCATGCCCGAGGCGCTGCGCCGGCAATTGCATGCCAGCGCCGTGGCCCTGGCCGCCAGCGTGCGTTACAAGGGCGCGGCCACGGCGGAATTCCTCTATGATGTAGACCGCCAGGAGATCTATTTCATCGAGGTCAACGCCCGCATCCAGGTAGAACACCCGGTGAGCGAAGCGGTGACTGGCGCCGATCTGGTGCAATGGCAATTGCGCATCGCCGGCGGCGAGACATTGTCCATCGAGCAAGCCGACATTGCCGTTGCCGGCCATGCCATCGAATGCCGCATCAACGCCGAGGACTGGCAGCGCGGCTTCATCCCCTCGCCCGGCACGATCAGCCGCTGGGCGCCGCCGGCCGGCACGCATATCCGCCTCGACACCCATATGGGCGAAGGCGCCACCATCCCGCCCTATTACGATTCGATGATCGGCAAGCTGATCGTCTCCGGCGCCACCCGCGCCGAGGCGATCGACCGGCTGGAAGCCGCGCTGGCCGATTTTGCGGTGGCAGGCGTGCCCACCACCATTGGCCTGCACCGCCGCATCATCGCCCATCCCGATTTCAGGGCCAATGCCATCCACACCCGCTGGCTGGAGCAAGTGCTCCTGCCCTCCCTCGATCAATAAGGGGCTGCCCTCATGGCGCACATCCGCTTTCTCGATGAAACCTGCCGCGATGGCCAGCAGAGCCTGTGGGGCATGCGCATGCAGGCAGGCCAGGCCTATCCGGTGCTGCCCACCATCGACAGGACCGGCTATTCCACCATCAGCCTTGCCGGCTCCTCGCTGTTTGAGGTGCTGGTGCGCCATTGCCAGGAAGACCCCTGGGCCGGCTTCGACCTGATGATGAGCCAGATCCGCCAGACGCCGGTGCGCGGCGGCATCCGCTCCAATGGCTCGGTAACGTTCGGCTTCACGCCCGATTGCCTGATGGACCTGTGGATGGAGCGCCTGTGCGTCCATGGCGTGCGCAGCTGGTGGATTTACGACGTGCTGTTCAACATCGACAAGATGGCGCGCCTGGCCAAGCTCTCCAAGAAATACGACTGCAAGGTGGCCGGCACGATGCTCTTCACCCTCTCGCCCGTGCATGACGACGCCTTCTGGGCCGACAAGGCCGCCAAGCTGGCCGCCATCCCCGAGATCGACAGCCTGCTGCTCTACGACACCGGCGGCGTTTTGGACCGCGAGCGGATCCAAACGCTGGTGCCCGCCATTGTCGCCAATGCGGGCGGCAAGCCGGTGGAGATGCATTCGAACAACATGCTGGGCCAGTCGGCCAAGGCCTATTGCGATGCGGTGGAATGCGGTGTCTCGGTGCTGCACACGGCCGCCCGCTCGATGGCCAACGGCCCTTCCATCCCCTCGATCGACGTGATGGTGCGCAACATGGAAGCGCTGGGCCACACGCATGATATCGATACATCGCTGCTGCCCCCGGTGTCGGATCATTTCCGCCGCGTGGCCAAGGCGGCCGGCTATCTGCATGATCAGCACTACGAATACGACGTCACCTCGCTGACCACCCAGATCCCCGGCGGCATGATGGGCACCTTGCGCAACCAGCTGATCCAGCAGAACATGCTCGACAAGCTGCCGGTGGTGCTGGAGGAAGTGGCCACCGTGCGGCGCGAGCTGGGCTATCCCGGCATGGCCACGCCCTTTGCCCAGCTGGTGGGCACGCTGGCGGTGCTGAACATCGTGACGGGCAAGCGCTATTCCGCCGTGCCCGACGAGGTGATCCAATATGCCGCCGGCTATTATGGCGAGCCGCCCGCCCCCATCGACCCCGAAGCGCTGGACCGCATCATGGCCGCCCCGCGCGCCAGGGATATCGTCAACAACCCGCCGCCCCAGCCCGACCTTGCCGAACTGAAGCGCCAGCATGGCACGGATGACGAGGACGAGCTGATCCTGCGCGCGCTGGTGCCCGCCGCCGACATTGCCCGCATGCGCAAATCGGGCCCGCCCGCGCGTGATTTTCCGATGCTCTCCTCGCCCGAGCTGGCCCAGGTGGAAAAGCTGATGCGCGTGGCCACCGCCCCGCTCGTCCGCCTGAAGACCGAAGGGCTGGAAGTCTCGATCCGCCGCTGAAAGGCCCCTTCCCATGCGCATGATCGACTTCTTCGACCGGGGCGCGCGCAATGCGCCCTCGCAGCCCTGCATGGTGAGCGCCGGGCGCAGCATCACCTATGCCCAGCTGCGCGCCCGCTCCATCCGCATCGCCCATGCGCTGATCGCCGACGGCTTTGCCGCAGGGGCCCATGGCGCGGTGCTGTCGGGCAATGATCCGGCTGCCTTCGAGGCCATTCTGGGCCTGCTGCGCGCCGATGGCGTGTGGACCATGGCCAATGCCCGCGCCTCGGAAGACGAGAACGCCTATCTGCTCGACCTGCTCGATGTGGACACGCTGTTTCTCCACACCGAAGTGGCAGAGCGCATCGCCCGCTTCCGCCGCGATTGCCCGAAGATCCGCCGCTATGTGACGATCGATGCCCCCCATGCCGAAGCCGATGCCTTTCTGGGCGACTGGCTGGCCCGGCCAAACGATGCCGAAGTGCCCCGCCGCCGCCACGGCGCGCCCGACGAGCTGGCGTTCCTGGCCAACACCGGCGGCACCACCGGGCGCCCGCGCGGGGTGATGCTCACCAATCTGGTGTGGCAGTCGCTGGTCTCCAGCCTGGTCGCCTCGATGCCGATGAAGGCGCCGCCGGTCAATCTGGTGGCCGCCCCCATGACCCATGCCGCAGGGCCGCTGGCGCTGGCCAGCATGGCGCTGTCGGGCACGGTGGTGGTGCTGCCCAGGTTCGAGGCGGGCGCGGTGCTGGAGGCGATCGAGCGCCACCGCGTGACCTACATGTTCCTGCCGCCCACCGCGATCTACATGCTGCTGGACCACCCCGAAGTGCGCCGGCGCGATCTCGCCAGCCTCGAATATGTCTCCTATGCCGGCGCGCCGATGTCGGCCGAGCGGCTGAAGGAGGCCATCGCCCTGTTCGGCCCGGTGATGAACGCCAGCTTCGGCCAGACCGAGGCGCCGATGTGCGTGACCGCCATGCCCCCCCACCAGCACCTGAATGCCGCAGGAGAGCTGGCCCATCCCGGCTCGTGCGGGCAGGCCAACCTCCTCTCGCAGGTGGAGATCATGGATGAGGAGGGCCGCCTGCTGCCGCCGGGCGAAAGGGGCGAGATCGTTGTGCGCGGGCCGCTGGTGATGGCCGGCTACTATCGCAACCCCGAGGCGACGGCGGAAGTCTCGCGCTTTGGCTGGCACCACACCGGCGATATCGGCTACCGCGACGCCGAGGGCTGGTTCTTCATCGTCGATCGCAAGAAGGACATGATCATCTCGGGCGGCTTCAACGTCTATCCGGCCGAGGTGGAACAGGCCCTGCAGGCGCACCCGGCCGTGCAGGATTGCGCCGTCTTCGGCATACCCGACGACAAATGGGGCGAGCAGGTGACCGCCGTGGTGGAATGCCGCGCCGGCATCGCCCCGCCCCCGCCCGAGGAGCTGATCGCCTTTGCCCGCGCCAGGCTGGGCGCGGTGAAAACCCCCAAGCAGCTGACCTATACCGAGGCGCTGCCGCGTTCCAACGCCGGCAAGGTGCTGCGCGCGGCCCTGCGCCAACCCTATTGGAACCAACGCGAGAGGACGATCTGATGCGCGCCGTCGATATCATCGGGGTGGGGATGACGCCCTTTGGCCGCCACCTCGATCTCAGCTATTCCGCCCTTGCCCAGGCGGCCGTGAAGGAAGCGCTGGCAGATGCCGGCATCGCCCCTTCCGCGCTCGACACCTCGATCTTTTCCAGCGTGGTGCAGGGCTTTGTCGCGGGCGAAATGTCGATCCCCGGCGAATATGCGCTGCGCCCGCTGGGCATTGCCGGCGTGCGCGCCTTCCATGTGGAGGCCGCCTGCGCCAGCGGCACCATGGCGCTGCATCTGGCCTATGATCTCATCCGCGCAGGCCTTGCCGATGTGGTGCTGACGGTGGGCGTGGAAAAGCTCTACACGCAGGACCGGGCGAAGAAATTCGCCGTGTTCCAGCAGCCGCTCGATATCGGCGTGGCCGAGGCCTATCTGGCCCGCACGCAGGGGCGGCTGGCGCCCGTGCCGGCTGGGCAAGAGGCGCCCGGCCCCAATGTGCTGATGCAGGCCTATGCCGCCCAGGCCCGGCTGCACATGGCCACCTATGGCTCCACCCCTGCCCATTTCGCCGCGATCAGCGCCAAGAACCATGCCCATTCGGTGCATAATCCGCTCGCGCAATATCGCCATGCGCTCAGCCTTGAGGAGGTGCTGGCCGCCCCCACCGTCGCCTGGCCGCTGACCGTGCCGATGTGCGCGCCGATCAGCGATGGCGCGGCGGCCGCCGTGCTGTGCGCGGCCGATCTCACCGGGCGGCTGGGCGCCGGCGCGCCGGTCAGGGTGCGCGCCTGCCGCTCGCTTTCGGGGCATGATCGCGATCCGGCCGATTATGCCGGCCACGTTTCGGCCAAGGTGGCAGCGCTGGCCTATGCCGATGCGGGCCTGGGCCCGCAGGATCTTGATCTGGCCGAGGTGCATGATGCCTCCTCCACCGGCGAGGCGATCCAGATCGAGGCGCTGGGCCTGGCCCCGCCGGGCGAGGCGGGCGCGCGGGCAATGGCGGGCGAATGGACGCTGGGCGGGCGGCTGCCGGTCAATGTCTCGGGCGGGCTGGTGTCGAAGGGCCATCCGCTGGGCGCCACCGGCCTGGCCCAGATCCACGAGCTGGTGACGCAATTGCGCGGCCGCGCCGGTGCCCGGCAAGTGGCCGGCGCGCGCGTGGCGCTGGCGGAAAACTCGGGCGGCTTTTATGGCGTGGAAGACGCGCTGTCCTCGGTGACGGTGCTGGGCGGCTGAACGGCCCCAAAGGGAGGCAAGCCATGCGCAAGGGCTGGATGATCTGCTGCGCCGCACTGCTGCTGGCCATGCCGGCGGGCCTTGTTGCCCAACTGCCTGTGCCGCCCGCGCCGGCCGCCCACCAGCGCCTGCTGCCGCTGCAGGGCGGGCGCAATTTCCGCGATCTGGGCGGCTATCGCACGGCAGACGGGCATCATGTGAAATGGGGCCTGCTCTATCGCTCGGGCGCGATGCACGGGCTGACCGGGGCCGATTATGCCCTGCTGGAAAGCCGCGGCATCCGCACCGTGTGCGATTTGCGCGACGCGCGCGAACGCGCCGCCGAGCCGGCCGACTGGCCGCCTGCCCACGCCCCCCGCCAGCTGTTCGATGCCTATACGCTTGATGTGAAGGCGCTGATGCCGCCGGGCGATCCGCAAGGCTGGCGCGTGGGCCAGGTGCGCGCGGCGATGATCGCCAGCTATCCGCGCCTGCTGGTGCTGCTGAACGGGCAATATCGCCGCATGTTCGCCCGGTTGCTGGCCGGCGAGGCGCCGCTGGCCTTCAACTGCACCGCCGGCAAGGACCGCACCGGCATCGCCGCTGCGCTGATCCTCACCGCGCTGGGCGTGCCGCGCCACACGATTGTCGCCGATTACATGCTGAGCAACCGCTATCTAGACCTTGCGGTGATGCGTGGCAGCGCCCGTGCGCCGGCCAATATGGCCAGCGGCAAAAGCGCGCTGGGCATGCTGGCCAGCCTGCCGCCGCCGGTGTTCCACGCGCTGATGGCGGCAGACCCGGCCTATATCGGCGCAGCGCTGGCGGTTATGGAGCGGCACAGGGGCGGGCCAGCGGGCTATCTGGCGCAGGAGATGGGCCTGTCCGCGCAGGATATCCGCCAGCTGCGCGCCCTCTATCTGGAATAGATCGCAGCGCCAAACCTCAGCGCCAAACCTCAACGCAGCGCCACCGCGAAGGCCTGATCGGGCAGCACATCCAGCGTGGCGCGCGTGCCGGCGAAATGGCGGCGCACCGCCCTTTCCGCCTTGGCCGGATCGTTCTGCGCCACGGCCTCGGCAATGCGGGCATAGCCGCGGGCATGGCGGCGGTGCTGCTCCTTGGTCTGCACCGTGTCGAACTGGGCGCGGAACAGGTCAGTGCGGGCCAGCGGGATCACCCGGCCCAGCTCGCTGTTGCCGCCCATCTCGATCAGCAGGTCATAGAACCGGCGGCGGTTTTCCAGATAGGCCGCGCGCCCGCCATTCTCGCCGTGCCTTTCCAGCAGGGCGGCCACTTCGTGCAGGGTGGCATGGGCATCGGCCTGCTGGCAGGCTTGCGCGGCCAGGCGCGCGGCCAGCATGCACAGGGGCTCCAGCACGTCGAGCAGGTCGCTCACCCCCTTGCGGTCGAGCGAGGCGATGAACGCCCCGCGAAACCGCGAGAGGGTGACGATGCCATCGGCCGCCAGCTGCTTCAGCCCTTCGCGCAGCGATCCCCGGCTGACGCCGAAGCGCTGGGTGAGATCGGCCTCGACCAGATGCTGGCCGGGCACCATCTGCCCGGCCCGGATGCAATAGATCAGCCCCTCGGTCACCTGCTGGATCGTATCGCGCGGGCTGGCCGGGGCCACATCGCTGTCGGCGATGGAAAAGGGCATATCGCTTGTCATGCGCCCGCGCCTTATATGCAGGCATCGGCCGCGGCAAGCAGCGGGCCCGGCGCGCCATCGCTGGCGCCGAACACCGCTTCCAGCCCGGCAATCGCCTGGTGGCGCGTCAGATCCAGCTGCATCGGTGTGATCGAAATCGCCCCATGGGCCACCGCGTGCAGATCGGTGCCGGCTACCAGTTCGGGCGGATTGGGGCAGATCTTCACCCAGAAATAGGGCACCGTGCGTTCATCCACCCGGCGCACGGGCAGAAAGCCGCCCGGCCGGCGCTGGCCCTGCCGGGTGATGCGGATGCCGGTGATCTCCGCCGGCGGCAGGTTGGGCACGTTGATGTTGGCAAAGCTGCCCGGCGCCCAGGGCAGCGCCAGCAATTGCGCCACAACGCCGGGCAGATGGGTGGCCGATGCCTCCCAATGGGTGGGCGTGCCATAAGCGCGCATCTGGCTGAGCGCGAAGGAGGGAATGCCCAGCAGCGCCCCTTCGCGCGCGGCCGCGCAAGTGCCGGAATAATGCACATCCTCGGCCAGGTTGGGCCCGGCGTTGATGCCCGAGAACAGGATATCGGGCTTGCGCCCTTCGAGGAAGGTGTTGATGCCCAGCAGCGCGCAATCGGTGGGGGTGCCGCGCACGGCGAAATGGCGTTCATCGCGCTGCGTATAGCGGATGGGATGCGAAATCGAGATGGCCTGCCCCGCGCCGGAACGCTCCTCATCGGGGGCGACGACCCACACATCATCGGTGAAACCGCGGGCAATTTCCTCCAGCAGGCGGATGCCGGGCCCGTCGATGCCGTCGTCATTCACGATCAACACGCGCTTGTTTTGGAAAGGTTTTTCAGATGCACTCATCTATCAGGCGCCTTCTCTCTGCGATATGGTATGACATATTCGTCGGCCAAAGTCGTCAATTGATTTACCGACTCGCTTGACTTACCTTGTCGCACAATTTTATCAGACAATCATCACACAGAAAATCGTCCGTCGACCAGCCCGCCCGCATGGCGGACACTGGCCAGCGGAACCCCGGGAGAGAGGACAATGGCAGGATTGCCGATAGACGAGATGCGCGCCGCGCCGCCGCCGGCCAGCCCCATCGTGGAGGCAACGCTGGCGCTGCTGCATCAGGCGGTGCGCCGCAAGCTGGCCGCCCATGTGGCGCAGGGCGGCGCAGGCTTCGACGATTTCGTCTTTGCCGCGCCCGGCAGCGCCGAGGATTGCGCCATCAGCCACGCCGATGTGGCAGCGGTGGAAGCCGCGCTGCTGGCCAGCGGCCACCGCTTCGACTGGTCGGCGGCGATCTCGCTGGCCGAGCGGCCCGAGGCCTACAAGGGCGGCACCGGCGGCGCCGATGCGGTGGTGTTCGAGCACCCCGGGGCGATCACCGGCGCGCCCGATGCGCAAGGGCGCACCCCCTGCGGCCAGGGCGACAATGTGGTGCGCCACGAGGCCGACATCACCGGCACCGCCCGCTATATCCGCAGCAACGAGCGCGTGCTGGCCTGGCTGGCAGAGGGCGTGCCGCCCGGCACCATCGCCATCATCGACGATTCCGGCGGCACCCTCACTGCCCCCATCCTCGAACAATTTGCCGGCGTGCTGTGCGCAGGCGGCACGGTGCGCTCGCATCTGGGCATCCTCAGCCGCGAATATGGCATCCCCTGCTTCATGAACAGCAAGCTCTCCGGCATCGCCGATGGCGACACCGTGTGCATGGAAGCCAGCGCCCCCCCGCGCACCACGGAAGACTACCAATCGGGCATGGAACGCACCGGGCGCGTGTGGAAACTGGCGGGAGAGGCATGATGGAAACGCGCGATCTGGCGCTGCACGGCCTGGCGATCAAGCGCCATGCAGGGCCCGCGGCGGTGGCCGAACTGACGGGGCTGGATGCCGAGCAGGCCGCGGGCGAACTGGCCCGGGCGGTGGCCACGGGGCGGGCGGTGGAAGCGCGCGGCGCCTTCACCCTCACGCCGCTGGCCCGCGTGGCGCTGCAGGCCAGCTACGAGCGCCTGTGCGCCGCCTTGCGGGCCGATGCAGGCTTTGCCGCGGCCTATCACGGCTTCGAGCGGATCAACCCCGAGCTGAAGCAGGTGATCACCGACTGGCAGACGATCGACCTGCATGGCGAGCGCCGCGCCAACGACCACACCGACCAGGCCTGGGACGACAAGGTGATCGACCGCCTGTCTGCCCTGCACGAACGCGCAGAAGCCGTGCTGGCCGGCCTTGCCCGCGCCCTGCCGCGCATGGCGATCTATGGCCGCAAGCTGGAAGCCGCGCTCGACCGCGCCGAGGGCGGCGCCATCGAATGGGTCAGCGATATTCACCGCGACAGCTATCACACCGTGTGGTTCGAACTGCACGAGGATCTGCTGCGCCTCATGGGCCGCGAAAGGGTCGAATGATGGCAATGACATGGACTGTGCGCCTGGATGGCGCGGATCTGCCCGAACGGGCGCTGGTGGGCGGCAAGGCCTGGTCGATCGCGCGGATGCTGGCGCTGGGGCTGAATGTGCCGCCGGCCTTCGTGGTGACGACACGCGCCTGCGCGGCCTATCAGAACGGCGATCTGCCGGAGGGGCTGGAGGCCGAGATCGCCGAGGGGCTGGCCTGGCTGGAAGCCGGCAGCGGGCGCCGCTTTGGCGCGGGGCCAGCGCCGCTGCTGCTGTCGGTGCGCTCTGGCGCGGCGATCTCGATGCCGGGGATGATGGACACGGTGCTGAATCTGGGCATCACCGATGCCACCGAAGCCGCCCTTGCCGCAGAAACCGGCCAACCCGCCTTCGCACGGGATACGCACCGCCGCTTTCTGGAACTCTATGCCGGCATCGTGCTGAAGGCGCCGGCCCATCTGCCGCCAGAGGGCACGCCTGCGCAATGGCGCGCCGCCGTGGCGCTGGCCGCCGGGCAGCACCTGCCGGAAGATCCGCGCGCGCAATTGCTGGCCGCCGTGCGCGCCGTGTTCGACAGCTGGAACAGCCGACGCGCCCGCAAATACCGCCAGCACAACGCCATCCCCGATGATCTGGGCACGGCGGTCACCATTCAGGCGATGGTGTTCGGCAATCTCGATGCCGACAGCGGCACCGGCGTGCTGTTCAGCCGCAATCCGCTCACCGGCGCGCGCGCGCCCTTTGGCGAATATCTGCCGCAGGCGCAGGGCGAGGATGTCGTTTCGGGCAAGTTCACGCCGCTGCGGCTGGAGGCGATGCACGAACGGGTGGGCGCGGCGCACGATCTGCTGCTGGCCGCCAGCGAGCGGCTGGAGCAGGATTCGCGCGATATGCAGGATATCGAGTTCACCGTGCAGAAGGGGCGGCTGTATCTGCTGCAGGCCCGCGCGGCCAAGCGCGCGCCGGCAGCAGCGGTGCGCTGCGCGGTGGAAATGGCCGAGGAGGGGCTGATCTCACGCGCAGAGGCGCTGGCCCGTGTCAGCCCCGAGCAGGCGGCCGAACTGCTGCGCCCGCGCCTTGCCGAAGGGGCAACGGCCGGCCTTGCCCCCATCGCCACCGGCGAGGGCGCCTGCCCCGGCGTTGCCAGCGGCCGCGTGGTTTCCAGCCCGGATGAGGCCGAGGCCCGCGCGGCCGCCGGCGAGGCAGTGATCCTGGCGCGCGAGACCACCAGCCCCGATGATATCCACGGCATGATCGGCGCGCGCGCCATCATCACCGCGCAAGGGGGCGCCACCAGCCATGCCGCGGTTGTCAGCCGGGCGCTGGGGCGGCCTTGCGTGGTGGGCTGCGGGGCTGGCGTGCTGGCGCTGGCGGGGCAGGTGGTCACGGTGGATGGCTCAGGGGCGGTCTATGCCGGTGCCTTGCCGCTGGTGGTGCCCGGCGCTGCCGATCACCCCTTCCTCGGCCGCTTGCTGGCCTGGGCAGAGGAGGCCGGCGAGGCCAAATTCGCCGCCCGCCCCGATGCCCGCCCCGATGCCGCATCGCTGAAAACGCTGGGAGCCGTGCATGACTGAGCCTGCCTCGCCGCTGCATGAGGCGCGCGCGCTGCTGCGCCAGTTCCAGCATGGCAAGGCGCGCGCCTGCCATATCCGCACTCCCACGCTGGAGCTGTTCCTCTCACGCGACAGGGCCTGCCGCCCGCAGGCCCTGCCCCCGGCCCCGGATCCGGATCCGGCGCCAGCGGCCTTGCCAGCCAGCCCGCTGGCCGCGCCCCATCTGGCAACGGTGGTGGAGCTGGCCGGCGTGGGGCTGGCGGTGGCCGCCGGCGATGTGCTGGCGCGGCTGCGCGTGCTCGACCGGCACAGCGAACTGCGCGCAGACAGCGCCTGTGTGGTTGCTGCCCATCATCTGGCGCCCGGCGCGCTGGTGCAGTTCGGCGAAGCGCTGTTGAGCATCCAAAGCTGAAAGGGAAATGCCGATGCATGTGCTGGTGATGGGCGGCAACCGCTATATCGGGCTGCAACTGGTGCACGAGCTGGTAGCGCAGGGCCACAAGGTGACGGTGCTGAACAGCCATCCGGCGCCGCTGCCCGATGGCGTTGTGCGCCTGCATGGCCAGCGCCACGAGGCCGGCGTGCTGGAAGCCCTGCTGGGCCCCTTGCGCGACCGTTTCGATGCCGTGTTCGACAATACCGCCTACACGCCCGATCATCTGCGCCCGATGATCGCGCTGTTCCGCGGCCGGCTGCGGCATTTCGTCTTCACCTCCTCCATCGCGGTGTATGAAATGGCGCTGGCCCAGCCGGTGGACGAAAACGCCGCCGTGGGCCGTGATGCCGCCAGCGCGCTGTATGGCGCCTATGCCGCCGGCAAGGTGGCTTGCGAGGAACTGCTGGCGCGCGAACATGCCGCCGGTGGCCTGCCCTTCACGGCCCTGCGCGTGGCCCACACCTGCGGCCCGATGAGCCCTGCCGTGACGCGCGAGCCGGGCACTTTCAAGCGGCTGGAGGAAGGCCGCCCGCTGCTGATCGCCGGCAAGAGCGAGGCGATGGTCCATTTCGTCCACACCCGCGATGCCGCCCGCGCGCTGTGCGCGGTGCTGGGCAAGCCGCAGGCGGCGGGGCAGATCTATAATGTGGCGGGGCGGCAGTTTTCCAGCATCGCCAACTACATGCGCCTGATGGCCGAGACCGTGGGCGTGGCCGCCCGGATCATCGACATGCCGGCCGACCTGCCCGCCCACATGCGCTCGCCAATCGTCCACTGGCTGGAGGCGAGCCGCGGCTCGATGGTGTTCGATATCGGCAAGATCCGCCGCGATCTGGGCTGGGAGCCGCAGCTGGGCCTGGCCGAGAGCCTGGCCGATTCCTATCGCTGGTTCTGCGCCGGCGGGCGCGCGCATTATACCTATGATTTCGCGCCCGACGAGGAGATCCTGGCCGAAATCGCCCGGCGCGGGGGCCCTGGCCAACCGCCGGAAAGCGCCCGCACCGTGCTGCGCCCCCAGCTGAACAGCCTGGAAAACCTCTAGAGATCGGGGCGCACCAGCAGCTTCACCACGCCGCCGCCGGCCAAGGCGTCGAAAGCGCTGTCCAGATCGCCCAGCCCCACCTGCCCGCTCACCAGCGGCAACAGCCGATCGGGCGCGCGGGCGATCATCGCCAGCGCCTCGGCAAATTCGGCGGGCGCATAGGCGAAGACGAAATGGAGGCACAGGCCCTTTTGCAGCAGGAAGGCCGGCTCGATCCGGTCCTCCGCCTTGCAGGTGCCAACGCCGATGATCGTTGCCCCCACCGGCGCTGCCCGCGCGATCTGCATCAACAGGCCCGGCTTGCCCACGCAATCGAACAGCACCGCGCGCGAACGCGCCCGCGCTGCCGGGTCCACCGCCATCGCATCGGACAGGCCCACCGGCAGCCCCTGCCCCGCCCACCAGCCATCGGCCCGGCCATCGACGCTGCCATCAACGCCGGCGGCCACCACATCGGCGCCCATCCGTTCGGCCAGCGCCCGGCGCACGGGATCAGGCTCGATGGCGATCACCGGGCCCAGCCCCAGCGCCTTCAGCCGAGCGATGACGAACAGCCCCACAGGGCCGCAGCCCACCACGCCAAAGGCGCAATCGCCATCGGGCCGGGCCGCGGCCACCGCATGCACCGCCACGGCCAGCGGCTCGGTCAGCGCAGCGGCCTCATCGCTCACGGCATCGGGCACCGGCAAGGCGCTGGCGGCATCGATCAGCATGGCCTCGGCAAAGGCGCCGTTATAGGCGTTGGAATAGCCCAGCAGCTGCAGCCCGGCCGCCGCATCGCGCAGGAAAGGCAGCGCCACCAGCCGGGCCCCGCGGGCCAGGCCCGCAGCCCCCGCGCCCGCGCCCGCGCCCGCCTCCAGCAGTTCGCAGACGAATTCGTGCCCCATCACCACCGGCCGCGCCGGATCCATGAAGGTGCGAAAACCCGCCCGGTGCAGCACATCGCACAGATGCGGCGCATCCCCGCGGATGCCCAGATCGCTGCCGCAAATGCCGCAGGCAATCGGCCGCACCAGCCATTGCCCGGGGCCGGGGGCAGGATCGGCCCGCTGCTCCACCGTGAAACGCCCGTTGTGAAATACCGCCGCGCGCATATCCTGCCTCCCGGTTCAGAGCGGATCGAGAAAGCCGGTCATCCCGTAGCGCGCATGCGGGCCGACGATATATTGCTCCAGCGCGCCCACGCCCACCTCATCGCCGCAAGTGGCGCGCACCACCTGCTGCACATGCATGAAGCGGGGGGCGTTGAGGTCGATCTCGTGGATGTTCCAGCTTTCCAGCGTGTGGGCTTCCTCGCCCTTGTAGAAGCCGTGGCCCCATTCCGGGTGGTTATAGCCGGTGCCATACATGTGATAGCGCAGCAGCGGCTCCAGCACGAAGGTCTGCGTGCTGCCATCGCGACAGATGGTGTCGATCTCGGCGCGGCGGATCAGCCGGCTGCCGGGCGCGAATTGCAGGCGGTGCGGGCCGCACAGGGCCGCCTCCACCCCGCCCTCGTCCAGCGGATCGAAGCCGCTTCGGGCCGAAAAGCTGCGGAAGATCTGGGCAAATTCCTTCCAGCGCCGGCCATCCGCATATTCGTGCTGGCCCCAATGGGTGCAGCGATCCGCCCAGTGGATCGGCGCCCACAGCCAGAAGAACTGCTCGGGCATGTCGCGGCTGATGCCCTGCTCGGGCTCGCCCGTCCAGCGCCAACCCCAGGAGCGGTCCTTGGTGCCATAGGTGCTGCGGATATCCACCTCCTGCCGCCGCCCGTTGACGGTGACATGCCCTTCCCACCGGCCAAACTGGGTGAAGCGCTTCATCTGCGCCACGGTGCGCACGCCCTGGCGCATATGGTCGGCCGGCTCCTCATGCGCCACGGTGTTGGCGTGGAAGGTGAGATCGCAGGTGAAACCGGTGTCGTTGGGGGCCACGGTCACGCGCACGGTCTTCATCGGCTCGATGATCTCGTGGCGCAGGGGGCCGGCAAACAGATCGGTGCGATCGCCGCGCAGCCGGCGCGAGGCGCGGAAGGAATCCTGCGTGCCATCCTTGCGCACGATGGACACCGCGCCATCCATCACTTCCCGGTTGGGATAGGCGGCAAAGGCCACGCCGATGTAGAATTCGCCATCGAAATCATAGCCGTTATACCAATAGCGGGCATACATGTTGCGCTCTGAGGAAGCGAGATAGGAGAGCGGCTCGGCGGTCTGGTGAACGGGGTAGTCGTCGTGGCGGATCAGCATGGGCTTGTCCCGGAAAAGCAGAGGTCTGCCCGCCTTGTCGCCCGGCGCCCGGGCCCGTCCAAGAGACGGAAACGCGTTAGCTAGAGCGCCCGGCCGATCACTTCCTTCATGATTTCAGACGTGCCGCCATAGATCCGCTGCACCCGCGCATCGCGCCACAGGCGGGCGATGGGGTATTCGTTCATATAGCCCGCGCCGCCATGCAGCTGCAGCGCCGCATCAGCCACTTCCCACAGCAGTTCGGTGTGGAACAGCTTGGCCGCCGAGGCCTGCGCCGCGCTCAGCTCCTTGCGCAAATGACAGGCCAGCGCCCAATCCACATGCGCCCAGCCGGCCTGGATCTTCGCCTGCATGCCCGCCAGGGTGAAGCGGGTGTGCTGGAAATCGAACACCGGCTGGCCAAACGCCCGCCGATCGCGAGTGAAGGCCAGCGCCTCGTCGAAGGCGCGCTGGGCGCTGGCCTGGGCGGCAATGGCAATGCTCAGCCGTTCCTGCGGCAATTGCGCCATCAGGCAGGCAAAGCCCTGCCCTTCTGCGCCCAGCAGGTTCTCCTGCGGCAGGCGCAGATCCTGGAAGAACAGCTCGGAGGTATCGGCGCTGTGCTGGCCGATCTTGTCGAGGTTGCGGCCGCGGGCAAAGCCGGTGCGCGTCGCTTCCACCAGAAACAGCGAGAGACCTTTGGCGCCGGCCGCCGGATCGGTTTTGGCCACCACGATCACCAGATCGGCGTTCTGCCCGTTGGTGATATAGGTCTTGGCGCCGTTCAGCACATAATCTGTGCCCTGCCGGCGGGCGGTGGTGCGGATGGCCTTGAGGTCGGATCCGGTGCCCGGCTCGGTCATGGCGATGGCGGTGATCACCTCGCCGCGGACCATCGCCGGCAGCCAGCGCCGCTTCTGCGCCTCTGTGCCATAATGGAGGAGGTAATCGGCGGTGATATCCGATTGCAGCGTGATGCCGGCCGAGGAAATGGCATGGAACAGCTCTTCGCCGACAATCGCGTTGCAGCGGAAATCCAGCCCCGGCCCGCCATAGGCCGGCGGCACGGTGGGGCACAGCAGGCCCATCTCGCCGCAGCGCCGCCAGAAGGCGCGCTCAACGATCCCCTCGCGCTCCCACCGGTCGAGATGGGGCAGGAGGTGGGCGGCGAAGAAACGGCGCACACTGTCGCGAAACAGCGCATGTTCCTCGCCGAAGAGCGGGCGGCCGGCGACAGGGATCATACGGCCTGCCAGGCGGCCAGCATGGCATCGGCATCGCCCGCCGGCCGGATGGCGCCCCCCGTGCGCGAGAAGCGCGGCGCGGGCGCGGCCTGCACCAGCCCGGCCGCTTCCACAAAGGTGGCGCGGGCCAGGTGATGGGGATGGCCGGGCGCTTCGGCGGCGCTCAGCACCGGGGCCACGCAGGCATCGCTGCCGGCAAACAGGCTGGCCCAGTGCTCCTGCGGCTGGCTGGCGAAAGTGGCCGCCAGCGCGCCGGTCAGCTCGCCCCAGCGGGCGGTGTCATATTGCGCGCCGGCCAGCGCGCCCAGCCCCAGCGCCGCCATCATCGCGGCGAAAAAGGGCGGCTCCAGCGGCCCCACCGACACTTCCCGCCCATCGGCGCACAGATAGCAGCGATAGAAGGGCGCCGCCCCGCCCAGCAGATTATCCGCCCGATCGAGCGAGATGCGCCCTGTTGGCACCAGCCCTGTGAACATCGTCATCAGCGAGGCCACGCCATCGATGATCGCCGCATCCACCACCTGCCCGCGCCCGGAACGCCCCCGCTCCCACAGCGCGGCCAGCAGACCGAAGACGAGGAACATCGAGCCGCCGCCAAAATCGCCCACCAGATTGAGCGGCACCGCCGCCGGCTCGCCCGGCCGGCCCATGGCCGCCAGCGCGCCCGACAGGGCGATGTAGTTGATATCATGCCCGGCGCTGCGGGCCAGCGGGCCTTCCTGCCCCCAGCCCGTCATCCGCCCGTAAACGAGGCGCGGATTGGCCGCGCACAGCACATCGGGCCCAAGGCCCAGCCGCTCCATCACGCCGGGGCGGAAGCCCTCGATCAGCACATCGGCATGGGCAGCGGCCGCCCGGCACCAGTCACGCCCCGCTTCAGAGCGGATATCCACCGCCTTGGCCGCCCGCCCGCGATCGACGATCGGGTTGGGCCAGCCATTGCCGCCGGCGCGGTCTATCCGCAGCACATCGGCGCCCAGATCCGCCAGCAGCATGGCGGCATGGGGCCCCGGCCCGATGGAAGTGAACTCGATCACCCGCAGGCCGGCCAGCGGGCCCTGCGCATCTTGCGTTTTCTGCGCCATCAGCGCCCCCGCCACGCCGGACGGCGCTTTTCGGCAAAGGCGCGCGGGCCTTCCACGGCATCTTCGGAAGCCAGCATGGCCGCCATCGCCGGCCATTGCCACTGCGCGGCGATCGCCTCCTCGGCCGGCAGATGCAGCGAGCGCAGCGCCGCTTCCTTGGTGGCGCGCACGGCCAGCGGGCTGCAGGCAAGGATCTCCTGCGCCACCGCCCGGGCAGCGGCCAGCACATCGCCCTCGGCCACCTCGTTGACAAAGCCCAGCCGCAGCCCTTCTGCCGCCGACACCCGCCGCCCCGTCAGCAACAGGCCCATCGCCTGCTTGAGGCCGATCATCGCCGGCAGCCGCTGGATGCCGCCAGCCAGCGCCGCCAGCCCCACGCGCGGCTCTGGCAGGGCAAACACGGCATGGGCCGCAGCCACGATGATATCGCAGGCCAGGGCCATCTCGAAGCCGCCGCCCATGGCAATGCCGTTCACCGCGGCGATCACGGGCTTGGTCATCGCCGGGCGTTCAGTGATGCCGCCAAAGCCCTTGGGCGCGGTGAACAGCCCGCCCTCGGCGGCCTGGTGCTTCAGATCCATGCCGCCGCAAAAGGCCTTTTCGCCAGCGCCGGTGAGGATCGCCACCCATTGCCCGTCATCCGCCTCGAAAGCATCGAGCGCGGCCATCAGCTCCAGCTGGGTGGCAGGGTTCAGCGCATTATGCGCCTCGGGCCGGTTGATGGTGATGAGCGTGAGCGCGCCTTCGCGGCTCACCAGCACGGAGGCGCCGCTCATTGCACCGGCTCTGCCACGAGGAAGCCGGCCAGGCGGCGGCTGATGATCGCCTGCGCCTCGGCCACCATGCGCGCCAGCAGGTCGGCGCAGCTGGGAATGTCGTGGATCAACCCCTGCACCTGCCCGGCCCAGACGAGGCCCGCTTCCAGATCGCCGGTTTCCAGCGCCGCGCGCCCCCTGGCGCCCGAGACCAGCGGGCGGATATCCTCGAACACCGCCTCGGCCCCGGCCGAAATCTCCACCACCCTGTTCGACACCGGGCTGGCCGCCACGCGCCCGGTGTTGTGGAAGCGGCGGAAGATCAGCCGCGTGTCGCGCTCGGTATTGGCCAGGAGGAACTGCTTGATGTTGTCGTGGATGGGCGCCTCGCGGGTGGCGCAGAAGCGGGTGCCCATGTTCACCCCTTCGGCCCCCAGCGCCAGCGCCGCGGCCAGCCCGCGCCCATCGCCGATGCCGCCGCTGGCCAGCATGGGGATCGTCACCTGATCGGCGGCGGCCGGGATGAGGACGAGGCCGGGAATATCATCCTCGCCCGGGTGGCCGGCGCATTCGAACCCGTCGATGCTGATGACATCGACGCCCATCTTCTGCGCCGAGACGGCATGGCGCACCGCGGTGCATTTGTGCAGCACAATGATACCGTGGCTCTTGAAATCCTCGACATGTTCGCGCGGGGCATGGCCGGCGGTTTCGACAATGCGCACGCCGCTCTCGATGATGGCGCGGCGATAATCCGCATAGGGCGGCGGCGACACCGAAGGCAGGATGGTGAGGTTGACGCCAAAGGGCCTGTCCGTCATCGCCCGGCAGCGGTCGATCTCGCGGCGCAGGTCATCGGGCGTCGGCTGGGTCAGCGCGGTGAGTATGCCAAGCCCGCCGGCATTGGAAACGGCGCTGGCCAGTTCCGCCCGGCCCACCCACATCATGCCGCCCTGCACGATCGGATGGGCAATGCCCAGCAATTCGGTGATGCGTGTCTTCAGGGCCATCAGAGCGCCTCCACAATCGTCACATTGGCAATGCCGCCGCCCTCGCACACGGTTTGCAGACCATAACGGCCGCCGCGCGCGCGCAGGGCATGGATCAGCGTGGTCATCAGCTTGGTGCCGGTGGCGCCCAGCGGATGGCCCAGCGCAATCGCCCCGCCGTTCACGTTGAGCCGGGCCGGATCTGCCCCCAGCGCCTGCGCCCAGGCCAGCGGCACCGGGGCAAAGGCCTCGTTCACTTCGTAAAGGTCGATGTCGCCAATCGTCAGGCCGGCGCGGGCCAGGGCCTTTTGCGTGGCGTTGATCGGCTCTTCCAGCATGATCACCGGATCGCCGGCCGTCACCGTCATGTTGACGATGCGGGCGATGGGGGTGAGGCCATGGCGCTGCAGCGCCCCCTCGCTCACCACCAGCACGCCCGAGGCGCCATCGCAGATCTGGCTGGCATTGGCCGCCGAGATCACCCCGCCCTCCTTCAGCAGCTTGACCGCGCCAATCCCTTCCAGCGTGGCATCGGCGCGGATGCCCTCATCGCGCGCATGCAGCCCGCCGGCCCCCTGCAGCGGCAGGATCTCGGCGGCAAAGGCGCCCGCCTCGCTGGCGGCATGGGCGCGGCGGTGGCTTTCCAGGGCAAAGCGGTCGAGCTGCTCGCGGGTGAAGCCATATTTGGCAGCGATCATCTCGGCGCCCTCGAACTGGCTGAAGCCGCTGACGCCGAAACGCTCAAGAATGCGCGGCGAGAACGGGCCGATGCCAACGCCTTGTGCCGCATGATAGCTGATGTTCGAGAACATCGGCACGCGGGTCATGCTTTCAGCGCCGGCGGCGATGACGACCTCCTGCGTGCCGCTCATCACCGCTTGGGCGGCAAATTGCAGGCATTGCTGGCTCGATCCGCACTGGCGGTCCACCGTGACGGCCGGCACGCTTTGCGGCAGGCCCGAGGCCAGCACGGCATTGCGGGCAAAGGCAAAGCCCTGCTCGCCAGCCTGGGTGACACAGCCGAGGATCACATCCTCGATGGCGGCCGGATCGATGCCGCTGCGCGCCACCAGCGCATCGAGCACGGCGCCGCCCATGTCGGCCGGGTGCCAATCGGCCAGCGCGCCCTTGCGCTTGCCGCCCGCGGTGCGCACGGCCTCTACGATATAGGCTTGGGTCATGACGGGGTCCTTTCGGAAAAATCGGGTCTGCGGCGGGCGAGGAAGGCGGCAATGCCTTCGCGCGCCTCGGCGGTGGCGCTGGCCTCGGCAATGCGGGCGGCCTCGGTGTCGAGATGGCTGGCCAGATCGTGCTGCAGGCTGCCGGCCAGAAGCGCCCGCGCGCCGCCCAGCGCACCGGTGGGGCCGGCCGCCAGCGATGCCGCCAGCGCCAGCCCTTCGGCCAGCAGCGCCTCCTCCTCCTCCACGCGGGTGACAAGGCCGATCGCCTGCGCTTCGGCCGCGCCAATGCGGCGGTTGGTCAGCAGGATCTCCTGCGCGCGGCGCAGGCCCACCAGCCGCGGCAGCAGCCAGCTCATGCCCCCATCAGGCGTGAGGCCCACCAGCCCATAGGCCGCGGTGAAATGCGCAGAGGCCCCCGCCAGCACGATATCGCCCAGGATCGCCAGGCTCAGCCCCGCACCCGCCGCCGGGCCGTTCACCAGCGTGACCAGCGGCTTCTCCATCTCCGCCAGCCGGCGCACGCAGCGGTGCAACCTGCTGGCCAGCGCATGCAGGAAAGCCGGCGCCTCCTCCCCCGCTTCGGCAAAAGCGCCAATATCGCCGCCGCCGCAGAACAGCTTGCCCGCCCCCGTGAGCACCACACAGCGCACCGCCGGATCATCGGCGATGGCGTTCACCGCCTGCTCCAGTTCCAGCGCCAGCGCCATGTTCACCGTATTGCCCGCCTCGGGCCGGTTCAGCGTCAGCACTGCCACGGCGCCTTCATGGCGCAGCAGAACGGGCCCGCTCATGCGCACCGCTCCATCGCCAGCCTTGCCAGTCTGGCGAGGCGGGGGAAGGCTTGTGCTCTGGCGGCGGCCTGGGCGTTGGCGGCGTTGCCGCGCAGCACGCGGCCTTTGATGCCGTGGAAGATGGCGGCCAGGCGGAAGAAGTTGAAGGCGATGTAGAAATCCCAGTTGTCGATGCCATTGCGGCCGGTGCGCTGGCAATAG
>DASRYE010000224.1:0-6088 GCA_035653915.1 Novosphingobium sp. | reverse complement strand
CCGCCATCGACGCGCAGGACGACTGGGCCCCGCTGATGGCCCATGTCGCCCGCATCCGCCAGCTGGGCGAGGCGTTGGGCGCGCCGCCCCTGCCCGCCGGCGGCCCGGCCCCGGTGAGCTGAACGCTACCCCTGAACGCGAAAGGGGCGGGAAAGCCCAAGCCTTCCCGCCCCTTTCAATGTGCTGCGAAAAGCGCTGGCCTCAGGCCGCCTCTTCCTTGGCCTTCAGCACGCGCACCGGCTCCTTGCGGCCTTCCACCACATCCTTGTCCACCACCACTTCGGCAATGCCGGTTTCGGTGGGCACATCGAACATCGTGTCGAGCAGCAGCCCCTCGACGATGGAACGCAGGCCGCGCGCGCCGGTCTTGCGCTCGATCGCCTTCTTGGCGATGGCTTCCAGCGCTTCCTCGGTGAAGGTCAGCGCCACATCCTCCAGCTCGAACAGCTTGGCATATTGCTTCACCAGCGCATTCTTCGGCTCGCGCAGGATGCGCACCAGCGCGGGGATATCCAGATCCTCCAGCGTGGCGATCACCGGCAGGCGGCCAACGAATTCGGGGATCAGGCCGAACTTGAGCAGATCTTCCGGCTCCGCCTTCTGCAGCAGTTCGCCCACCTTGCGCTTGTCGGGGTCTGCCACATGGGCGCCAAAGCCGATCGAGCGCTTCTGCAGGCGATCCGCGATGATCTTTTCCAGCCCCGCAAAGGCGCCGCCACAGATGAACAGGATGTTCGTCGTGTCCACCTGCAGGAATTCCTGCTGCGGATGCTTGCGCCCGCCCTGCGGCGGCACGGAAGCGGTGGTGCCTTCCATCAGCTTCAGCAGGGCCTGCTGCACGCCCTCGCCGCTCACATCGCGGGTGATCGAGGGGTTCTCGGCCTTGCGGCTGATCTTGTCGATCTCGTCGATGTAGACGATGCCGTGCTGGGCCTTCTCGACGTTATAGTCGCTGGCCTGCAGCAGCTTGAGGATGATGTTCTCCACATCCTCGCCCACATAGCCGGCCTCGGTCAGCGTGGTGGCGTCGGCCATGGTGAAGGGCACGTCAAAGGTCTTGGCCAGGGTCTGGGCCAGCAGCGTCTTGCCGCTGCCGGTGGGGCCCACCAGCAGGATGTTCGACTTCGACAGCTCCACCTCGCCGCCCTTGCCGCTGTGCTTCAGGCGCTTGTAGTGGTTGTGCACCGCCACCGAGAGCACGCGCTTGGCGCGGTCCTGGCCGATCACGTAATCGTTCAGCGTCTCGAAGATGTCGCGCGGGGTGGGCACGCCGCCATCCTTCTTGCCGGCGATGCCGCTCTTCGATTCCTCGCGGATGATGTCGTTGCACAGCTCGACGCATTCATCGCAGATGAACACCGTGGGCCCGGCAATGAGCTTGCGCACCTCATGCTGCGATTTGCCGCAGAAGCTGCAGTAGAGAGTGCTCTTGGTGTCCGATCCGCTCAGTTTCGTCATTGTGTTTCCCAACTGCACCCCTGGGGCAGACTCAGGCGAAGTCTAGCCCCATGGGCGCGATAATCAATCCCGTCGGCCGGAAAGGGCGCTGCCCGCCCGGCCCGGGGCCTTATTCCTTGCCTGCCTCGCCGGAAATCTCGTCCGCATTGGGGCGGGTTTCGAAAACCTTGTCGATCAGGCCGAACTTCAGCGCCTCATCGGCTTCGAGGAAGGTGTCGCGATCCATCGCATTCTCGATCTCCTCGAGGCTGCGGCCGGTGAACTTCACATAGAGATCGTTCATCCGCTTGCGGATCCGCAGGATCTCGCGCGCCTGGATCTCGATGTCGGAAGCCATGCCCTGGGCGCCGCCCGAAGGCTGGTGCACCATGATCCGCGCCGAGGGCAGCGCGATGCGCATGCCCGGCTCGCCGGCGGCCAGCAGGAAGCTGCCCATCGAGCAGGCCTGGCCGATGCACACGGTGGAAACCTTGGGGCGGATGTATTTCATCGTGTCGTAGATGGCGAGGCCCGCCGTGACGACGCCGCCGGGCGAGTTGATGTACATGCTGATGTCCTTGCTCGGATTCTCCGATTCCAGGAACAGCAGCTGCGCCACGATCACCGAGGCCATGTGGTCCTCGATCTGGCCGGTGACAAAGATGATCCGCTCGCGCAGCAGGCGCGAATAGATGTCGAAGCTGCGCTCGCCGCGGCTCGATTGCTCGACCACCACGGGGATCAGCGAGCCGGTCACCGGGTCGACGTGAAACTTGCCCTGCGCATTGGAACCGGCATGTCCGAACAGATCTATCATGCAAAACCTCTCTGGCGAAGGCGCTCTATGTCGCGTGCCTTCCCGCGATGTTCAAGGGGATTAACCCAACATTCCTGTGCAAGGCCGGTTTTGGGCCCGTTTTGAAACGGATTGGCCAAACGCCCGGCCGCGCCCTTGCGCCCCTGCCCCTTGCCCGGCGCATCGGGGTTTTCCGCAGGCCGCGGCCGCCGGCAGCCCCCGCTCAGGACAAAGGCCCCACCCCCTTTTCGGGGGCGGAGCCTTCGTGCATTGCAGCCAGCGGCACGGCCCAGGGCCTGCCGGCAGGCGATCAGGCCTCGCCGGCTTCCTCGGCAGCCTTCTTCTTGGCGGCCTTCTTCTTGGGCTCGGCAGCGTCCTCGCCCTCGGCGGCCTCGGCCTTCTTCTTGGGCGCGGCCTTCTTCTTGGGGGCAGCGTCCTCGGCCTTGGCGGCCTCATGGTCGTGGTCGTGGTCGTGGTTGCAGTCGGGGCCGTGGACGTGTTCGGCCGGGCCGTTCTCATCGGCTTCGATGGCAGCCTGCAGCTCGTCCTTAGTCACTTCGCGCTCGGCCACTTCGGCCTGATCGAACAGGAAGTCGACGACCTTTTCCTCATACAGCGGCGCGCGCAGCTGGGCAGCAGCCAGCGGCTCGTTCTGGATGTATTCGGCAAAGCGCTGGCGGTCTTCCGGGCGATACTGCTGGGCGGCCTGGCTCACCAGCATCTGCATTTCCTGGGCGGTCACTTCCACGCCATTGCTCTGGCCGATCTCGCTCAGCAGCAGGCCCAGGCGCACGCGGCGCACGGCGATGGCGCGATAGTCGTCCTTCTCGGCCTCGATCTCGGCCAGCGCTTCCTCGGGGTTTTCCTCGTGGCTGGCTTCGTGGGTCAGCTGCTGCCAGATCTGGCCGAACTCGGCTTCCACCATGCTCGGCGGCACGTCGAAATCATGGCCCTCGGCCAGGATGTCGAGCAGCTGGCGCTTCATCTGGGTGCGGGTGAGGCCGGCGGTTTCCTGCTCCAGCTGGCCGCGCAGCAGGCCCTGCAGCTGCGCCAGATCGGTCAGGCCCAGGCTCTTGGCGAACTCGTCGTCGATCACCGTCTCGCCGGCCACCTTCACCGCCTTCACGGTGATGTCGAAAGTGGCTTCCTTGCCGGCCAGATGGGCGGCCTGGTAATCCTCGGGGAAGGTCACGGTGATCACGCGCTCGTCGCCCGCCTTGGCCCCTGCCAGCTGCTCCTCGAAGCCGGGGATGAAGCGGCCGGCGCCGATTTCCAGCGCGGCGTCCTCGGCCTTGCCACCGTCAAACGGCACGCCATCGAGCTTGCCCAGGAAGTCGATCGTCAGCTGGTCGCCGGTTTCGGCTTCCTTGCCCTCGGGCGCGTCGACAAAGCGCTTGGCCGAGGAAGCGATGCGCTCCACCGCCTCGCTCACCTGCTCGTCGGTCACCGGCACCACCAGCTTTTCCAGCTTCAGGCCCGAAAGATCCGGCGTGGCGATCGTCGGCAGCACTTCCAGCGCCACGGTCAGCTCGGCGTCCTTGCCTTCCTCATAGCCCTCGGCCAGCTGCACGTCGGGCTGGGTGGCCGGGCGCAGGGCGTTCTCGGCCACCACCTTGTCCAGCGCCTCGCGGATCGAGCCCGAAAGCGCTTCCTGGTGCAGCTGGGCGCCGTGCATCTTCTTGAGCAGGTTGACCGGCACCTTGCCGGGGCGGAAGCCGGGCAGGCGCACCTGCGGCGCCAGGCGCACCACTTCGCTTTCCACCTTCTCGGCGATCACCCCTGCGGGAATGGTCACCGTATAGGCGCGCTTCAGCCCTTCGCTGCTGGTCTCGACAATCTGCATGATCCTCAAACGCCTTCCATTCGCCGGCGGCCAAACCCCTGACACCGGGCGGAAAACTGGTGCGGGCGAAGGGACTTGAACCCCCACATCTTGCGATACTGGAACCTAAATCCAGCGCGTCTACCAGTTCCGCCACGCCCGCGTCAGATGCGAAGCCACGAAAAATCAAGCCGAGGCCCTTAGTCGGGCGCAGGGCAAAGGGCAAGCGGGCATTGCGCCGCGGGGCGATTCAGCAGAGCCGCCGTCAGCGCCGGAACGCCGCCAGCACCTGCCCCGCCAGCCCCAGCCAGCCCGGCCAGCCGCCCGCCGGCAGCGGCCTGGGCGCCAGCAGCGCGGCCGAACATTCCAGGCAATAGGCCTTGGCCCCCTTGCTGCCCGCCAGCATCGCCACATCGCCCAGCATGCCGGCCAATTCCCGCTGCTGCCGGTCTGCCACCAGCCCTGCCAGATCCTGCGGGGCATCGCCATCGCCGGAATCGCTGGTGCCATCATCCGGGGCGATCTGCGCCAACCATTGGGCAAACGCGGATTTTTCGCTGCCCAGATAATCGGCATGCCAGGCGCCCGCGCCCAGATGGGCCTGGCTGGCGGCATCGGCCAGCGCCTCGTCCAGCCCGCCATAGGCGTCGATCAGCCCGTTGCCCCGCGCGCTGGCGCCATCCCACACGCGCCCCTGGGCGATGGCATCCACCGCTTCGGGGCTCTTGTGGCGCGAGGCGGCCACCAGCCCCACAAAGCGGGCATAGCCCCCCTCGATCTCGGCCTGCACCAGCTGCTCCATCTGCGGCGTGAGGCCGGTGAACACATCGGGCTGGCCGGAAAGCGGCGTGGTGCGCACCCCGTCGCCGGAAACGCCCCAGGCCGCCAGCGCCTTCTCAAAGCTGGGGATCACCGCGAAGATGCCGATGCTGCCGGTGATCGTGCCCGGGCGGGCAAAGATGCGGCTGCCCGGCGTTGCCACCCAATAGCCGCCGCTGGCCGCCATATCGCCCATCGACACCACTACCGGCAGGCCGCGCGCCTTGGCCCGGAGGATGGCCGCGCGAATCGCCTCCGCCCCGGTGACAGAGCCGCCCGGCGAATCAACCCGCACCACCAGCGCCGCCAGATTCTTGGCCGCCGAATCGTCGATCAGCCGGGCGATGCGCGCGCCGCCCGCCGTGCCCGGCCCTTCATTGCCATCCACGATATCGCCCGCCACGGTGACAACGCCAATCGCCTTGCCCGCCCGGCTTTCCGGATGGCGGGCAAGATAGGCGGCAAGGCCGGTGTGGGCATAGGCGCCGGGCCGCTTGCTGGCCCCGTCTGCCCCGGCGATGGCGGCCACGCGGGCGCCAAAATCGGCCCGGGTGCCAATCCGGTCGATTAGCCCGGCCGATTGCGCCGCCTTGGCCGCATCGCCGCCGGCCGCCTTCATCAGGCCCACCGGATCGGCGCTGGCCAGATCGATGCGCGCCTTGGGCCGGGCATGGCCGACATTGGCCCGCCACTCCGCCCAGATCGCCTGGTAAAGCGCCTCACGCGCAGCGCGCGAGGGTTCCGACTGGTCGTTGCGGAAATAGGGTTCGACGAAATCCTTGTAGGTGCCCACGCGGAAGATATGCGCGGTGATCTTCAGCTTTTCCAGCAGCTTGCCGTAATAGAGGTGATAGCCCCCCGGCCCCGGCGCCCAGGCCGCCCCCAGCGGATCGAGCCACACCTCGCTGCCATGGGCGGCCAGCAGCAGCCCTGCATCCTCCAGCATGGTGCCATAAACCAGCACCGGCTTGCCGGCGGCGCGCACGCGGTCCATCGCCGCGCCCACTTCCTCCAGCGTGACGAGGCCCGAACTGCCCGAAAAGCCGGCCAGATCGACGACCACCGCCTTCACTTGCGAATCACCGGCCGCCAGCGCCAGCGCCCGCTCCACATCGCGGGCGCGGGTTTGGGCCGGCGCCTCGCCATTGCCCAGCAGCACGCTGGCCGGATCCTGCGCCTGCGGCTCTTCCACCAGCGTGCCGTTCAGCCGCACC
>DASRYE010000223.1:0-12893 GCA_035653915.1 Novosphingobium sp. | reverse complement strand
GGTTGGTCTGGTGATCGTGGCGCTGGCTCATCGCTGGCAGGCAGGCCCCCGCCTGCAGAAGATCGCCGCCACGCTGGGGCTGATGACCTACCCCTTCTACCTCTTCCATCAGGATGTCGGTGCCATTCTGCTGGGGCTGCTGCGCCGGGCCGGGCTGGCCCATGCGCCGGCGCTGATGGCCCAGCTGGCGCTGCTGCTGGCGATGACGCTGGCGATCACCCTGTGGGCCGAACCACTGCTGCGCCGTGCCCTGGCGGCCCTGCTGGCCTGGCGGCCGGGCGGGCGCACCGGCCAGCCCGCCATCCGCACCTGACAAAAAGGGGCGGGGAACATCGCCCCCGCCCCTTTGTGCCCGCCTATTCGGTCAGATCGTTCCAGGCATCCTTCAACCGTTCGAAAAAGCCCTTCACCTCGGGGCATTCCTCGCCGGTCTCGGTAGACTGGAACTCGCGCAGAATCTCCTTCTGCCGGGCCGTCAGCTTCTCGGGCGTGCGCACCACCACTTCCACCACCATATCGCCCACGCCGCGCCCGTTCAGCACCGGCATGCCGGCGCCGCGCTTGCGCAGCTGCTTGCCGCTTTGCGTGCCGGCGGGAATGGGGATGGCATGGCGCTGGCCATCAAGGCCGGGGATCTCGATCTCGCCGCCCAGCGCCGCGGTGGTAAAGCTCACCGGCACATGGGCGATCAGCGTGGTGCCATCGCGGTCGAACATGGCGTGGCGGCGCAGGTGGAGAAAGATATACAGATCGCCCGGCGGCGCGCCAAACGGCCCCGCCTCGCCCTTGCCGGCCAGGCGGATGCGCGTGCCGCTATCCACCCCGCGCGGAATGTTCACTTCCAGCTTCTGGCGCTTGTCCACCCGGCCCTCGCCCTGGCAGGCGCGGCAGGGCTTTTCGATCACCTCGCCGCGGCCGTGGCAGGTGGGGCAGGTGCGCTCCACCATGAAGAAGCCCTGCTGCGCGCGCACCTTGCCATGGCCGCCGCACATGTTGCAGCGCCGGGCGCCGGTGCCGGGTTCCGCGCCCGATCCCTTGCACGGCTCGCAAGGGGCGGCCACATCCACCTCGATCTCCAGCGATTTGCCGTGGAAGGCCTCTTCCAGCCCGATCTCAAGGTCATAGCGCAGGTCCGCCCCGCGCCGCGCCTGCTGGCGCCCACCCCCGCCGCCGCCAAAGGCGCTGCCAAAGATGGTCTCGAAAATATCGCCGATATCGCCAAATTCCTGGCCGCCGCCAAAGCCCCCGCCGGGCCCGCCAGGCCCGCCCTGCTGGAAGGCGGCATGGCCGAAACGATCATAGGCGGCGCGCTTTTGCGGATCCTTCAGGCACTCATAGGCCTCGTTGATCTGCTTGAACTTCGCCTCGGAATCCTTGCAGCCGGGGTTGCGATCCGGGTGGCATTTCATCGCCAGCTTGCGGAACGAGGACTTGATCGTCGCATCGTCCGCCTCGCGGTTCACTTCCAGCAATTCGTAATAGTCGATCTCTATGGACATGGCCCGATCCCTGAAAGGCAACCGCCGCCCCTACCCGGCCGGGGCAGAGACGGCGGAAGCTTGTGTCAACGGGGCGATCAGCCCTTCTTTTCGTCCACTTCCGAGAATTCGGCGTCGACCACATCCTCACCGCCCGGCTGGGCGCCGGGGGCAGCAGCAGCGGCCTGCTCCTTCTCATAGATCGCCTGGCCCAGCTTCATGGCCTTTTCGGTCAGGGCCTGGGTCTTGGCGGTGATGTCCTCCACATTGCCGGCCTCGCTCGCGGCCTTCACCTCGGCGATGGCGGCCTCGATCTCGGCCTTCAGGCCCGCATCGATCTTGTCGCCATGCTCGGCCAGCTGCTGCTCGGTGGCATGGGCCAGGCTGTCGGCGTTGTTCCTGGCCTCGGCCGAAGCGCGGCGCTTCTTGTCTTCCTCGGCAAACTTCTCGGCATCGCGCACCATCTGGTCGATGTCGCTGTCCGACAGGCCGCCCGAGGCCTGGATGCGGATCTGCTGCTCCTTGCCGGTGCCCTTGTCCTTGGCCGACACGTTGACGAGGCCGTTCGCGTCGATATCGAAGGTCACCTCGATCTGCGGCACGCCGCGCCGCGCCGCCGGAATGCCGATGAGATCGAACTGGCCGAGGATCTTGTTGTCCGCGGCCATCTCGCGCTCGCCCTGGAAGACGCGGATCGTCACCGCCTGCTGGTTGTCGTCAGCAGTCGAGAACACCTGGCTCTTCTTGGTGGGGATCGTCGTGTTGCGGTCGATCATGCGGGTGAACACGCCGCCCAGCGTCTCGATGCCCAGCGACAGCGGGGTCACGTCGAGCAGCAGCACATCCTTCACATCGCCCTGCAGCACGCCGGCCTGGATGGCAGCGCCCATCGCCACCACTTCGTCCGGGTTGACGCCGGTGTGCGGTTCCTTGCCGAAGAAGGCCTTCACCGCATCACGCACCTTGGGCATGCGGGTCATGCCGCCCACCAGCACCACATCGTCGATGTCGCTCGCCTTGATGCCGGCATCGGCCAGCGCCTTGCGGCAAGGCTCCATCGTGCGCTCGATGAGATCGGCCACCAGCCGCTCCAGATCGGCGCGGCTGACCGTTTCCACCAGATGCAGCGGGGTCGTCATGCCGCCTTCCATGCGGGCGGTGATGAAGGGCAGGTTGATCTCGGTGGTCTGCGCGCTCGACAGCTCGATCTTGGCCTTTTCAGCCGCTTCCTTCAGGCGCTGCAGGGCCAGGCGGTCGGTCTTGAGGTCAAGCCCTTCCTTGGCCTTGAACTTGTCGGCCAGATATTCAACCAGCTTGGTGTCGAAATCCTCGCCGCCCAGGAAGGTGTCGCCGTTGGTGCTCTTCACCTCGAAGACGCCATCGCCGATCTCCAGGATCGACACGTCGAACGTGCCGCCGCCAAGGTCGTAGACAGCGATGGTCTTGCCATCGTTCTTGTCGAGGCCATAGGCAAGCGCCGCCGCGGTCGGCTCGTTGATGATGCGCAGCACTTCAAGGCCCGCAATCTGGCCGGCATCCTTGGTGGCCTGGCGCTGGGCGTCGTTGAAGTAGGCCGGCACGGTGATCACCGCCTGCGTCACGCTCTCGCCCAGATAGCTCTCGGCGGTTTCCTTCATCTTCTGCAGGGTGAAGGCGGAAACCTGCGAAGGCGAATAATCGCTGCCGCCAGCTTCCACCCAGGCATCGCCATTCTTGCCCTTGGCGATCTTGTAGGGCACCAGCGCCATGTCCTTCTGGGTCATGGGGTCGTCATAGCGGCGGCCGATCAGGCGCTTCACCGCGAAGATGGTGTTGTCGGGGTTGGTCACCGCCTGGCGCTTGGCCGGCTGGCCGATCAGCCGCTCACCATCCTTGGTGAAGGCCACGATGGAGGGCGTGGTGCGCGCGCCTTCCGAATTCTCGATCACCTTCGGCTTGCCGCCGTCCATCACGGCGACGCAGCTGTTGGTGGTGCCCAGATCGATCCCGATTACTTTACCCATAGCGGTTCCAGTCCTTGCCTATTCGTGACACCACCCGCGCAGCCCCCGCGAAACTGCGGCAAACTGCCATGGCGGCTCTGATATGCGGGCCGATATAGGAGCGCTTTGCGCCGGCACAAGGCCCCCGCCTGCGGTTCACCCGCCATTTTGCTTTTCGTGGTTAAGATCGAGGAAAGGGGTGCACAAATCTGCCCCCCTCTGCCATAGAATCGGGTTCAAGCGGTGCCTTGCAAGCACCGGTTTCGGGAGCGTCACGTGAAATATTTCCCCCTTGCCACAGCTGCCCTGCTGCTCAGCGCCTGCCATTCCCAGAAGGCAGAGCAGGCCCCTGCGGCCCCTGCCTCGGCCAATCTGGTGATCACCGGCGGGCGGCTGGTGCTGCCGGCCGTGCCCGGCCATCCGGCGGCTGCCTATTTCTCCGTGCTCAACCTCTCGCATGCCCCTGTCACCATCACCGGCGTGCAACTGGCCGATGCCGCCAGCGCCGAAATGCACCAGACCAGCGGCGACACCATGGCCGCCCTGCCCCGGCTGGAAATCGCCGGCGATGGCTCGGCAATCTTCTCGCCGGGCGGCAGGCATGTGATGATCTTCGGCCTCTCGCCCAAGGTGAAAGCCGGGCAGAACGAGGAGCTTACGCTGACCATCGCCAATGCCAAGCCAGTAACCTTGCCCCTGCATGTGGAAAGCGCCGGCGGCACCGACATGTCCGGCATGGCCAGTTCGGCCAGCAGCGATGCAATGGCCAGCATGAAAATGTGATCCCGGCCGGCGCGCGCTTGCCAGGGGCCCGCGCGCGCCGCCATGGGGCCAGGCTCAGTCGGGCTTCTTGGCCACCACCACCATCGCCGGGCGCAGCAGCCGCTCCTTGATGGTATAGCCATGCTGCAGCACCTGCAGCACGGTGCCGGGCTCTGCCTCGCCATGGGGCACTTCCATCATCGCCTGGTGCTGGTTGGGGTCCAGCGGCAGGCCATGGGCGGCCACCTTGGCAATGCCATGCACGCCAAACACCTTCTCCAGCTCGCGCACGGTGGCCTCGATGCCGGCCACCACCGCCTTCACCTTCTCGTCCTCGCGCAGATCCGCAGGGATCGCCTCCAGCGCGCGGGCGAGATTATCGGCCACCGGCAGGATATCGCGGGCAAAGCCGGTGGCGGCATAGGCGCGCGCATCGGCCACGTCCTTTTCCAGCCGGCGGCGCACATTCTGCGTGTCGGCGCGGGCATACAGCACGTCGTTGCGTGCCGCCTCCAGTTCGGCTTCCAGCGCGGCAAGCCGCGTGGCGGTATCGGTTTCGCCAGTGTTCTGGCCGTCCACGGCCACCTCGTCCTGGGGCTGCGGGGTGTCTGTCGTCATAATATGGGTTTCCGGTTATCCGATGAGCTTGCCCAAACTCTGGGCGGTGAAATCCACCATGGGGACGATGCGCGCATAATTCAACCTCGTGGGGCCGATCACCCCCACAACGCCAACCACCCGCCCATCCCGATCGCGATAGGGCGAGGCGATGACCGAAGAGCCCGACAGCGCGAACAGCCGGTTCTCGCTGCCGATGAAAATCCGCGTCGACTGCGCCTCGCGCGCCACATCCAGAAGGCTGGCCACCGATTGCTTGGTCTCCAGATCGTCGAGCAGCGAGCGCACGCGTTCCAGATCGGTGATCGCCGCCTCGTCCAGCAGGTTGGCCGCCCCCCGCACGATCAGCACCGGGCGGCGGCCGGGCTCGGCCAGCCCGTCCTCGCTCCACACGGCAAGGCCGCGGCGCACCAGATCGGCAGCGGCGGCATCCAGCGCGCTCTCGCCCGAGGTGATCTCGGCCTGGATGGCGCCGGCCGCATCGGCCAGCGTGCGCCCGGCCAGCCGCGCGGTGATGTAGTTCGAAGCCTGCTCCAGCGCGCCGGGCGGCAGCGACAGCGGCAAGTTCAGCAGGCGGTTCTCGATCCCGCCCTCCTCGTCGACCAGCACCGCCAGCGCCCGGCCCGGCCCCAGCGGCACCAGGCTCACCTGCGCCAGATGCGGCTCACGCGCGGGCACCATCACCACGCCCGCGCAGGCCGACAGGCCCGAGAGCGCCGCGCTGGTGGCCGCCAGCGCCGCCTCGATCGGCCCCGGTTCCGCCACCGAGCGGGCGATCGCCTCGCGCTCCTCAAGGGTGGGTTCTGCCACCTGCATGATGCCATCGACAAACAGCCTGAGCCCCACTTCGGTGGGCATCCGCCCGGCGCTGGTGTGGGGGTGGCTGAGCAGGCCCATGCCCTCCAGCTCGGCCAGCACGCCGCGAATGGTGGCCGAGGACACGCCCAGCCCGCTGCCCAGCCCCGCCAGGCGCTTGGACCCCACCGGCTGCCCGCTTTCCAGATAGCCTTCCACCACCAGGCGGAAAACCTCGCGCGCACGCGCGTTCAGTTCGGTGATCGGCAGGCTGGTCATGGCTGCCTGCTATAACCAGCGGCGAATAAATCGCCAACGCTCTTGCGCGGCAGGCGGGCAGGCGCCAAGGGAAGCGCGAGAAGAAGGAGACACCCATGCGCCCATCCGGCCGCGCCCCCGACGAAATGCGCCCCATCGAAATCGTCACGCACTTCACCAAGCACGCCGAAGGCTCGGTGCTGATCAGCTTTGGCGACACCAGGGTGCTGGTCACCGCCAGCGTGGAAGAGCGCGTGCCCCCGTTCCTGCGCGGCAAGGGCGAGGGCTGGGTAACGGCGGAATATTCCATGCTGCCGCGCGCCACCCACACCCGCGGCCAGCGTGAAGCGGCCAAGGGCAAGCAAAGCGGCCGCACGCAGGAAATCCAGCGGCTGATCGGCCGCTCGCTGCGCGCCGTGACCGACCTCAAGAAGCTGGGCGAGCGGCAGATCACCCTCGACTGCGACGTGCTGCAGGCCGATGGCGGCACCCGCACCGCGGCGATTTCCGGCGCCTGGGTGGCGCTGCGCATCGCGGTGGACAAGCTGATGGCCTCTGGCCACATCACCGAGGATCCGCTGACCCGCCAGGTGGCGGCGGTCTCCTGCGGCATCTGCAACGGCACGCCGGTGCTCGACCTCGACTATGTGGAGGATTCCGCCGCCGATGCCGATGCCAATTTCGTGCTGATCTCGGGCGGCCACATCGCCGAGGCCCAGGCCACCGCCGAGGGCGCCACCTATGACGAGGAAAGCCTGCTGCGCCTGCTGCGCCTGGCCCGCATCGGCTGCGAGGGCATCTTTGCCGAGCAGGCCAAGGCCGTGGGCCGCTAAGCCATGGCCAGGCTTTCGGGCAGGCTGGTGATCGCCACCCATAACGCCGGCAAGCTGCGCGAAATCGCCGCCTTGCTGGCGCCTTATGGGCTGGATTGCGTTTCCGCCGGCGATCTGGGCCTGCCCGAGCCGGCCGAAACCGGCACCACCTTTGCCGAAAACGCCGCCCTCAAGGCGCGCGCGGCGGCCAGTGCCAGCGGCCTGCCGGCGCTGGCCGACGACAGCGGCCTGTGCGTGGCAGCGCTGGGCGGCCGCCCCGGCGTCTACACGGCCGACTGGGCCGAGCGCCAGTGGTTCGAGGGCGAGCAGGGCCGCGACTGGTACATGGCGATGGGCAAGGTGGAGGGCCTCCTGGCCGAACAGGGCCCCGAGGTGGACCGCAGCGGCTATTTCGCCTGCACGCTGGCGCTGGCCTGGCCGGATGGGGCGCTGGCGGTCTATGAGGGGCGGGTGCATGGCCAGCTCACCTGGCCGCCGCGCGGCAAGCTGGGCTTTGGCTACGATCCTGTCTTCGTGCCGCAGGGCCATGCGCAAACCTTTGCCGAAATCGCCCCCGAGGCCAAGCACGCCATCAGCCACCGCGCCGATGCCTTCGCCCGGCTGGTGGCCGATCAGTTCGGGCCGGATTGACCGCGCCCATGGCCCGCGCGCTCTATATCCACTGGCCGTTCTGCCTGAAAAAATGCCCCTATTGCGATTTCAACAGCCATGTGCGCGCCGGCGTGGATATCGCCCTGTGGCAGCGCGCCCTGCTGGCCGACATGGCCCATGAGGCCGAGCACGCCGGCGGCGAGCCGCTGGAGAGCATCTTCTTTGGCGGCGGCACGCCCAGCCTGATGCCGCCGGCGCTGGTCGCCACCCTGCTGGCCGAGGCGGAGAAACGCTGGGGCTTTGCGCCCAACATCGAGATCACGCTGGAAGCCAACCCCTCCAGCGTGGAAGCGGCCCATTTCGCCGCCCTTGCCAGCGCCGGGGTCAATCGCGTGTCGCTGGGGGTGCAGGCGCTCGATGATGCCGCGCTGCGCTTCCTCGGCCGGCTGCACGGGGTGGACGAGGCGCTGGCCGCCCTTGCCGTGGCGCAGGCCCATTTCGCCCGCGTCAGCTGCGATCTCATCTATGCCCGCCCCGGCCAGAGCGCCGCCGCATGGGAAGCCGAGCTGACCCGAGCGCTGGGCTTTGGCACCAGCCACCTCTCGCTCTACCAGCTGACGATCGAGCCGGGCACGCGCTTTGCCACCGATGTGCGCGCTGGCGCCTTCACCCCGCTGGCAGAAGACCCGGCGGCCGATCTCTTCACCCTCACCCGCCAGATCACCGCCGCCTGTGGCCTGCCCGCCTATGAGGTGAGCAACCATGCCCGCCCGGGCGCCGAAAGCCGGCATAACCTCGCCTATTGGCGCTATCAGGATTATGCCGGGATTGGCCCGGGCGCCCATGGCCGGCGCGGCGGCAAGGCCACCTTGCGCCACAAGAAGCCGGAAAACTGGCTGGCCGGCATTACCGAAACCGGCCATGGCCTGGCCGAGGAACGCCCGCTCCCCCCGCGCGAACAGGCCGCAGAAGCCCTGCTGATGGGCCTGCGCCTGGCCGAGGGAATTGCCCCTGCCGCCCTTGCCGCCCGCTTTGGCCTGGCCGAGGCGCAGCTGATCGATCCCGCCAAGGCCGCGCTTTATGCAGCGCAAGGGCTGGTGTGGCGCAGGGCCGATCGGCTGGGGGTGACAGAAGCGGGCATGCTGCTGCTCGACGCGCTGATCGCGGAGCTTGCCGCCGAGGGCCTTGCGGCATGAATGATCTGGCCGCCCGCGCCGCCCTTGTCGCGCGCTGGCAGGCCCATCTGGCGGCAGAGCGGCGGCGCTCGCCCCACACGGTGCGCGCCTATGTCGCCACCGCCCGCCGCCTGCTGGAAGCGAGCGGGGCCGAAAGCTGGCCGGCGCTGGCCGCGCTGAAGGCGCCAGAGCTGCGCGATTTTCTCGCCCGGCGGCGGGCGGCGGGCCTGGCCAATGTTTCCGCCGCGCGGGAAATGGCGGCGATGGCCGCGTTCATCGCCTTTGCCCGACGGGAGGCGGGCCTGCCGGAAGAGCCCATGCCTCTGCGCCGCCCGCGGGTGAAGCGCGGCCTGCCCCGCCCGGTGACGCCCGACGAGGCGGTGGCGCTGGCCGAAGGCGTGGCGGAGGAAGCCAGCGCGCCCTGGATTGGCCTGCGCGACAGGGCGGTGCTGCTGCTGCTCTATGGCGCCGGCCTGCGCATTGCCGAAGCACTGGCGCTGAGCGCCGGCGCCCTGCCCCCGGGCGAAACGCTGCGCATCACCGGCAAGGGCGGCAAGCAGCGGCTGGTGCCGATATTGCCGCAAGTGGCCGCAGCGCTGGCGGAATATGCCGCTGCCTGCCCCTTCCCGCTGCCGCCGGCCGAACCGCTGTTTCGCGGCGCGCGCGGCGGCCCCTTGCAGGCAGCGCTGGTGCGCCGGGCGGTGGCGCGGCTGCGCGGCGCGCTGGGCCTGCCTGATACGGCCACCCCCCATGCCCTGCGCCACAGCTTTGCCAGCCACCTGCTGGGCGCCGGGGCAGACCTCAGAAGCCTGCAGGAACTGCTGGGCCACGCCAGCCTGTCGTCCACCCAGATCTACACCAAGGTGGATGCCGCCCGCCTGCTCGACACCTATCGCGCCGCCCATCCGCGGGCAAAGGACTAGCGCGCGAACACCGCGTCGATCCACCGGCGCGAGGCACGCAGCAGCGGCACTTCCACCCAGCGATACACCGCCACCGACAAGGCGATGGCGATCATGCTCACCCCCGCCGCCCAGGGCAACCAGGGCAGCGCCGCCTCATCCAGCCGGTCCTGCAGCCACAGGCCCGCATGCACCACCGGCAGATGCACGAGATAAAGCGCGAAAGACGCATCGCCCAGCAGCACCAGCCAGCGCGTGCGCGCCAGCACCCGCGAGAACCACCCGCCGCCTTGCGCGAAAGTCCAGATCAGCAGGGCCATATAGGGCAGATAGGCCAGCTGCATGCGCCACGCCTCGGCCAGGCCCAGCGCCTGCGCGCTGGCCATCGCATCGAACAGCAGCGCCAGCGCCAGCGCTTCCAGCCAGGTGCTGCCGCCCTTGCGCGGCAACCGGTAAAGCAGCATGCCCCAGACGAAATCGAGCAGCCGCGCAGCCGGGTCGATATAGGTCAGCCAATGGGTGAAGGTGTTGCGCCCATCCACCAGAATGGCGCCGTGCCCGCCAGCCACCCGCCATGCCGCCACCGCGCCATCGGCCAGCAGCAGGCCCGCCGCCAGCAACCCCAGCCGCCGCACCGGCCAGAAGGCCAGAAAGGCAAAGCAGACATAGAAGAACGCCTCGTCCGACAGGCTCCAGCTCGGCTCGTTCAGCGTGAAATACCAGTCGGCATCGGGCACCCAGCTTTGCAGCAGGGCCAGGTTCAGGCCCACCTTGGGCGCCTCTGCCAGCCCGCCCGCCACCAGCGCCGCCACCGCAAAGGGCGCGGCCACCAGCCAATGCAGCGGGGCGATGCGGGCAATGCGCAAGGCCAGATATTTGCGCTTCGAGATCGCCCCTGTGGCCAGCTTTGCCTGATAGGTATGCGCCAGGATAAAGCCCGACAGCATGAAGAAGAAGCTGACCCCGGCAAACCCCTCGAAGAACAGCGTGCGGGCCACCGGCTGCAGCAGGTTGGGCTCTTCGGCCAGCGGCCACAGATGCGAGGCCAGCACCGCCAGCGCCGCGAAGAAACGCAGCGATGTCAGCTGGTCGAGGCGGGCAGGTGCGGGTGGGTTCACGCCCCGGCCAGCTCCTTGTGGCGCCGCTCGATCGCCTGCCAGATCAGACCGCCCACATCGCTGCCATTGAACCGGTCGATGGCAACGATGCCGGTGGGGCTGGTCACGTTGATCTCGGTCAGCCACTGGCCGCCGATCACATCGATGCCCACGAACACCAGCCCGCGCGCGCGCAGTTCCGGCCCCAGCGCGGCGCAGATCTCGGCCTCGCGCTCGGTCAGCTCGCTGGCCTCGGCGCTGCCGCCCACGGCGAGGTTCGAGCGGAACTCCCCCTCGCCCGGGCGGCGGTTGATGGCGCCGGCCACCTCGCCATCCACCAGCACGATGCGCTTGTCGCCCTTGGCCACATCCGGCAGGAAAGGCTGCACCATGAAGGGCTCCTTCCACATCTGGCCGAACACTTCCACCAGCGCGCCCAGATTGTCGCCGCTGGCCGGCACGCGGAACACCGCCTTGCCGCCATTGCCATGCAGCGGCTTGATGACCAGATCGCCGCCCAGCCCTTCGGCCAGCATGCGGGCCTGGAAAGCGCGCACATCCTCGATCCGCCGGGTGACCAGCGTGGGCGGCATGAAGCGCGCGAAATCGAGCACGAAAACCTTCTCGGGCGCATTGCGCACCTCGGCCGGGTCGTTCACCACCAGCGTGGTGCCCTTCAGCTTTTCCAGCAGATGGGCGCCGGTGATATAGCCCAGATCAAACGGCGGATCCTGCCGCATCAGCACCACATCGATATCGGCGCCAAGGTCGATATCGGCAAAGGCGCCCAGCGTGTAGTGGCTCTCGCCCGCAGCTTCGGGCCGGCGCACCGAAACCGGCGCGGCCCAGGCGGTGATGCGGCCTGCCCCCGCGCCCTGCGACTGCCAGGCCAGCGTTGCCACATCGTAATACCACAGCTGGTGGCCGCGGGCCTGGGCGGCCAGCATCATGTGAAAGGTGGAATCGCCGGCGACATTGATCGCATGCAAAGGGTCCATCTGGACGGCGACACGCAGCGACATGCAATCATTCTCCTAAAGCGGCATCCACGCATTGGCGATGTGGTGCGGATCGTGGCCGGGCGCAAGCAGAAGAACATCTATCCGCATGTCTTCGCCCGGTTTTACATAATGGGGCGCGAGCACCTCGGCGGCGGCGGCCACGCGGGCGAGGCGCCGCTGGTCTATCGCCTGGGCCAGATCCCCGGCGCGGGCCCGCCATTTCACCTCGACGAAGACCACCAGCCCTTCCCCCCGGGCGATCAGATCCACCTCGCCGCGCGGGGTTTTCACCCGCCGGGCCAGCAGGGCAAACCCCTGCGCGGCCAGCCAGCGGGCAGCTTCTTCCTCGCCGCGCCGGCCATGGGCATCGGCGGCGATCCGGTCGGCCGCGCGGCGCCAGTTCATTTGAGATCAAGCGCCAGCTGATAGAGCGCCTTCCTGTCCAGCCCGGTGGCGCGGGCCACCGCAGCGGCGGCCTGGCTGGGCTTGGCATGGGCCAGTTCGGCGCGCAGCAGCGCCTCGGCATCGGCCATGCTGGCCGCGCGCGCCACCGGCGGGCCCACCACCAGCACGATCTCGCCCTTGGGCGGATGGGCGGTGTAATGGGCGATCAGCGCGTCGGGCGTGCCCGTGCGGCATTCCTCGAACAGCTTGGTCAGCTCGCGCGCCACGGCCATCTCGCGGCCCGGCAGCCCGGCGCCGATCGCCGCCAGCGTGTCGAGCAGGCGCGGCGCGGTTTCGTAGAACACCAGGCTGGCGGGCACGGCGGCCAGTTCGGCCAGCGCCTCGGCCCGCGCCTTTTCCCTGGGCGGCAGGAAGCCGGCGAACAGAAACCGATCCGACGGCAGGCCCGCCAGCGTGATGCCCATGATCGCCGCGCAAGGCCCCGGCAGGCTGGTGATGGCAAGGCCGCGCGCACGCGCCTCCTTCACCAGCCGGTAGCCCGGATCCGACACCAGCGGCGTGCCGGCATCCGACACCAGCGCCACCGCCTGGCTTTCCATCAGCGCCAGCAGCCCTTCGCGCGCGGTTTCCTCGGCATGATCATCGTAGCGGATCAGGCGCTTCTTCAGGCCCAGATGCTGCATCAGCCGGCCTGTCACCCGCGTGTCCTCACAGGCCACCGCATCGACGCCACGCAGCACCTCGATCGCGCGCAAGGTGATATCGCCCAGATTGCCAATCGGCGTGGCGACAATATAGAGACCGGGAAGCAAGGGTTGATCCATAGCCCCACATGGACCAGCCCCCCCGCCCAACGCAAGGGCATCAAGGCCGCCGCGCCGCGATGCCATCAGGGAAGAGTGACGCCATGACTGCCAAGAACCGCAAGCCTGCCCGCCTGCCCGCCCTTTCGCGCGCAGCGGCGTGGCGCAAGGCCCGGGGGCCGGCGATGGCGCT
>DASRYE010000222.1:0-6941 GCA_035653915.1 Novosphingobium sp. | reverse complement strand
CGGTCAATTGCGCGGCCATCCCGGAAAGCCTGCTGGAAGCGGAACTGTTCGGCGTGGAGAAGGGCGCCTTCACCGGCGCCACCGCCCCGCGCGCCGGCCGCTTCGAACGGGCCGAGGGGGGCACGCTGTTCCTCGACGAGGTGGGCACGCTGTCGCTGGCGGCGCAGGGCAAGCTGCTGCGCGCCATCCAGGAGGGCGAATATGAGCGCGTGGGCGGCGAGCGGGTGCACCGCGCCGATGTGCGGCTGGTGGCGGCCACCAATGTCGATCTGCGCACGGCGGTGCGCGAGGGCCATTTCCGCGCCGACCTGTTCTACCGGCTCAACGTCTTTCCCATCCGCATCCCGCCCTTGCGGGAGCGGCGGGCCGATCTGCCGCTGCTGATGGAGCATTTCCTCGACACCTATGCCGCGCGCTATCGCAAGCAGATCACCGGCTTCGAGGAAGAGGCGGTGGCGGCGATCCTGGGTTACGACTGGCCGGGCAATATCCGCGAGCTGGAAAATGTCATCGAGCGCGGGGTGATCATGGCGCGCGATGGCGATCCCTTGCGGCTGCACCACCTGTTTGGCGGGGGCGAGGTGTTGGGGCCGCCGGCCTTCCGCGTGGGGCCGGAAGGGCGCGTGGCCGACCGGGCGGAAGCACCCGGGCCCGACGAGGCGCTGGCCGCGCTGATGGCCGCAGGGATGGATCTGGCCGGGCTGGAGCGGCGGATGATCGACCAGGCGCTGGCCCGCGCCGGGGGCAACAAGAGCCGCGCCGCCGCCGCGCTGGGCATCACCCGGGCGCAGCTTTACTATCGGCTGAAGGAGCAGGGGCAATAGCACCACAGCGCCCCGGATTCCCCCCTAGGGGGCCCGAAAGGGCCTGTTCAAAGCCTTGAATATGTGAAGATTATTATTCTTTTTCAGGTGCTTGTTGGCTTGTAAAAAGCATGACACGCTTCTGCCCATGAGCATCTCTTCCTCCACTGTCGGCCCCGCCATCCGCCGGCTGCGCCGCCAGCAGGGCCTCACCCAGACAGCGATGGCCGGGCGGCTGCAGATCTCGCCCAGCTACCTCAACCTGATCGAGCGGGGGCAGCGGCCGATCACGCCGCGCCTCGTTGAACAGATGGTGGAACTGTTCGATTTCGACCCGCGCGCGCTGCGCGGCGAGGATGTGATTGGCGGCATGGCCGGGCTGGAACGGCGGCTGGCCGACGACCGCTTCGCCGACCTTGCCATCGCGCCGCAAGACATTGCCGAATGGCTGGCCGCCGCGCCCCAGACGGCGGTGGCCTTCGCCCGCCTCTACGATGCCTCGGCCAGCGGGGTGGAGCAGGCCGCCGCGCTTGATCCGCTGGTGCTGGCGCGCCGCGAGATCGAGCGCTGGCGCAATCATTTCCCCGCGCTGGAAGCGGCCGCCGAGGCGCTGGCGGGCGAGCTGGACCTGCCCGCGGCCGACACTACCGCCGCGCTGGCCGGCCATCTGGCCGGGCGGCATGGCTTTGCGGTGGAAGTGGTGCCGGTGGCGGCCATGCCCGATGCGCTGCGCCGGGTGGATATGGCGGCGCGCGTACTGCAACTGTCGGAAATGCTGGATCTGCCGGCCCGCCATTTCCGCATGGCGCGCCAGATTGCTCTGCTGGAGCAGCGCGAGGCGATCGCGGCCATCGCCAATGGCGCCCATTTTGCCGATCGGGCGGCCTGGCGCCTGTTCCGCCGCCATCTCGCGGCCTATTTCGCCGCTGCCCTGCTGATGCCCTATGGCCGGTTCCTCGCCGCCTGCGAGGAGACGGGCTATGATCTGGCGGTGCTGCAGCGGCGCTTCTCGGTCAGCTTCGAGCAGCTGGCCCACCGGTTGACCACCCTGCAGCGGCCGGGTGCGCGCGGCCTGCCCTTCTTCATGGCGCGGCTGGATAGGGCGGGGCAATATTCCAAGCGCTATGCCGCTGGCAGCGGCGCGCTGCTGCTGGAGGGTGAGGCCAGCTGCCCCAAATGGGCGGTGCACACCGCTTTTGCCACCGGCAGCCCCCAGGCCCAGCTGGTGCGCGCGCGTGATGGTGCCGGCCGGCTGGGCCAGTGGTTGACGCTGGCGCGGCCGGTGGCCAAGCCCGATCTGCCGGCAGAACCGGGCGCGGCGCGGCAGGCGGCGCATTTCGTCGTGGTGCTGGGGGTGGAGGCGCGGCTGGCCGGGCGGCTGGCGGCGGGCGGCGCCCTGCTGTCGGCGGGGCAGGGGGCGATCGTGGTGGGCCCGGGCTGCATCCATTGCGCGGAGGCCGGCTGCGCCCAGCGCGCCCAGCCGCCCCGCGGCGCCAGCCTCACTTTCGACGAGCGGGTGGAAGGACCGATGCCGTTTGCCCTGCGCCCCTGAACCTGCCCCCTGAACCGGCCTTCTGTCGCCCTGGTTAACAGGGCTGCGGCCCATCTGGCTGGCAAGCCACGATTTTTATGCGGGCCGCCGATTGTCGCCTGTCAGTTTTACCGACAGTTTACGGCTTTGCCCTAAGCAGGGGTGGGGCATGGCCCCGGCTGGAACAGGTTTGCCCCACCAATGCTGCGCCTCTTCAAACATTATATCCCCCATGCCGTGCTGCTGCTGGGCCTTGTCGATCTGGTGCTGCTGGTGCTGGCCGGCGAGATGGCCTGGCGGCTGCGCTCCGATCAGCTGGGCGTTTATGCCGGCACGATCGACAGCCGCCTGCGCTCGCTGGCGGTGTTTGCCGCGATGATCCTCACAGCGATGATCGCGGTGGGCGTTTATGGCGCGCAGGCGCTGCGCTCGCTGCGGTTTTCCTCGGCGCGGGTGATGGTGGCGGTGTCGCTGGGCATCATCGCCCTTTCGGCCCTGTGCCAGATCTTGGGCGGGCATGATTTCTGGCGCTCCACCCTGCTCTATGCGATGGGGCTGGCGATCGGCTTTCTGGTGCTCAACCGCATGCTGCTGGGCGAGGTGATCGGCGCCCATGCCTTCCGCCGGCGGGTGCTGGTGCTGGGCGCGGGCGAGCGGGCCCAGCGCCTGCGCCAGCTGGGCGAGGCGCCCGAAGCCGGCTTTGCCATCGTGGGCTATGTGGGCATGAGCGACAAGCCGCCGGTGGTGGAAGAGGCCATTGCCCGTGCGGCGATCCACAATCTGAAGCGCCATGTGGAAAATCTGGGCGTTTCCGAAGTGGTGCTGGCGCTGGAGGAACGGCGCGGCGCGCTGCCCCTGAAAGACCTGCTGCGGATCAAGACGGCGGGCGTGCATGTCAATGATTTTGCCAGCTTCATCGAGCGCGAGACGGGCCGCGTCGATCTCGACAGCGTGAACCCCAGCTGGCTGATCTTCTCCGACGGTTTTTCGGCCGGGCGCGCCTTTTCCAGCACGACCAAGCGCCTGTTCGATGTTCTCGTCAGCCTCACCCTGCTGGGGTTGACGGCGCCGGTGATCGCCTTGTTCGCCGTGATCGTGAAGCTGGACAGCCGCGGCCCGGCCTTCTTCCGGCAGACGCGTGTGGGCCTTTATGGCCAGCCTTTCGATGTCATCAAGCTGCGCTCCATGCGGCTGGATGCAGAAGCGGGCGGCGCCCAATGGGCCAGCCAGAACGATCCGCGCGTCACCCGCGTTGGCCGGTTCATCCGCAAGGTGCGCATCGATGAACTGCCCCAGGCCTGGAGCGTGCTGAAGGGCGATATGAGCTTCGTTGGCCCCCGGCCGGAACGCCCGGAATTCGTGGCCGATCTGGAAGAGCAGCTGCGCTATTACGCCGAGCGGCACATGGTGAAGCCGGGCATCACCGGCTGGGCGCAAGTGAATTATCCCTATGGCGCCTCGATCGAGGATTCGCACAACAAGCTTGAGTATGATCTCTATTATGTAAAAAATTACACACCCTTTCTCGACGTGCTGATCATCCTGCAAACGCTGCGGGTGATCCTGTGGCCGGAAGGGGCGCGCTAGCATGATGGGCGGGCATGCGGTCTGGGCGGGGGTGGGCGATGCCACCCATGCGCTGGGCGCTTTTGCCTGCGTGATCGCGCTGGGCTGGCTGTGGCAGCGGCGGGGGCCCTTGCCGGCGGTGCAGCGGGCCAGCGCGCTCAGCCTTGCCGCCACGGCGCTGTGGTGCCTGGCCGTGGCCGCCGAGGGCAGCCAGAGCCTGGCGGCCGGGCTGGTGCAGGCGCTGCGCAACCTGGCCTATCTGGGCACGGTCTATGCCCTGTTCGCTGGCGATGGGCGCCACACCAGCGTGGCCCAGGTGCGCCCGGTGATGGCCGCGCTGGCAATGGTGGCGGTGATGCAGCCGCTGGTGCTGCTGGCGCAATACCGGCTGGCGGGCGAGCTGGGCCCGGCGGCCTATCAGGCCAACACGCTGATGGCGCTGCTGCAGGTGGTCGGCTCGCTGGTGCTGCTGCACAATCTTTATGCCGGCGGTTCCAATGCGGCGCGGCAATTGCTGCGCTGGCCGGTGCTGGGGCTGGCGGCGGTCTGGGTGTTCGAGCTGAACCTCTACACCGCCGCCTATCTGGGCGATGGCTGGCCCGAGGCGCTGGCCGCGCTGCATGGGCTGGCCGATACGGCGCTGGCGGCAGGCCTCGCGCTGGGCACGGCGCGCGGCCATGCGGGGCTGCGGCTGCGGCCATCGCGGGCGGTGGCGTTCCGCTCGGTGTCGCTGCTGCTGATCGGCGTGTATCTGGCCGGCATGGTGGCGGTGGCGCGCGGGCTGGCGGTGATCGGCGGCGGGCATGCGCGCTGGCTGCAGTTCGGCTTTCTCATCCTCGCCTCGGCGCTGGTGGTGCTGGCGCTGCCCTCGCGGCGGCTGCGCGGCTGGCTGCGGATCACGCTCACCAAACACCTGTTCGAGCACCGTTACGACTATCGCGCCGAATGGCTGCGGTTTTCCGCCACGATTGGCGGGCGGGGCGCCGATGCGCCGCCGCTCTACCAGCGCGCGATCCAGGCCCTGGCCGATATCACCGACAGCCCCGGCGGCCTGCTGCTGCTGCCCGACGAGGAGGGCGAGATGGTGCTGGCCGATCGCTGGCGCTGGCCCGAGATGGTGGTGCCGGCGCCTGCCTTCCCGCGCATTGGCGCGCATTTTGCGCAGCGGATGGATTTCATCGTCGATTTCGATGCCTGGCGGGGCGCCGGGGCCGGGCAGGCGGCGGTGCCCGCCTGGCTGATGGCAGAGCCGGCCGCCTGGGCGATGGTGCCGCTGCTGCATGCCGAGCAGCTGGTGGGCGCGGTGATCCTGGCCCGCCCGCCGCACAGCCGCCGGATCGACTGGGAGGATTTTGATCTCCTGCGTATCGTCGGCCGCCATCTGGGCACCTATCTGGCCGAACACCACAGCCAGCAGGCCCTGGCTGAAGCCGCCCGCTTCGACGAGTTCAACCGGCGGATGGCCTTTGTCATGCATGATATCAAGAATTTGGCGAGCCAGTTTGCGCTGCTCGCCCGCAATGCCGAGCGCCATGCCGAAAACCCGGCCTTCCGCGCCGACATGCTGATCACCCTGCGCGCCTCGGCCGACAAGCTGAACACGCTGGTCAGCCGCCTGTCGCGCTATGGCGGGCCGGCGCCCGATCGGGTGGCGCCGGTGTCGCTGGGGGCGGTGGCGCGGGGGGTGGCGGCGCGCTTTGGCGGGGCGGCCACGGTCTCGGTGGTGGAGCGCGAGGAGGGGCTGGTGCTGGCCCAGGCCGAAGCGCTGGAGCAGGCACTGATGCATCTGGTGCAAAACGCCGTGGATGCCAGCCCCGCCGGCCGCCCGGTCTATCTGTTCGTCTGCCGCGAGGGGGCTGAGGGCCGCATCGATGTGCAGGACAATGGCTGCGGCATGAGTGCCGATTTCCTGCGCACGCGCCTGTTCCGCCCGTTCGTTTCCACCAAGCCCGGCGGCTTTGGCATCGGCACTTTCGAGGCGCGCGAGATGGTGCGCGCCATGCACGGCCGGCTGGATGCCGAATCGCGCGAGGGGCTGGGCAGCTGCTTCACCATCCGCCTGCCGCTGGCAGCAGCCGGCGATGTGGCACAGGTGGCCTGATGCGCGCGCCCCTGGCAAAACAGCGCCCCAAGCTGCTGGTGGTGGAGGATGATGCCGGCCTCCAGGCGCAGCTCAAATGGGCCTATGAGGATTACACGGTGATCACCGCTGCTGATCGCCCCTCGGCGATCGCGGCGCTGCGGGCGGAAATGCCGGCGGTGGTCACGCTCGATCTGGGCCTGCCGCCCGATCCTGATGGCACCAGCGAGGGCTTTGCCCTGCTCGACGAGATCATGGCGCTGAAGCCCGATACCAAGGTCATCGTCGCCTCTGGCCATGGCGCGCGCGAAAGCGCCCTGCAGGCGATCGCCCGCGGTGCCTATGATTTCTACCAGAAGCCGGTGAACATCGATGATCTGGGGCTGATCGTGGCGCGCGCCTTCCGCCTGCACGGGCTGGAGGCGGAAAACCGCCAGCTGGCCCAGCGCGGCGGCGAGGGGCACCAGGTGCTGGGCGAGATGATCACCGCCGCGCCCGAAATGCTGAAAGTGGCCCGCACCATCGAGCGGGTGGCGCCCACCAATGTCTCGGTGATGCTGCTGGGGGCCAGCGGCACCGGCAAGGAACTGCTGGCGCGCGGCCTGCACGAGGCTTCCGACCGGCGCGAGGGGGCGTTCATCGCCATCAATTGCGCGGCCATTCCCGAAAGCCTGCTGGAATCGGAACTGTTCGGCCATGAAAAGGGCTCGTTCACGGGGGCGGTGAAAACCACCGAGGGCAAGATCGAGATGGCCGATGGCGGCACGCTGTTCCTCGACGAGGTGGGCGATATTCCGCTGGCGCTGCAAGTGAAGCTGCTGCGCTTCCTGCAGGAGCGGGTGATCGAGCGGATCGGCGGGCGGCGGGCGATTGCGGTGGACACGCGGATCGTGTGCGCCACTCACCAGAACCTGGAGGCGATGATTGCCGAGGGGCGCTTCCGCGAGGATCTGTGGTATCG
>DASRYE010000221.1:0-12197 GCA_035653915.1 Novosphingobium sp. | reverse complement strand
CGGCGCCCGCGCGGGCCATGGCGGTGAACTGCGCGCTCAACAGGCGCGGGTGGGGGCCGGGCAGCGGCTCGCCGCCGGCATAGGCAGTGCGGAAGGCGGCGGTGGCGCCCGCAGGGCCGGCAAAGCGATAGAAGCGATGCGCGCCGATCTGGCCGATGAAGGCCAGGCTGTCGGCCCAGGCGGGGTGCACGGCGAAGGTGTGGTAATGGGTGGCCAGCCCCACCGGCGCATAGACAAAGCCGGCCAGCGCCGCCTTTGCCACCGCCTGCGCGCGTTCCCAGAACAGGCGGTTGGGCGCGCGGGCCAGCGCGCCATCGCAGCTGAAGGTGAACTGGCAGCCGGTGTTGCGCTCCGAGCCCTGGTAGACGACATCGCACACCGTCTTGGGGAAGGCGGGGTGGGCCAGGCGGTTCAGCACCACCTGCGCCACGGCGCGCTGGCCATCGTCGGGCTCGGTGGCGGCTTCGTAATAGATGGCGCTGGTGAGGCAGGTGAGCGCGCGGCTGTAATCGAGCGGCGCCAGCGCTGCCACCAGCGGATGCGCCGGCGGGCCGGCGGTGGCATGGGCGGCCTGATCGCCGGTGGCGGGCAGCAGCGGCGCGCTGTCATTGCCGGAAAGGTAGTAATAGGCAGAGCCGGGGAAGCTGTCGCCGGCCTTTTCGAAGGGCATCGGCTCCACCATCGGCGCGGTATTGGCGGCGGGGGCGGCATCGGCGGTGGGGCGGGGGCCCTCGCTATGCGCCTGCGCGCCATAGAGCCCGGCCACCGACAGGCTGCTGGCCAGCAGCACCGCCATGCGCAGCCCCAGCTGGCGCAGCCGCGCCACCCGCAGCCGCCGCCCCAGCGACACAGCCGGCGCCCGCTGCAGCCGCATATGGAGCGCGGGCAGGGGGGCAGTGTCTTCAAGCGAGAGGGCGAAGGTGGCCATGATGCAATCCCTGCGCCGGCAGATCCGGCGGCGAGCCTTGCCGCTAACCCGGCTTGGGCGCGGGCGCATCCGCCGATTTCGGCCTGTTCCATCCCGGCACACCGGCGCTGGCGGGTTTTACCGGTGCCGGCGCCTGCCCGGCCTGCCTTTGTGGGCAGGCTTTCCCCGTTGCATCGGTCGAACATATCTGGAACAAGCCGGCTCCATGAGTCTCACCCACATCACCATTCGCGGCGCGCGGGAACACAATCTCAAGGGCGTGGACATCAGCCTGCCGCGCGACAGGCTGATCGTCATCACCGGCCTTTCGGGCTCGGGCAAATCCAGCCTGGCCTTCGACACGATCTATGCCGAGGGCCAGCGCCGCTATGTCGAGAGCCTGTCGGCCTATGCGCGCCAGTTCCTCGAAATGATGCAGAAGCCCGATGTCGAGCATATCGACGGCCTGTCGCCGGCGATCTCCATCGAGCAGAAGACCACCAGCCGCAACCCGCGCTCCACCGTGGCAACGGTGACCGAGATCTACGACTATATGCGCCTTTTGTGGGCGCGCATCGGCGTGCCTTATTCGCCGGCCACCGGCCTGCCGATCGCGGCGCAAACGGTGAGCCAGATGGTGGACCGGGTGATGGCCCTGCCCGAGGGCACGCGCGCCTATCTGCTGGCGCCGGTGGTGCGCGGCAGGAAGGGCGAATATCGCAAGGAAATCGCCGAGTGGCAGAAGGCCGGCTACACCCGCCTGCGCATCGATGGCGAGCTTTACGCGATCGAGGACGCGCCCGCGCTCGACAAGAAATACAAGCATGACATCGAGGTGGTGGTTGACCGCATCGCCGTGAAGCCGGGCATCGAGAGCCGCTTGGCCGACAGTTTCGAGCAGGCGCTGAAGCTGGCAGACGGGCTGGCCTTTATCGATCTGGCCGATGGCGTGGTGCCCGGGCGCGAGGGCGAGAAGCGCGGCAAGAACCTGAAGGGCGCCGGCATCCCGGCCAACCGCATCGTCTTTTCCGAGAAATTCGCCTGCCCGGTTTCCGGCTTCACGCTGGATGCGCTGGAGCCGCGCCTGTTTTCCTTCAACGCGCCGCAGGGGGCCTGCCCCACCTGCGATGGCCTGGGCGAGAAGCTGTTGTTCGATCCGCAGCTGGTGGTGCCCAACGAGGCGCTGTCGATCAAGGAGGGGGCGGTGGTGCCCTGGGCCAAATCGAACCCGCCCAGCCCCTATTACATGCAGGTGCTCTCCAGCCTCGCCGGCCATTTCGGCTTTAGCCTGACCAAGCCCTGGGCGGATCTGCCGGCCGAGGCGAAGATCGTCGTGCTGTATGGTACCGGCAAGCAGGCCGTGCCGCTGACCTTTATGGATGGCCGCAAGAGCTATACGGTGGAGAAGCCCTTCGAGGGCGTGATCGGCAATCTGAACCGCCGCATGCTGACGACCGACAGCGCCTGGATGAAGGAAGAGCTGGGCAAGTTCCAGACCGCCCAGCCCTGCGAGGCCTGCGAGGGCAAGCGCCTGAAGCCTGAAGCGCTGTGTGTGAAAGTGGCCGATAGCGACATTTCCAGTGCCACGCGCCTGTCTGTGGCCGATGCCTTTGCCTGGTTCGGCACGCTGGATGAAAAGCTGGGCGACCAGCAGCGCCAGATCGCCCGCGCCATCCTCAAGGAGATCAACGAGCGGCTGGGCTTCCTCAACAATGTCGGGCTCGATTATCTCAACCTCGATCGCACCTCGGGCACGCTGTCGGGCGGCGAATCGCAGCGCATCCGCCTGGCCAGCCAGATCGGCTCGGGCCTGTCGGGGGTGCTTTATGTGCTGGATGAGCCCAGCATTGGCCTGCACCAGCGCGACAATGACCGGCTGCTGGAAACGCTGAAGCGCCTGCGCGACCTCGGCAATACGGTGATCGTGGTGGAGCATGACGAGGATGCCATCCGCACGGCCGATTATATCGTCGATCTGGGCCCGGGGGCGGGCGTGCATGGCGGCGAGGTGGTGGCCGAGGGCACGCTGGCCGATATCCTCGCCCATCCCGACAGCATCACCGGCCAGTATCTCACCGGCGTGCGCGCCATCCCCGTGCCGGCCGAAAGGCGCGCCGGCAATGGCAAGGCGATCACCGTGGAAAATGCCCGCGCCAACAATCTGAAGGGGGTGACGGCGCGCTTCCCGCTGGGCACCTTCTGCTGTGTGACGGGCGTTTCGGGCAGCGGCAAATCGACGCTGACGCTGGACACCTTGCAGGCCGGCGCCAGCCGCACGCTGAACGGCGCCCGGGTGATCGCCGGCGCGCATGACCGGATCACCGGGCTGGAGGCCTGCGACAAGGTGATCGAGATCGACCAGTCACCGATCGGCCGCACGCCGCGGTCGAACCCGGCGACCTACACCGGCGCCTTCACCCTCATCCGCGACTGGTTCGCTGGCCTGCCGGAAGCGGAGGCGCGCGGCTACAAGGCGGGGCGCTTCAGCTTCAACGTGAAGGGCGGGCGCTGCGAGGCTTGCCAGGGCGATGGCCTCCTCAAGATCGAGATGCACTTCCTGCCCGACGTGTATGTGACCTGCGAGGAATGTGGCGGCAAGCGCTACAACCGCGAGACGCTGGAAGTGAAGTTCAAGGGCCATTCCATCGCCGATGTGCTGGACATGACGATCGAGGATGCCGAAAGCTTCTTCGCCAATGTGCCGCCCATCCGCGACCGGATGCATATGCTGAACGAGGTGGGCCTTGGCTATGTGAAGGTGGGCCAGCAGGCCACTACCCTGTCGGGCGGCGAGGCGCAGCGGGTGAAGCTGGCCAAGGAACTGGCCCGCCGCTCCACCGGCAAGACGCTCTATGTGCTGGACGAGCCGACCACGGGCCTCCATTTCGAGGATGTGAGGAAGCTGCTGGAGGTGCTGCAGCGGCTGGTGGATCAGGGCAATTCGGTGGTGGTGATCGAGCACAACCTCGATGTCATCAAGACGGCGGACTGGATCATCGACATGGGGCCCGAAGGCGGCGTGCGTGGCGGCATGGTGGTGGCCGAGGGCACGCCCGAGGATGTGGCGGCCAACCCGGCCAGCTTCACCGGCGCTTATCTCAAACCGCTGCTGGAGAAAGCCGGCTAGCGACAGAGGCCAGCACGGCGATAAAGGCGGCCCGCTCTGCCGCAAGGCTGCGGCGGGCCGCCTCGGCCCGGCCGGCAGCGGCGAGGCGCGCGGCCCAGGCGCCATCGGCTAGCAGGGCGCAGGCGGCATCGGCCAGATCCGGGGGCGTGGCGGGCGGCATCAGGCAGGTCTCGCCATCGCGGCAGAAATCGCGGTTGCCGCCGGCATCGGGGCAGATCACCGCGCAGCCGGCGGCCATCGCTTCCAGCGCGGGGAGAAAGCAGCCCTCCGCCACTTCGGGCAGGGTGATGGCGATGCGCGCCGCCCCCAGCCGGGCGAGGAAGGCGGGGCGCGGCAGCGGCTGGGTCAGGCAATCCACCGGCAGGGCAGGCGCCAGGCGCGCGGCGATCGCGCGGGCCAGATCGGGCCGTTTCAGCCCCGCCACCACCACTGCCACGGGCCGGGAAGCCGGGCAGGGGATCTCGGCCAGATCCACCCCGGCGGGAAGGCACAGCACCGGGCCTGACGCCTGCCCCGTGGCGCGCACGGCCTCTGCCACCGCGGAGCTCACGCACAGGCGGATGGCGGGGCGGGCGAGGAAGGCAAAGCGGCGGTCGGCCGGGTCGGCATGGCGCAGGCCTTGCAGCAGGTTGATCACCGGGCGGCGGTGTTCCTCGCCGCAGGGCAGCGCGTCCCAGTCCATCCCGGCAAGGAAGAGGGCGGCGGCCCGCTCTGGCCGATAGGCGGGCCACAGCGGGCAGGCATCGGCAAACGGATGGCCGGCGGCGCTTTCAGCCATGTGCAGCGCGGGGGCGAACAGGCCGGAGGCGGCGGTGTGCCCGATATAGTCCCTGAGCTTCAGATGGCCGCCCTGAAAGCTGCGGTAGCGGCGATGGAACAGCAGGATGGGCGGGCGAACAGGCGGCATGCGCGCCAGCATGGCAGGGAGGGCTGCCCCGCCGCCAGCAGCGATGCCGCCATAATGGCGACACACGGGGCGCACTCTGGCCGCACTGGCGTTTTGGCGAGGGGCCCGCAGCCCCGCGCTTGCATTACCTTTGCCGCCACCGGGCAGCGGCGGCCAGCGCCGCGCCCCAAGGAGAGGAAGGGATCTATGCCGCAAGGGCTGACTTGGCGCGCCGGGGCGATGGTGCTCTATGTGATCGTGGCGCAGGTGATCGGCGCATCGCTGCTGGTGAAAAGCGCCGGCTTCAAGGCGCCGGGGGCCACGCTGGCCTGCGTGCTGGTGCTGGTGTCCTCGTTCTGGATGATGGCGCGGATCATCCAGGAGGGGCTGCCGCTAGGCCTGCTGATGCCGATGCTGGCAGCGCTGGTGCCGCTGGCAACGATCGGCGTGGCGGTCACTTTCCTGGGCGAGGCGGCCAGCTGGGCGCGCGTGGGCGTGCTGGGGGTGGCCTGCATGCTGGTGGGCTGGGCGGCCACGCTGTGAACGGCCGCGCCGCGCGGGGGAAGGCACGCTTCCCCCGCGCGGCCGGGGCTTACTTCTGGTTGGCCAGCAGCTTCAGGCGCAGGGCGTTCAGCTTGATGAAGCCGGCTGCGTCCTTCTGGTCATAGGCGCCGGCATCGTCCTCGAACGTCACATGGCGTTCGGAATAGAGCGAGTGGGGCGACTTGCGGCCCACGACCGAAGCGCTGCCCTTATACAGCTTCAGGCGCACCGTGCCCGAAACCTTGGCCTGCGAATGGTCGATGGCAGCCTGCAGCATCTCGCGCTCGGGGCTGAACCAGAAGCCGTTGTAGATCAGCTCGGCATATTTCGGCATCAGCTCATCCTTCAGATGCGCCGCGCCGCGATCCAGGGTGATCGATTCGATGCCGCGATGCGCGCGGGCATAGATCTCGCCGCCCGGCGTTTCATACATGCCGCGGCTCTTCATGCCGACGAAACGGTTCTCGACCAGATCGAGCCGGCCGATGCCATGCTTGCGGCCCAGATCGTTCAGCGCGGCCAGCAGCGTCGCCGGGCTCATCGCCACGCCGTTCAGCGCCACGCCATCGCCCTTCTCGAAGTCGATCTCGATATATTCGGGCGCGTCGGGCGCGTCCTCGGGGTTCACCGTGCGGCTGTAGACATAATCCGGCACTTCCGACCACGGATCTTCCAGCACCTTGCCTTCAGACGAGGTGTGGAGCAGGTTGGCATCGGTGCTGAAGGGGCTTTCGCCGCGCTTGTCCTTGGGCACGGGGATCTGGTGCTTTTCGGCCCAGGCGATGAGCGCGGTGCGGCTGGTGAGATCCCACTCGCGCCAGGGGGCGATCACCTTGATGCCCGGCTCCAGCGCATAGGCCGACAGCTCGAAGCGCACCTGATCATTGCCCTTGCCGGTGGCGCCATGCGACACGGCATCGGCGCCGGTCTCACGCGCAATCTCGATCAGCCGCTTGGAGATCAGCGGGCGGGCAATGCTGGTGCCCAGCAGATAGTCGCCCTCGTAACGGGCATTGGCGCGCATCATCGGGAAGACGAAATCGCGCACGAATTCCTCGCGCAGGTCGTCGATATAGATGTGCTCGGGCTTGATGCCCATCAGCTCGGCCTTGGCGCGGGCCGGCTCCAGCTCCTCGCCCTGGCCCAGATCGGCCGTGAAGGTGACGACCTCGCAATTATAGGTCACCTGAAGCCATTTCAGGATCACCGAAGTGTCAAGGCCGCCGGAATAGGCGAGAACGACCCGCTTGATATCGGACATGGAAGGCGCGCTCCGCATTGCGTGGGAAATTGGCGCGGCGCCTAGCAGGGGGGGCAGGGGCGCGCAAGGTGGAAGAGGCCTTAGGGCCGGGCGCGGCAATCAGGCCTGGCCGGCCAGCAGGCCCCACAATTGCCAGATGCCGATGCCGGCAAACAGCGCCGCTGCCACCGCCCGTGCCAGCTTCAGCGGCACGATCCGCACCAGCCTGTCTCCCAGGAACACCGCCGGCGCATCGGCGATCATCATGCCCAGCGTGGTGCCGGCGGCCACTGCCCCCACATCGTGGAAGCGCGCGCCAAGGGCGATGGTGGCGATCTGCGTCTTGTCGCCGATCTCGACGAGGAAGAAGGAGACGAGGGTGGTGAGGAAAGCGCCGCCATGGCTGTGCACGGCGCCCTCGGCCTCGTCATCGTCCAGCTTGTCGGGCACCAGGGTCCAGCCGGCCATGGCGATGAAGCCGGCGGCCACGGCAAACTGGAACCAGCGCGCGGAAAGCAGCCCTGCCACTTCGCTGCCGATGAAGGCAGAGATGAGGTGGTTGACGAGCGTGGCGCAGAAAATGCCCGCCACGATCGCCCAGGGGCGGCGCATGCGGGCGGCCAGCACGATGGCCAGCAGCATCGTCTTGTCGCCGATTTCAGCCAGGGTGACGACGGCGGTGGAAGTGAGGAGCGGCGTGAGGAAAGCGGGCATCATGTGCGGGCGAGGTAAAGCACGTCGCGCGGCTGGGCAAGCAGGTGCTGGCCGGAATCGATGCACAGCGTCTCGCCGCTGGCCAGCCAGCCCTCGGCGAGGAACAGCGCGGCCTCGGCCAGTTCTTCCGGCAGGGTCAGGCGTTGCAGCAGGTTCATCCGGCCCGAGGTCTCATGCTCATGCGCGGCCTGGTCCCAGCTGGGCAGCATGGCGCCGGGGGCCAGGCCATAGATGCGATCCTGCGGCCCGCCCGCGCCCATCGCCAGCAGCTTCACGCTGGCGGCCATGGCCTGCTTGGCCAGCGTGTAGCTGAAGAAATCGGGGTTGGGGTTCAGCACCTTCATGTCGGTGAACTGGATCACCCGGCGGCCGCCTGTGGCCCGCGCGCCGCCTTCTGCGGGCGGGGCGAGATAGGCCTGCGCCATGCGGATGGGGGTTTCCGCATTCACGCGCATTGCTTCTGCAAACAGGGCGGGATCAAGCGCTGTGGCATCATCGAAGCGGAACACCGCCGCGCAATTCACCAGCAGGCGCCAATCAGCGAGGCGCGCGGCCAGCTTGCGCACCATTGCCAGCGCCGCTTCGGCATCCAGCAGGTCGCAGGCCACGGTTTCGGCCGAGGGCAGGCTGGCGGCCAGCGCCTTGGCCTCGGCGCGGGCATGGCGATCATGGTGGTGCAGCACCACATGCCAGCCCGCCGCGCCAAACGCCCGCGCGAGCGTTGCGCCAATGCGCCGGGCGGCACCGGTGATCAGCACGGAGGGGCGCGAGGCGGCGCGCGTGGGCATGGGCGCCTAGCCCAGCGCCGCCTGCTTCTCGTCGGCCAGCCGGTCCAGCTCTGCCCGGCTGAGCTTTTGCGCGGCGGTTTTCAGCTGGCCGCAGGCGGCATCGATGTCGCGCCCGCGCGGGGTGCGCACCGGCGCCGAAATGCCCGCCTCGAAGACGATGTCGGAAAAGCGCCTGATGCGTTCGGGCGCCGAACATTCGTAGATGGCGCCCGGCCAAGGGTTGAAGGGGATGAGGTTGACCTTGGCCGGCAGCTTGTAGTGGCGGATCAGCCGCACCAGTTCGCGGGCATGCGCGTCGGTGTCGTTCTTGTCCTTCAGCATCACATATTCGAAGGTGATGCGCCGGGCATTGCTGGCGCCGGGATAATCGGCGCAGGCCTGCAGCAGTTCCTCCAGCCCGTATTTGCGGTTGATCGGCACGATCTCGTCGCGGATCTCCTTCGTGACGGCATGCAGCGAGACCGCGAGGTTGACGCCGATCTCCTCGCCGCAGCGCGCCATCATCGGCACCACGCCGCTGGTGGACAGGGTGATGCGCCGCTTGGACAGGGCCAGGCCATCGCCATCCATGACGATCTTCAGCGCATCGCGCACATGATCGAAATTGTAGAGCGGCTCGCCCATGCCCATCATCACGATATTGGTGAGCAGGCGCCCGTCGGCCGAATAGCCGCCGTTGTCGTCCACCAGATCATCGCCCAGCTCGCTGAAATCGGCCTGGCCGGCCTTGGGCCATTCGCCCAGCGCATCGCGCGCCAGCATCACCTGGCCCACGATCTCGCCGGGGGTGAGGTTGCGCACCAGGCGCATGGTGCCGGTGTGGCAGAAACGGCAGTTGAGCGTGCAGCCCACCTGGCTGGAAACGCACAGCGTGCCGCGGTCGGCATCGGGGATGAAGACCATCTCGAATTCGTGGCCATCGGCGGTGCGCAGCAGCCATTTGCGCGTGCCATCGGTGGAATGCTGCGAGACGACGATCTCGGGCCGGCCGATGACGAAGCGTTCGGCCAGCCAGGGGCGCATCGTCTTGGCGATGTCGGTCATGCCGTCGAAGTCGGTGACGCCGCGGTGGTAGATCCAGTGGAACAGCTGCTTGGCGCGCAGTTTGGCGGCCTTGGTATCCAGCCCGGCTTCGCCCAGCAGGCGGGTGATTTCGGCGCAGGGCAGGCCGGTGAGGTCTACCCGGCCATCGGCGCGGGGCGTCACCTCGCGCGGGGTGGGCACAGGGTCGATGGCGCCGGGAATGGGCATGTGGGCGGCGGGATGGGCCACCGGGGCAGAGGCTGTGGTGTCGGACATGCCGGGGCCTATACTGCATTTGCCCTGGAAATGCTATCGGGCGGCCATGAGGCGACAGATGGGCTGGAAAGCAGGTGTGGCGGGCGTTGGTGTGGCAGCGCTGGCGGTGGTGGTGGCGGTGCCGCTGGTGCGGGGCCATGGGGCAGCTTGCGCGGCGGTGGCCGGCCAGGCCGATGGCGCCCTGGCCGAGGCGGTGAGCGCGCGGGCGCTGGCTGGCGCGGCGCCGGCATCGGCGCAGGCTGGTGGGGCGCCGGATCTGGGCCAGTTGGCCGGCCTGCTGGGCGCGGACCCGGGCGATAGCGGAGCGGCGGCGGTGCAGGCCTGGCTGGCGCGGGCGCCGCTGGCGGGTGGGCGCTGCGTGGGGCTGTGGTGGCGCTATGCGCTGCTGGCGCAGGTGGCGCCGGGGCGGGCCCATGCCGAATGGCTGGCGCTGGATATGGCGGCGCTGGACGGGGCGGCGCTGGAAGCCCGCTAGCGGCGCGCGTCGGCCGCGCAGGCAAGGGTGGCCGCATCCATCGCGCAGGCCGCGCCATCCAGCTGCCAGCTGTCGGTGAAGAGGTGGCCTGAGGCATCGCGCGCCAGCAATTGCATGCGCCCGCCCTGGCGCATGGCGGCCATGATGGCGGCATCGGCGCGCGGGTCGGCGGCCCACAGGTCTGCCTGGCCGGATGTCAGCGCGATACGCTGCCCGCCCAGTGACAATTGTGCCACGCCTGCCCCCAGCCGGCGCGAGGCGCGCAGGTGCAATTGCCCGCGCACGCCCCGGCGCGGCCAGCTGCCCACATCGGCATAAGCGTCGAACTGGCGGGGCAGACCGGCCTGCCGGTTGCCGCCACGCAGGCCCGCGCGTTCCGGCTCGGCCAGGGCAATGGCATAGCAGCGCGGCACCGCGCCATCGCGGAAAGCCGCCCAATTGCCGAACACCCCCAGCCCATCGCGGGCGATCGCGGGGGGCGCGGCCAGCAGGCCGGCGCCGGCGCAAAGGGCAGCGGCCAGGGCTGCGAGGGGGCGGCGGGCAGGCAGGGCGGGCATGGCGGCCTGCTTGGCAGAAGCGGGCAGGCGGGGCAAGCGTTGCGGGGTGCGGCAGGTGTGGCGCTTCGGGCTGGCGCTGTTGCGCAAAAGCCACTCGCCTGCGGTAAAATCGTTTTTAACCACGATTGCGGCCGTTTCCGGGCTCGACGGGATACGTGTTTATACAGAGTGTCATAAAGCGGGCCTAGGCCGCGTCCGAGAGGTGATGGGCGAGGCCCGGCGGGGTTTTGCCACGCCTTCGGGATGTGACCCTGGCCTGAAGCAACAAGGGATTGATGATGACACTTCTTCGTTCGGTGGCGATGGCTGCCGTGAGCGCGATCGCGATCGCCAATGCGGGCCTTGCCCATGCCGCCGGCACCGATACGGCCAGCACCGATGCGGCCGATGACAATGGCGTGATCCTGGTGACCGCCCAGCATCGCAGCGAGAACCTCCAGAACGTGCCGCTCGCCGTCTCGGTGGTGAAGGGCGAGACGCTGGAAGACTATCACGCCAATGGCGCCGACACGCTGCTCTCGCTGTCGGGCAAGGTGCCCAGCCTCTATGTGGAATCGACCACCGGCCGCATCTTCCCGCGCTTCTATATCCGCGGCCTTGGCAACACCGATTATTACCTCGGCGCCAGCCAGCCCGTCTCGATCATCCAGGACGATGTGGTGGAAGAGCATGTCGTGCTCAAATCCACCCCGGCCTTCGATATCGGCCAGGTGGAAGTGCTGAAGGGCCCGCAAGGCTCGCTGTTCGGCCGCAACACCACCGCCGGCATCATCAAGTTCGAAAGCGCCAAGCCGACCGAATACATGACCGGCGACACCAGCATCTCCTGGGGCAGCCACAACAGCATGAACGTGGAAAGCGGCGTGGGCGGCCCGCTGTCGGCCAACCATGTGCTCAAGTTCCGCCTGTCCTCGCTCTATCAGCAGCGCTCGGGCTGGATCTCGAACACCTATGCCGGCATCTCGGACGATGGCACCAAGGCCGGGCGCAATGTGATGGGCGGCTTCAAGGAAGGCGATGTGCGCCTGCAGCTGCAGCTCGATCCGGAGCCGGCCACCTCGATCAACCTGTCGACCCATTATCGCAACTATTCCGGCTCGGCGACGATCTTCTATCGCGGCTCGATCCAGAAGGGCACCAGCCGCCCGGCTGCCGGCTTCAACTATGGCGCCGTGCAGTATGACGAGGGCAACAACAACCCGCAGGCCTACACCACCTGGGGCCAGTCGCTGCATGTGCGCCACGATTTTGGCGGGGTGAGCCTGACCTCGATCACCGCCTACGAGAACACCTCGGGCTATAGCCGGGGCGACACCGATGGCGGCGCGGGCGTCAACAACGGCAATGTCGGCTTCAGCGAATCGATGGGCCGCGTGGCCCAGCTCAATCAGTGGAGCCAGGAGCTGCGCCTCGCCAATTCCGACAAGGCGCGGCTGAAGTGGCAGCTGGGCGGCCTCTATTTCGACAGCCGCGACGATACCGAATTCTATCAGCGCGCCTATTTCCTCACCAGCAACGCGCTGGGCGGCACGCCCAACCCCAATAACTGGGTGATGCTGCACAATATCAACACCAGCTGGGCGGTGTTTGGCCAGGCCAGCTACAAGATCACCGACAAGCTGACGATCTCGGCCGGCGCGCGCGAGACCAACGACACCAAG
>DASRYE010000220.1:0-21582 GCA_035653915.1 Novosphingobium sp. | reverse complement strand
CCTGCATGCCGATGGCACCTATGCCGATGTGCTGCTCGATGTGTTCGACTGGCTGAAGGCAAGGCGCGATGCGGCGCTGGCGGCGGGCATCAGGGCGGAAAACCTGCTGCTTGATCCGGGCATCGGCTTTGGCAAGACGCTGGCGGAAAATCTGGCGCTGATGAACGGGCTGGAGCTGTTCCACGCGCTGGGCTGCCCGCTGTTGGTGGGGGCCAGCCGCAAGCGGATCGTCGGCGCGCTGTCGAACGAGGCGCCGGCGCATTTGCGGCTGGGCGGATCGCTGGCGCTGGCGCTGCGCATGATGCAGGCGGGCGTGCAGATCATCCGCGTGCATGATGTGGCCGAAACCGTGCAGGCGCTGCGGGTGTGGCGGGGCCTGCGCGATCAGGCGCTGACCGATTTTGCCCAGGTGGTGGCCTGAGGGGCCGCTTCAGGCCGCCCCGCTTCAGGCTGCCCCGCTTCAGGCTGCGTTATCGATCCCGAGATCGCTGAGCTTGCGATAGAGGGTGGAGCGGCCGATGCCCAGCCGGCGGGCCACTTCCGTCATCCGCCCGCGATAGTGGCCGATGGCCAGGCGGATCACATCGGCCTCGATCTCTTCCAGCGGGCGCAGGTTGCCATCGGGCGTGTAGAGGGTGATGCCGGCGCTTTCGTGGGTCTGGCTGGCGGCAAAGCTGCCCTGCGTGCCGATCAGGCTGGACAGCTGGGGGAAATCCTCCGCCGTCAGCGCATCGCCATCGCAGAACACCGCCGCGCGAAACAGCACCGCCTGCAACTGGCGCACATTGCCCGGCCAGCTGTAGGCCGCCAGCAGCGCCAGCGCGCCATCGGTGATGCCCAGTTGCCTGAGGCCCGGCTGCTCGCCGATGCGGGCGAGGAAATGGCGCGAGAGGGCAGCGATATCGCCCGCCCGTTCCCGCAAGGGCGGCACCGCCACGGTGGTGGCGCTCAGTGCCTCATACAGTTCGGGCAGGAAATCGCCGGTGGCCACCAGTTCCTTCAGCGGATAGTTGCTGGCCGCGATCAGCCGCACATCCACGCGGAAGGAATGGCGCGCGCCGATCGGCCGGCAATCGCCGCGGGCCAGCGCTTCTGCCAGCCGCGCCTGCACCGATAGCGGCAGGCGGTCGATCTCGTCGATCACCAGGGTGGCGCCATCGCAATGCTGCAGGGCGCCGATCTGCCGTTCGAAAGCGCCGGGAAAGGCGCCTTTCTCATGGCCGAAGATGGCTGATTCGATGGAATTGGCCGGGGTCGATCCGGCGTTGACGATGCGCAGCGGCAGCTTGGCGCGCTGGCTGGCGGCATGGATGGCGCGCACCAGCATTTCCTTGCCGGTGCCGCTTTCGCCTTCCACCAGCACCGGGGCATGGCCGCGCGCGGCCTTGGCGGCAATCGCCAGAGCGCTGCGAAAGGCGGGCGCGGCGCCGATCATCGCCTCGAAATCGGGCGGGCCGGGCATTTTCTCGGTCAGCGGCTGCAATTCGTCGCGCGGGGTTTCCCGGGTGGTGGCGCTGCGCAGGGCCAGCATCAGCCGCTCTGGCGCCACCGGCTTGATGAGATAATCGGTGGCGCCCGCCCGCATCGCTTCCACCGCCAGCAGCGGCGAGGCGCTGGTGGTCAGCATCAGCACCGGCAGGGCCGGGCGGCGGGCGCGCAATTCGGCGATCAGCGCGCAGGCATCATCGCCCGGCACCCACTGGTCGAGGATGATCGCCCCCAGCTGCATGCCCTGGCGCGTGCCCAGCGTGGCAATGGCGGTTTCGGCATCGCGCACCACCAGCGTGCGCCAGCCCTCGCGCGCGGCAAGCGCGGTGATCAGGCGGCTTTGCGCCGGCTCATCGTCGATCAGCATCAGCAGGCGGGTGTCGGTGTCGGCCATCTTCCCCGAAGGTCCATCTTGGGTGAAGTGAAGGGATAGGCGCGCGCGAGTAAAGAGGAGCTTAAACCTAACCAAATGAACATGACGGATGCTTCGCCCCTTGAGCCGGGCGGAGGCGGGGGGTACACCGGCGGCATCGGCCGGCAAAGGCCGTGAACAAGGGGCGTATAACGGGGGCCGCGATACGGCCCAGGGTAGGGATCACAAGCGCGATGGCAACGACACACGACATTGAAGCGGCGCGGGCAACATACGAAGGTTTTCTGCGCCTGTTCAGGATCGGCACGCCGATTGTGGCGTTGATCGCGGCGCTGGTGCTCTTTCTGCTGACCCGCTGAGGAACAAGCATGACAGGACAAGTGAAAATCGCCGTTCTGGCTGAACGGGCGATGGGGGAAACGCGCGTCTCGGCGAGCCCCGAGACGGTGAAAAAATTCAGTGCGCTGGGTGCTTTGGTGGCGGTGGAAGCGGGCGCCGGCCTTGCCGCCAGCATTGCCGATGCCGATTATGCCGCCGCCGGCGCCCAGCTTGGCGATGCCGGCGCTGTGGTGGCGGGTGCGGATATCGTGCTGGGCGTGCAGGGGCCGGATGTGGCGCTGCTGGCAGGGGCAAAACCGGGGGCGTGGATTGCCGCCGGGCTTGATCCTTTCGGCCAGCGAGCGCGGGTGGATGCCTATGCCGCTGCCGGGTTCGAGGCGCTGGCGATGGAGTTCATGCCGCGCATCACCCGCGCCCAGTCGATGGATATCCTCTCCTCGCAATCGAACCTGGCCGGCTACAAGGCGGTGATCGATGCGGCGGCCACCTATGGCCGCGCCTTCCCGATGATGATGACCGCGGCCGGCACGATCACCGCTGCCAAGGCCTTCATCATGGGCGTGGGCGTGGCCGGGCTGCAGGCGATTGCCACGGCGCGCCGGCTGGGCGCGCAGGTGTCTGCCACCGATGTGCGTTCGGCCACGAAGGAGCAGATCCTCAGCCTGGGCGCCAAGCCGATCTTCGTGGAAAGCGTGGCCGGCATCGAGGGCGAGGGCAGCGGCGGCTATGCCACCGAGATGAGCGCGGAATACCAGAAGGCCCAGGCCGAGCTGGTGTCTGCCCATATCGCCCGGCAGGATATCGTTGTCACCACCGCGCTGATCCCGGGCCGGGCGGCGCCGCGCCTCATTTCCGATGCGCAGATCGCCAGCATGAAGCCGGGCTCTGTCATCTTCGATCTGGCCGCGCCCCAGGGCGGCAATGTCGAGGGGTGTGTGGCCGATGAGGTGGTGGTGCGCCATGGCGTGAAGATCATCGGCTATGCCAACACGCCCGCGCGCCTGCCGGCCGATGCCTCGGCGCTGTTCGCGCGCAACCTGTATAATTTTCTCTCCGCCTTCTGGGACAAGGAGGCCGGCCGGCCCGTGCTGGACGAGGAGATCGGCAATGCCATCCGCCTGACGCAGGGCGGGGCTGTCGTCAATCCGCGGCTGCTGGGCTGAATGGGGGGCTGAACGCATGGATTTCGTTTCTATTCTCTCGATCTTCGTGATGGCCTGCTTTGTCGGCTATTACGTTGTCTGGTCGGTCACGCCGGCGTTGCACACGCCGCTGATGGCCGTCACCAATGCCATTTCCTCGGTTATCGTGGTGGGCGCGCTGATTGCCGCGGCCGCCGCTGGCAGCGTGGTCAGCAAGTGGCTGGGGCTGGGCGCGGTGGTGCTGGCCTCGGTCAACATCTTCGGCGGCTTTGCCGTGACCGAGCGCATGCTGGCGATGTACAAGAAGAAGGAGAAGAAGTGATGGAAGCTTCTGCTCCCAATCCGTGGGTGGCGCTGGCCTATCTGGTGGCCGGCGTGCTGTTCATTCTGGCCCTGCGCGGCCTTTCCAGCCCGGCCACATCGCGCGCGGGCAACCGCTATGGCATGATCGGCATGACCATCGCCATGGTGACCACGCTCTTGACCCACGAGATCGCCAGCCTGCCCGAGATCGCGGCGGCGCTGGCCATTGGCGGCGGCGTGGGCTTTTTCACCGCGCGGCGCATCAAGATGACCGACATGCCCCAGCTGGTGGCTGCCTTCCACTCGCTGGTGGGCATGGCCGCGGTGCTGGTGGGCTGGGCGGCCTATCTCAACCCGGCCGCTTTCGGCATCATGGAAGGCGCCGAGATCGCCGCGCACAGCCGCATCGAGATGGGGCTGGGCATTGCCATCGGCGCGATCACCTTCTCGGGCTCGGTCATCGCCTTCCTCAAGCTGGCCGGCAAGATGAGCGGCGCGCCCATCCTGCTGCCCGGCCGCCATGTGCTGAACCTGGGCACGCTGCTGGCGATCCTGGGGCTGGTGGCCTGGTTCACCCAGGATGAAAGCCTGTGGGTGATCGCCATCGTCTCGGCGCTCAGTTTTGCCATCGGCTTCCTGCTCATCATCCCCATCGGCGGGGCGGATATGCCGGTGGTCGTCTCCATGCTCAATTCCTATTCGGGCTGGGCGGCGGCGGCCATGGGCTTCACCCTGCACAACACGGCGATGATCATCACCGGCGCGCTGGTGGGCAGCTCGGGCGCGATCCTCTCCTATATCATGTGCCGGGCGATGAACCGCGGCTTCCTCTCGGTGATCGCCGGCGGCTTTGGCGCCGACACCGGTGGCAGCAGCGCCGGCGGCGCGCCCAAGGAACAGCGCCCGTGGAAGCGCGGCAGCGCCGAGGATGCCGCCTTCCTGCTGAAGGAAGCGGAAAATGTCATCATCATCCCCGGCTATGGCATGGCCGTGGCGCAGGCCCAGCACGTGCTGCGCGAAATGGGCGACCTGCTGAAGAAGGCAGGCGTGAATGTGAAATACGCCATCCATCCGGTGGCGGGCCGCATGCCGGGCCACATGAACGTGCTGCTGGCCGAAGCCAACGTGCCCTATGACGAGGTGTTCGAGCTGGAGGACATCAACGCCGAATTCGCCCAGGCCGATGTGGCCTTCATCATCGGCGCCAACGACGTGGTGAACCCTGCCGCCAAGACCGACAAGTCCAGCCCGATCTACGGCATGCCGGTGTTCGACGTGGACAAGGCCAAGACGGTGATGTTCATCAAACGCAGCATGGGCGGCGTGGGCTATTCAGGCGTCGATAATGATGTGTTCTACATGGACCAGACGATGATGCTGCTGGCCGACGCCAAGAAGATGGTGGAGGATATCGTGAAGGCGCTGGCCCACTGATATTCCTGCCTTTTGAAAGGGGCGCGGCGCAGCGGCAACCGAAAGGAAGCCCATGCGCCGTGCCCTTTTTGCCGTTCTGATCGCCCCTCTGGCCCTGGCCGGCTGCGGCGAGGGGGTGGCCCGCCACCGCATCGAGGCCGCGCTGGAGCAACGCGGCATTGCCCAGGGCCCCGCCCGCTGCATGGCCGACCGGCTGGTGGACAGGCTCTCCATTGCCCAGTTGCGCAAGCTGGAAGCGGTGAAGGCCCATGCGGGTGATCCCGTCGCCGCTGTGCTGGCGCTGCAGGCGATCGATGATCCCGAAGTGGTGCGCGTGACCATCACCGCGGCGGGCCTGTGCCTTGGCGGGCTGGATCGCTAGGCTTGGGCTGGCGCGGGCGGCAGCGCTCGGCTAACCCTTGCGCAAAGCCCCAGACGGAATGGATTTTTGATGCCGCTTTCGCCGCTTGCCTGCCATGCCGCCGCCAGCCGGGGGCGCGAATTCGCCATCGAGGGCGCGGTGGCCCGTGGCCCGCGCACCGCCTATCAGCGCGACCGCGACCGCATCATCCATTCCATCGCCTTTCGCCGCCTGCGCTCCAAGACGCAGGTGTTCATCGCGCCCGATGGCGATCATTACCGCGTGCGCCTCACCCACAGCCTGGAAGTGGCGCAGATCGGCCGCGTCATCGCCCGCGTGCTGGGGCTGGACGAGGACCTGACCGAGGCGCTGTGCCTAGCGCATGACATCGGCCACCCGCCCTTCGGCCATTCCGGCGAGGATGCGCTGGCGGCCGCGCTGGCGCCCCATGGCGGGTGGGATCACAACGCCCATGCGCTGCGCGTGCTGATGCGCCTGGAAAGCCCCTATTGCGAGCATGATGGCCTCAACCTCAGCTGGGAATTGCTGGAAGGGCTGGCCAAGCACAATGGCCCGGTGGGGCTGGGCACAGAGGCGCTGGGCGGGCGGGGCAGGGCGGCCAACTGGGCGCTGGCCGAGCTGGATGCGGCGTTTCCGCTGCATCTGCGCGAATGGTGCGGGCTGGAAGCGCAGGTGGCGGCGCTGGCCGACGACATCGCCTACGACAATCACGATATCGACGATGGCCTGCGCGCCGGCTTCCTCACGCTGGACGAGCTGATGGCGCAGCCCTTTGTGGCCGATCAGTGGAAGCAGGTGGAAGCGCGCCACCCTCACGCCCCGCGCGAGCGGCAATTGCGCGAGCTGGTGCGCAGCCAGATCGGCCTGATGGTGAACGACCTTATCGCCGAGACATGGAAGCGCGCCGCCGGCATGGAAAGCCTGGCCGATGTGCGCGCGGCAGGGCGGGCCACGGTGGCCTTCTCGCCGGCCGTGGCCGAGGCCGAGCGCAGCCTCAAGCGCTTCATGTACGAGAGGCTGTATTACCACCCCGAGCAGCTGGCCACCGCCGCGCGCGCGCGCGAGGTGACCGCTGCCCTCTATGCCGCCTATGAGGCGGACCCGGCGCTGATGGGCCCGGGCTGGGCCGCCCGCCTGCCCGCCGACAACCCCGCCCGCGCCCGCCACATCGCCGACTTCATCGCCGGCATGACGGATCATTTCGCCATATCGCGCTATGCCGCCATTTTTGGCCATGTGCCGGAAGGGCTTAGCAATGTGTGATCAGTTTTTTTGATCGGCCCCACAAATTTTTTTGAATTGGCCTTTGACTTTTGCGGCGCGGCATAGGATTTGCGGGCCAGTCGCTGAAACATGCGGGAGAGACCCTGCGGCAGGCCATGCAAGGCCGGCCACAGGGCGCCGAAGGAGCAACCGCCCCGGAATCTCTCAGGCAAAAGGACCGTGTGGATCGATAGCGACGCTCTGGAAAGCGCTCTGCCCCCCGGGGCCGGGCCACCGAAGGGGTAACCCCGCAAGGCTTTGATGCCAGCGGGCCAAGCTCTCAGGTTTTCCGTGACAGAGGGGGCGCCGTGATGGGTGCTTGTGTCATGAGGAAAGCCGCGTGAGCGAAACAGATCTGCCTGAAACCGATATCCTTGATGGCGACGACGCGCCCGAGGTCCTCTCGCTGCCGCTGGAAGGCTGGCATGTGGCGAAGGGCGCGCGGATGGTCGAATTTGCCGGCTATCGCATGCCGGTCCAATATGAAGGCATCATCGCCGAACATCTGTGGACGCGCGCCCATGCGGGCCTGTTCGATGTGAGCCACATGGGCCAGCTGCTGGTGAGCGCGCCCGAGAGCGATGTGGCCACGGCCGCCGCCGCGCTGGAAGCGCTGCTGCCGGCGGATCTGGCTGCGCTCGGCCTTGGCCGCCAGCGCTATTCGCTGCTGCTGGACGAGGCGGGCGGCATTCTCGACGACCTGATGGCCACGCGCTGGCGCGAGGGGTTCTATCTCGTCGTCAACGGCGCCACCAAGTGGGACGACATCGCCCACCTGCGCGAGCATCTGCCCGACGAGATCACCCTTACCCATCTGGAAGAGCAGGCGCTGCTGGCGCTGCAGGGGCCGGAAGCGGTGATGGCGCTGGGGGCGCTGGGGCTGCAGCCGGGCTTTGCCGGGATCGTGCCGGTGGAGGAACTGGGCTTCATGCAGGCCGCGCCTTATCTTTGGGGCGAAGTGGCGCTGGGCATCTCGCGCTCGGGCTATACGGGTGAGGACGGGTTCGAGATCTCGGTGCCCGCCGGCATGGCCCAGGCGCTGGCCGATGCCCTTTGCGCCCATCCCTCGGTCAGGCCCATCGGCCTTGGCGCGCGCGATTCGCTGCGGCTGGAAGCGGGCCTGCCGCTCTATGGCCATGATCTGGACGAGACGACCGACCCGGTGAGCGCCGGCCTTGCCTTTGCCATCAGCAAGCGGCGCCGGGCCGAAGGCGGCTTCATGGGCGCGGCGCGCGTGCAGCAGGCGCTGGCCGATGGCACCGAGACCATCCGCGTGGGGCTGGCGCTGGATGGCCGCCAGGCCGCGCGCGAGGGCGCCGCGGTGCTGGCCGATGGCGTGGCGGTGGGCCGCGTCACCTCGGGGGGCTTTGCGCCCAGCCTGGGGCATCCTGTTGCCATGGCCTATGTGGCCGCCGCCCATGCCGCGCCCGGCACCGTGCTTTCCATCGAGGTGCGCGGGCGCCAGCTGCCTGCCCGCGTGGTGGCGCTGCCCTTCGTGCCCAACCGCTATTTCCGCAAAACCGCCCAGAACGGAGCCAAGTGATGACCCGCTATTTCACCGCAGACCATGAATGGATCGAGCTGGACGGCGCCCACGCCACGGTGGGGATTACCGATTACGCGCAGGAAGCGCTGGGCGATATCACCTTTGTGGAACTGCCCGATGCCGGCCGGGCGCTGGCCAAGGGCGATAGCGTGGCCGTGGTGGAAAGCGTGAAGGCGGCTTCCGACGTCTATGCGCCGCTCGCCGGCACGGTGACGGAAGTCAACGGCGCGCTGGAAGACGAGCCCGAGCTCGTCAACACCTCGGCCGAGCTGGAAGGCTGGCTGTGGCGCATGGATGTGGCCGAGGGCGCGGATCTGGCCGCGCTGATGGATGAGGCGGCCTACAAGGCCCATATCGCGGGACTGTAAGACAGACATGCGCTATTTGCCGCTTACCCCGGCCGACCGCGCCGCCATGCTGGCGCGGATCGGGGCCGATGATATCGATGCGCTGTTTGCCGATGTGCCGGCCACAGCGCTGCTGGCAGGGCCGGTGGCCGGCCTTGCCCCCCATGCCAGCGAAATGGCGGTGGAGCGGCACATGGCGCGCCTGGCCGGGCAGAACCTGACAGCGGGCGCGGTGCCCTTCTTCCTGGGGGCGGGGGCCTATCGCCACCATATTCCCGCCAGCGTTGATCACCTGATCCAGCGCGGCGAATTCCTCACCGCCTACACGCCCTATCAGCCGGAAATCGCCCAGGGCACGCTGCAGGTGCTGTTCGAATTCCAGACGCAGGTGGCCCGCCTGTTCGGCACCGATATCGCCAATGCCTCGATGTATGACGGCTCGACCGCTTGCTGGGAGGCGATTGCCATGGCCGGCCGCGTCACCCGGCGCAAGAAGGCGGTGCTGGCAGCCGGGTTGCACCCGCATTATGTCTCCACCGCGCAGACGATGGCGCGCTTCACCGGCGATGCCATTCTGGCTGCAACGCCCCTGTTGGCAGCCGATGCCGGCGATGCCGCCACCATCGCCGCGATCGATGGCGAGACGGCGGCCGTGGTGGTGCAATATCCCGATATCCTCGGCCGCATCCCTGATCTGGCCGCCATTGCCGAGGCTGCCCATGCCCGGGGCGCGCTGCTGGTGGCGGTGGTGACAGAGCCGGTGGCGCTGGGGCTGATCGAGGCGCCGGGCCATCTGGGCGCCGATATCGTGGTGGGCGAGGGGCAGTCGCTGGGCGTGGGGCTCAATTTCGGCGGGCCCTATCTGGGCCTGTTCGGCGCCCGCGCCAAATTCGTGCGGCAGATGCCCGGCCGCCTGTGCGGCGAGACGGTGGATGCCGAGGGCAAGCGCGCCTTCGTGCTGACGCTGTCTACCCGCGAGCAGCATATCCGCCGCGAAAAGGCCACCAGCAACATCTGCACCAATGCCGGCCTGTGCGCGCTGGCCTTTTCCATCCACATGAGCCTGCTGGGCGGCGAGGGGCTGGCCCGGCTTGCCGCGCTGAACCACGCCCGCGCCCGCGCCACCGCCGAGGCGCTGGCCGCGATCCCCGGCGTGGAGGTGGTGAACGATGCCTATGTGCATGAATTTGCCGTGCGCCTGCCAACCGAAGCGCGCAGCGCCGTGCGCGCCATGGCCGACAGGGGCGTGCTGGGGGGCGTGGCGCTGGGCCGGCTTTATCCGGGCGCGGCCGGGCTGGAGAACGGCCTTGTCGTGGCCGCCAGCGAATTGACCAGCGACGAGGACATTGCCGCGCTGGTGGCCGCCATCAAGGGAGTTATCGCATGAACGCGCCCAACGCATCGGGCTGGAAGCCGCATATGGGCACCGCCGAAGCCGCCACCGCCGCCACCGCCAGTGGCGACAGGGCGCTGAACCTGGAAGAGGCGCTGATCTTCGAGCTGGCCGGCCCTGGTGGCTGCGGCGTGGACATGGAAGCGCCGGCGCTGCCGCCGGTGGCCGGGCTGGAACGCTTCCTGCGCCAGGCGCCCGCTGCCCTGCCGGGCCTCTCCGAACCCGAAGTGGTGCGCCACTACACCCGCCTCAGCCGCCAGAATTACGCGATCGACCTCGGGCCGTTCCCGCTGGGCAGCTGCACCATGAAGCACAATCCGCGCCTCAACGAGAAGGTGGCGCGCCTGCCCGGCTTTGCCGATATCCACCCGCTGCAGCCCAAGCACACCGTGCCCGGCGCGCTGGAGGCCATCGCCCAGCTGGCCGACTGGCTGATCGCGCTGACCGGCATGGCCGCCGTTGCCATGACCCCCAAGGCCGGCGCCCATGGCGAATTGTGCGGCCTGCTGTGCATCCGCGCCGCGCTTGATGCGCGCGGTGAAAACCGCGAGGTGGTGCTGGTGCCCGAAAGCGCCCATGGCACCAACCCGGCCACCGCCGCCTTTGCCGGCTTCCGGGTGGAAAACATCCCTGCCACGGCTGATGGCCGGGTGGATCTGGCCGCGCTCACCGCCCGGCTGGGCCCTGATATCGCCGGGGTGATGATCACCAACCCCAACACCTGCGGCCTGTTCGAGCGCGACATGAAGGCGATCTCGGATGCGGTGCATGGGGTGGGCGGCTTCGTCTATTGCGATGGCGCCAATTTCAACGCCATCGTCGGCAAGGTGCGCCCGGGGGATCTGGGCGTGGATGCCATGCACATCAACCTGCACAAAACCTTCTCCACGCCCCATGGCGGCGGCGGGCCGGGCTCTGGCCCGGTGGTGCTGTCGGCGGCGCTGGCGCCTTTTGCGCCGCTGCCCTTCGCCCAGCGCGGCGCAGATGGCGCGGTGCACCTCATCGAGGAGGAGGAAGCGCCGGCCGATCATCCCGCCAGCTTTGGCCGCATGGCCGCCTTCCACGGGCAGATGGGCATGTTCACCCGCGCGCTGGCCTATATCCTCAGCCATGGCGCCGATGGCCTGCGGCAGGTGGCCGAGGATGCCGTGCTGAACGCCAATTACGTGCTGCGCAGCCTGGAAGACGTGCTGGACGCGCCCTTTGCCGCGGCCGGCCCCTGCATGCACGAGGCGCTGTTCAGCGACAACGGCCTGCCCGAGGGTTTCTCCACCCTCGACATCGCCAAGGGGCTGATCGACGAGGGCTTCCACCCGATGACGGTCTATTTCCCGCTGGTGGTGCATGGCGCCATGCTGGTGGAGCCGACCGAGACCGAGAGCAAGGCCGGGCTCGACCGCTTCATCGCCAGCCTGCGCAGCCTGGCCACCCGCGCCCGTGCCGGTGACGAGACGCTGCAATCGGCCCCGCATTTCGCCCCCCGCCGCCGGGTGGATGAAACGCTGGCCGCCCGCAAGCCCCGCCTCGTGTGGCAGGCAGACGCCGCCTAGGCGCCTGGGTATGGGATGGGGATGGGCGCAGATCTGCGCGCTATCGGGCGCTGGCGCTGCAGCGCTGGCGCTCGGGGCGTGGTGGGCAGACAGGCGCCACATGCGCCGCCGCCAGCTCGACAGGGTGGGGCTGGTGGTCTGGCGCGATGTGGCCTTCTGGGCCACGGTGGCGGCGCTGCTGGCCTGGGGGGCGGCCCTGCGCCTGTGGGCCCAGGGCTGAGCGCCTGGAGGCGGGCTTTTACAGGCAGGCTTCCAGATAGGCCTGATCAAAGCCGAACTGGCGGGCCTTTTCCAGCGTGTAGGGCCTGAGGCCGGAGGGGCGGAACTCGCCGATGATCTTGCCCTCCTCGTTTTCGTCGAGATATTCGAACTTGAACAATTCCTGCGTCACGATCACATCGCCCTCCATGCCGATCACCTCGGTGATGTTGGTGGTGCGGCGGCTGCCATCGCGCAGGCGCTTCACCTGCACGATGATATCGACCGATTCGGCAATCTGCCGGCTGATCGCTTCCTTGGGGATCTTGATGTCGCCCATCAGGATCATGTTTTCCATGCGCCCCAGGCATTCGCGCGGGGAATTGGCGTGCAGCGTGCACATCGAGCCATCATGGCCGGTGTTCATCGCCGCCAGCAGGTCGAAACATTCCGCGCCGCGGATTTCGCCCAGGATGATGCGATCGGGCCGCATGCGCAGGGCGTTCTTGACGAGGTCGCCAATGGTGATCGCGCCCTGGCCTTCCAGATTGGGCGGGCGGGTTTCCAGCGGCAGCCAGTGGGGCTGCTGAAGGCGCAGTTCCGCCGCATCCTCGATCGTCAGCACGCGCTCGCCCGGGTCGATCATCTTGGAAAGGGCGTTCAGCATCGTCGTCTTGCCCGAACCCGTGCCGCCCGAGATGACGATGTTCATCCGGCAGGCCCCGGCGATCTTCAGCGCGGTGCACATGCGATCGTCCATCGAGCCGAAATCGCGCAGCATATCCAGCGTGATCGGCTTTTCGGAGAATTTGCGGATCGAGATCGCCGTGCCCCGCAAGCTCAGCGGCGGCACGATGACGTTGACGCGGCTACCATCCTTCAGACGCGCGTCGGCCAGCGGCGTCGTCTGGTCCACCCGGCGGCCCACCTGGTTGACGATGCGCTGGGCGATCTGGAACAGGTGCTGCTCGTCGCGGAAGCGGATGGTGGAAAGCTGCAGCTTGCCCTTCTTCTCGATATAGGTCTGGTCGGGCCCGTTGACCATGATGTCCGAGACATCCGGGTCGCCCAGCAGCTCTTCCAGCGGGCCAAAGCCCAGCAGCTCGTCGATCAACACCTTTTCCAGCGCGAACTGCTCGCGCCGGTTGAGGGTGATCTTCAGCTCCGAGAGCACCTCCATGATGATCGGGCGGAATTCCTCGGCCAGCTCGTCCTTGGTGAGGGTGGCGGCGGCCTCGGGGTCGATGCGTTCCAGCAGGCGTGGCAGCACCTGCTCCTTGATCTTGTGGACGCTGGCCTCGAAGCCCTCGGTCACGCGGCCGGCATCGGCGGTGGCGTTCATCCGGTCGGCCAGGCGCGCCATGGCATCGGATTTGGCGGCGCTGTCGCCAGGCTCGGGCGTGTGTTCGCCCGGCGCGGGATCGGGCTGGGCACCGGCCATGTCGGGCCCGCGCATGGGGCGCGCCACGCCAAAACTGGGGCGACCAGCCTGGCCAAAGCCCCCGCCAATTCCCATGCGACGCCCGAACGAGCTCATGCCAGAAGCCTTCCCTTAATCAACCGTTTGTTCCTTCGCGCTGCATGCCTACCATGCTGCTTAGAGGCATGGTGAATAAGGCGGAAACCCTTAGGATTTGCTAATGAGACGGTGAGGCGCGGCAGAAGGCGAGGGGCCTGCCCGCCGGGCCTGCCGGGCCCGCACAGCAAAAGGCCGGCAGGTTGCCCCGCCGGCCTTTCGTGTTTGCGCGTAGCTGCGTGGGGGCGTTCAGCCCTCCACATGCTCCGCCAAAAGCTTCAGCCCCTTGGGCGTCACTTCGGCAAAACCGCCTGCCACGATGATTTCCTGCGGCTGGCCGTTTTCGGTCTTGTAGACCTTGACAGCGCCATCGCGGACGGTGGCCATGAACGGGGCATGGCCTTCCAGCACGCCGAACTCGCCCTCGCTGCCGGGCACGACCACCATGTGGACGTTCTCCGAAAGGACAAGCCGGGCCGGCGTTACGAGTTCAAAGTGCAGTGCCATGGGCTCAGGCCTCCGCGGCCAGCTTCTTGGCCTTCGCGACCGCCTCGTCGATGCCGCCAACCATGTAGAAGGCCGCTTCGGGCAGGTGGTCGTATTCGCCATCGACGACGGCCTTGAACGACTTCACCGTGTCTTCCAGCTGCACGAACTTGCCGGGCATGCCGGTGAACACTTCGGCCACGTGGAAGGGCTGCGACAGGAAGCGCTGGATCTTGCGGGCGCGCTGCACGACCAGCTTATCTTCCTCGCTCAGTTCGTCCATGCCCAGGATCGCGATGATGTCCTGCAGCGACTTGTACTTCTGCAGCGTTTCCTGAACGCGGCGAGCGGTCTCGTAGTGCTCGGCACCCACCACGCGCGGCTCCAGCACGCGGCTGGTCGAGTCGAGCGGGTCAACGGCCGGGTAGATGCCCAGCTCGGCGATCGAGCGGTTCAGCGTGGTCGTCGCGTCCAAGTGCGCGAACGAGGCGGCCGGCGCCGGGTCGGTCAAGTCGTCGGCCGGCACGTAAATCGCCTGCACCGAGGTGATCGAACCCTTGGTGGTGGAGGTGATGCGCTCCTGCAGCGAGCCCATGTCGGTGGCCAGCGTCGGCTGATAGCCCACGGCCGAGGGAATGCGGCCCAGCAGTGCCGACACTTCCGAACCAGCCTGGGTGAAGCGGAAGATGTTGTCCACGAAGAACAGCACGTCCTGGCCTTCCTGGTCGCGGAAGTATTCGGCCATCGTCAGGCCCGAGAGGGCGACGCGGGCACGGGCGCCCGGCGGCTCGTTCATCTGGCCGAACACGAGGGCCACCTTCGAGCCATCCGAGGTCGGATTGCCATCGGCGTCCTTGGCGATAACGCCGGCGTCGAGGAATTCGTGGTAGAGGTCGTTGCCCTCGCGGGTGCGCTCACCCACGCCAGCGAACACCGACACGCCGCCGTGGCCCTTGGCGATGTTGTTGATCAGTTCCTGGATGAGCACGGTCTTGCCCACGCCAGCGCCGCCGAACAGGCCGATCTTGCCGCCGCGCGCATAGGGCGCGAGCAGGTCGATCACCTTGATGCCGGTGACCAGGATCGCCGCTTCGGTCGACTGGTCGATGAATTCCGGCGCCTTGGCGTGGATCGGGGCGGTCTGCTCGGCGCCCACGGGGCCGCGCTCGTCGATCGGCTCGCCGATCACGTTGAGGATGCGGCCCAGTGTCTTGGGGCCAACCGGCACCGAGATCTGCGCGCCGGTGTTCGACACGGGCTGGCCGCGGGTCAGGCCGTCGGTCGAATCCATGGCGATGGTGCGCACGGTGTTCTCGCCCAGGTGCTGGGCAACTTCGAGAACCAGGCGGTTGCCGTTGTTGTCGGTCTCGAGCGCGGTGAGAATCGCGGGCAGTGCGCCTTCGAAAGCAACGTCGACGACGGCGCCGATGACTTGGGCAATCTTGCCGGTGGAGGTGGTGGACATGGGTTGTTCCTTGCCTTTTCGTCTCGTCGTCAGAGCGCTTCGGCGCCAGCGATGATTTCGATGAGTTCGGTCGTGATCGCGGCCTGGCGGCTGCGATTGTACTGGATGGTGAGCTTGCTGATGAGGTCGCCGGCGTTGCGCGTGGCATTGTCCATCGCGGTCATCGAGGCGCCCTGTTCGGAAGCCGCATTCTCCAGCAGCGCGCCGAAGATCTGGGTCTTGAGGTAGCGCGGCAGCAGGGCCGAGAGGATTTCCTCCTCGTCCGGCTCATATTCAACCGCCGCGCCGCCGGTGGCCACTTGCGCCTTGGGCGCGGGCACCGGGATGATCTGCTGCTCGGTCGGCTCCTGCAGCAGGGCGCTGCGGAACTTGCTGAAGAACAGATGCGCCACGTCGAACTTGCCCTCGTCGAACAGGGCGAGCAGCTCGGCGGCAATCGCTTCGGCCTCGCTATAGCCGGCCTCGCGCACCGAGGTGGTGTCGAAGCCGCCGATGATCGCCTTGGGGTATTCGCGGCGGATCACCGCGCGCCCCTTGCGGCCGACGAGATAGAACGCCACCTGCTTGCCCTGGGCTTCCAGCTCGGCCGCCTTGGCGCGTGCGGCCTTGACGATGTTCGAGTTGAAAGCACCGCACAGGCCGCGGTCGGAATTGGCGACAACGAGCAGGTGAACCTGATCCTTGCCGGTGCCGGCCAGCAGCCTGGGGCTGCTCTCGCTGATCACGATCCGCGAGGCGAGGCTGCCCATGACCTCGGTAAGGGCCTGGGCATAGGGGCGCGCGGCCTCCGCCGCGGACTGCGCCTTGCGCAGCTTCGCGGCGGCCACCATTTGCTTGGCCTTGGTGATCTTCTGGGTCGACTTGACCGAGTTGATCCGGCCCTTGAGTTCCTTAAGGCTGGCCATTGCCAACTACCTCCTTAGGTAATGGCGGGGCTCAGGCGAACTGCTTGGCGAACGTATCCAGCGCTGCCTTCAGCTTGCCCTTGGCCTCGTCGCCCAGATCCTTGGTGTCGCGGATCAGCTTGAGGAGGTCGGCGTGGCTGTTGCGCAGGAAGCTCAGCAGCTCGGCCTCATACTCCGTCACCTGCTTGGTGGGGATGGCATCGAGGTAGCCGTTGGTGCCGGCGAAGATCACGCAGGTCTGCTCTTCAAAGCCGAGCGGCGAGAACTGGGGCTGCTTGAGCAGCTCGGTCAGGCGCGCACCGCGGTTCAGCAGCTTCTGGGTCGAGGCATCGAGGTCCGAGCCAAACTGGGCGAAGGCGGCCATTTCGCGATACTGGGCCAGCTCCAGCTTGATCGAGCCCGACACCTTCTTCATCGCCTTGGTCTGGGCCGAGGAGCCCACGCGGCTCACCGACAGACCGACGTTGATGGCCGGGCGGATGCCCTGGTAGAACAGGCCGGTTTCCAGGAAGATCTGGCCGTCGGTGATCGAGATCACGTTGGTCGGGATGTAGGCCGACACGTCGCCCGCCTGGGTCTCGATGATCGGCAGCGCGGTCAGCGAGCCCGAGCCGTTCTCGTCGTTCAGCTTGGCTGCACGCTCCAGCAGGCGGCTGTGCAGGTAGAACACGTCGCCGGGGTAGGCTTCGCGGCCCGGCGGGCGGCGCAGCAGCAGCGACATCTGACGATAGGCCACGGCCTGCTTGGAAAGATCGTCATACACGATCACGGCATGCATGCCGTTGTCGCGGAAGAACTCGCCGATGGCAGCGCCGGTGTAGGGCGCCAGATACTGCAGCGGAGCCGGCTCCGAAGCGGTGGCGGCGATCACCACGGAATATTCCATGGCGCCGTTCTCTTCCAGCTGGCGCACGATCTGCGCCACGGTGGAGCGCTTCTGGCCCACGGCCACGTAGATGCAGTAGAGCTTCTTGCCCTCGTCATCGCCTGCATTCACCGACTTCTGGTTGATGAAGGTGTCGATGGCAACGGCGGTCTTGCCGGTCTGGCGGTCACCGATGATCAGCTCGCGCTGGCCACGGCCCACGGGCACCAGGCAGTCGATCGCCTTGAGGCCGGTCTGCACCGGCTCGTGCACGCTCTTGCGCGGGATGATGCCCGGCGCCTTCACTTCCACGCGGCGGCGCTCGGTATACATGATCGGGCCCTTGCCGTCGATCGGGTTGCCCAGCGCGTCAACCACGCGGCCCAGCAGGCCCTTGCCGGTCGGCACGTCGACGATGGTGCCGGTGCGCTTCACCGTGTCACCTTCGCGGATCTCGCTGTCCGAGCCGAAGATCACGACGCCGACGTTATCGGCCTCGAGGTTGAGGGCCATGCCCTGCACGCCATTGGCGAATTCCACCATCTCGCCGGCCTGCACCTTGTCGAGGCCGTGGATGCGGGCGATACCGTCGCCCACCGACAGCACGGAGCCGACTTCCGAGACCTGGGCCTCGGTGCCGAAATTGGCGATCTGGTCCTTGATGACCTTCGAGATTTCTGCGGCGCGAATGTCCATGTTCAGCCTTTCATCAAGCCGTTTTAAGGGCTTAGCCCTTCATCGCCTGGGCGAGGGAATTGATACGGGTGCGGATCGAGCTGTCGATCTGCCGGCTGCCGATGCGGACCACCAGGCCCCCCAGCAGATCGGCATCGACGCCCGCCTTGATCTTCACGGTCTTGCCTTCGCGGGCGCCGAGGCGGGCGGCCAGATCGGCCAGCTGCTCGTCGCTCAGCGGGTGGGCGCTGGTCACCTCGGCGGTCACTTCGCCGCGGGCGGCAGCCGCGATGGCGGCAAAGGCGCGGATGATGTCGGGCAGGGCCGACAGGCGGCCGTTGCCGGCCAGCACGCCCAGAAACTTGCGGGCCAGATCGCCAAGGCCCAGCACATCGGCCACGCCTGCCACCGCAGCAGCGGCCGCATCGCGGCGCACGAGCGGGTTGCGAATCAGTTTGGCCAGATCTTCAGAAGCAGCCAGCGCCGCCTCGATGGCGTTCAGATCCGCCTCGATGCCGGGGACTTGGCCCTGCTCGCTGGCCAGATCATACAGCGCCGCTGCATAGCGGCCTTGTAAACTGGCGGTAATGCCGGCGGAATTCTCCACGCTGGTCGGTCCCCTCTTACCGGATGGCACGGACACCGGGTGGTGCCATGCCGGAACGCTGACTGGTCTTGCGCCGCAATTACATACCAATGCGGCCGCCCTCAGACGGGGGCGCGCATAGCGACGATTGGCAGCTGATGCAAGTCGGGGGGTTAAAGCGGCAGTGGGCAGCCGGCAAGGGGGGCTGATGGGGCGATGTGGCCACAAGGGGGCGGGCGGGGGCACCCCTGATAGGCCGCAGCGCTGTGAATTTCCCCGGTTTTCTGCCGCAGATGGGCCGTTCTGCAAAAATTTTGAAGCCATTTTTCAGGACGCGCGGGCCCGTTTCCTGTGGCAAAACCGGGCGGAAATACCGGTAAATCCGGGGTTCATACTAAAGTCGGAGATTCGATGATGATGCCCGCCGCCCTTTCCGCACGGCCCGGCGCCAGCCCCGATGGCCCCGCCGCCCCAGATGTTGCCCCAGATGACGAGGCGCGCTGGCAGGCGGTTTGCGCGCGTGATCGCGCGGGCGATGGGCAATTCGTCTTCGCTGTCGCCACCACCTATATATATTGCCGCCCGTCCTGCCCGGCGCGGCGGCCCGCGCGCGCGCATGTGCGTTTCTATGCCGATGGCGCGGCGGCGCGGGCGGCGGGGTTCCGGCCCTGCCAGCGCTGCCGGCCCGACGAGGCCCCGCGCGATGCCGCAGCCCTGGCCCACGCGCTGGCGTTGCTGGCAGCGGCTGGGCCGGCGCCGGCGCTGGCTGATCTGGCCGCCCACACCGGCTATAGCGCGGGCCACATCCGCCGGCTGGTGGAACGCGCCACCGGCCTGACCCCGGCCGCCTATGGCCGTGCCCTGCGGCGCCAGCGGGCAGAAGCGGCGCTGGCCGATGGCGGGCGGGTGATCGATGCCGTCTATGCGGCAGGCTATGGCGCGCCCTCGGGCTTTTATGCCGAGGCGCGCGGGGCAGCGATGGCGCCGGCCGCGCGCGCGCGCGGCGGGGCGGGGCAGCTGATCCGCTGGGCAGAGGCTGCCACCACGCTGGGGCCGCTGCTGGTGGCGGCCACGCAAAAGGGCGTGTGCTTCCTCGCTTTTGGCGCCGGCAAGGCAGAGCTGGCCGCCCGCTTCCCCGCCGCCGTGCTGGAGGAGGGGGGCGCAGGCTTTGCCGCCCTGGTGGCCAAGGTGGTGGCCGCGGTGGAACAGCCCGGCAGCGGCGAGGCGATCCCGCTCGACGTGGCCGGCACGGCGTTTCAGGAAGCGGTGTGGCAGGCTCTCAGCCGCATCCCCCCGGGCGAAACGCTGAGCTATGCGGAGCTGGCCGTGGCCGCCGGCTTTCCCGGCGCGGCGCGGGCGGTGGGGCAGGCCAATGGCGCCAACCGGGTGGCGGTGTTGATCCCCTGCCACCGGGTGGTGCGGGCCGATGGCGCGCTGGGCGGCTATGCCTGGGGCGAGGCGATCAAGGCCGAACTGCTGCGGCGCGAGCGGAAATAAAGGGAGCGGGCCGGCGCCGCCCTGTCACACAAACGAATAGGGATCGATGTCTATCCCCACGCGCACGCCCTGCGGCAGGTTGAGTGCCGAGAGCCAGGCGCGCAGGGCATCCTGCAGGCGGGCGCTGCGCCGGGCGTTCACCAGCAGCCGATAGCGATAGCGCCCGCGCAGCAGCGACAGCGGCGCCGGCGCCGGGCCGATCACGGCAATGTCGTCCTGCTGGGGCCGGGTGGCGCCAATGGCGCGGGCGGCATCGCGCGCCTCGGCCTCGTCTTCGGAAGAGACGATGATCGCCGCCCAGCGGCCAAAGGGCGGGGCATGGGCATGGCGGCGGTTTTCCGTCTCGGCGGCATAGAAGGCATCGCGCCCGCCGCCGGCAAGGGCGGCGATCACCGGCGCTGTGGGGTGGCGGGTCTGGATCATCACCTCGCCGGGCTTCTGGGCGCGGCCGGCGCGGCCGGCCACCTGGGCGATCTGCTGATAGGACCGCTCGCCCGCGCGCAGGTCGCCGCCTTCGAGGCCCAGATCAGCGTCGATCACCCCCACCAGCGTCAGCTCCGGGAAGTGATAGCCCTTGGTGACCAGCTGCGTGCCGACGATCACGTCGATCATGCCCTGTTCGGCGCTCTCGACGAATTCGGCCACCTTTTCGGCGCTGCCCAGCGTGTCGGACGTGGCGATGGCCAGGCGCGCATCGGGGAAAAGCGTGGCCACTTCCTCGGCGATGCGCTCCACGCCCGGGCCGCAGGCCACCAGGCAATCGGCCTCGCCGCATTCCGGGCAGCGCTGGGGCATGGGCTGTTCCTGCCCGCAATGGTGGCAGGCCAGCCGCTGCGACAGGCGATGCTCCACCAGCCAGGCGCTGCAACTGTCGCACTGGAAGCGGTGGCCGCAGTGGCGGCACAGGGTCAGCGGGGCATAGCCGCGCCGGTTGAGGAACAGCAGCGATTGCTCGCCGCGCGCCAGCCGGTCTTCCAGCGCTTCCACCAGCGGCGGGGCGATCCAGCGGCCGCGCTCGGGCGGGTCACGCGTGAGGTCGATGATGGTGACGGTGGGCAGCTGGGCGCCGCCAAAGCGCGCCGGCAGGTCGATCTTGCGATAGACCCCGGCCTCGGCCAGCGCCAGGCTTTCCAGCGCCGGGGTGGCACTGGCGAGGATCACCGGGATCTTCTCCAGCCGCGCGCGGATCACCGCCACGTCGCGGCCATTATAGCGCACGCCGTCATCCTGCTTGAAGGAGACTTCATGCGCCTCGTCCACCACGATGAGGCCCAGCTGCGCAAAGGGCAGGAACAGCGCCGAGCGTGCGCCCACCACCACCGCTGCCCGCCCCTCGGCCGCCGCCCGCCACGCCCGCCGCCGCTCTGCCTGCGACAGGGAGGAATGCCACAGCACCGGCGCCACCCCGAAGCGCGCCTCGAAACGGCGCAGGAAATGCTCTGTCAGGGCAATTTCGGGCAGCAGCACCAGCACCTGTCGCCCGCGCCGGATCGCCTCGGCAATCCCCTCGAAATAGACCTCCGTCTTGCCCGAGCCGGTGACGCCATCAAGGAGGAAGGGGGCAAAGCCATCCGCCCCGCCGCCTGCCGCCACCGCCGCCACAAACTGGCTGGCGGCGGCCTTTTGGCCATCGGCGAGGGCAGGGGCGGCATGGTCGGCATCGGGCGCGGGGTAGGGCCGGTCGAGGTCCACCGTCTCGGCCACCATCAGCCCGGCCCCCACCATGCCGCGCAGCACCGCTTCGGAAACGCCGGCCGCCTCGGTCAGCTCGCGCAGCGTGCCGCGCAGGCCCGCCAGCTTCTCCAGCGCGGCCCGGCGCTGGGCGGTGAGGCGGGCGTGGCCCTCTGCCG
>DASRYE010000219.1:0-14311 GCA_035653915.1 Novosphingobium sp. | reverse complement strand
CCGCCGGCCTGTGGCCGCGCGCGCTGCTGCTGGCGGCGGCCTCGGCGCTGGGAGCGCTGGTGCTGGCGGCGGCGGCGCTGGCGGCCACGGGCGCTGTCCTTCTGCCCTTTGCCCCGGCGCTGGCGGCCAAGCTGGCCTTTGGCGCTGCCCTTGCCGCCTTCATCACCCCGCTCGGCCTGAAAGCCGTGCTGGCGCCCTGACATTCTGGAGAGAGCCCCATGGCCCGCCGTTTCATCGACCTGTCGATCACCCTGTGCAACGAGGTGGTATCCGATCCGCCCTTCATGCGGCCCGAGATCACCTATCAGACCCACAGCGAAACGGTGGCCGAGCTGGGCCATTTCTTCCCCGGCGTGGGGGCGGAGCAAACCCCCGATGGCGCCGGCTTTGCCGCGGCCGAATGGGTGCGGCTGACCACGCATAACGGCACGCATCTTGATGCCCCCTGGCACTTCCACCCGACGATGGATGCCCATGATGGCGCTCCCAAACGCGCCATCACCATCGATGAAGTGCCGCTGGAATGGTGCTTCCAGCGCGGCGTGAAGCTGGATTTTCGCCACCTGCCCGATGGCCATGTCGTCACCGCCGCCGAGGTGGAGGCAGAGCTGGCCCGCATCGGCCACACGCTGCAGCCGCTCGATATCGTGCTGGTCAACACGGCGGCCGGCATGGCGCTGGGCCGGCCGGATTTCGTCAATGTCGGCTGCGGCATGGGCTATGAGGCGACGATGTATCTCACCAGCCGCGGCGTGCGCGTGACCGGCACCGACGCCTGGAGCTGGGATGCGCCCTTCAGCTACACGGCGGAAAAGGTGAAGGAGACGGGCGACACCTCGCTGATCTGGGAAGGCCACAAGGCCGGGCGTGACATCGGTTATTGCCACCTTGAAAAGCTGCACAATCTGGAAGCGCTGCCGGCCACCGGCTTCACCGTTTCCTGCTTCCCCGCCAAGATCAAGGGCGCCTCTGCCGGCTGGACGCGGGCCGTGGCGATCATCGAGGAGGAAGGCTGATGCGCCTTGCCACCTTGCGGGATGGCAGCCCCGATGGCGCGCTGGCGGTGATTTCGGCCGATGGCGCGCGCTATCTGGCAGCGCCCGGCCTGTCGCTGCTGGCGGCCATTGGCGATTGGGGCAGGGCAGAGCCGGTGCTGCAACGGCTGGCGGCGGGCGTGGCCGCCGGGCAGGGCGGCCGGCTCGATCCGGCCCGGCTGCAGGCGCCGCTGCCGCGCACATGGCAATGGCTCGATGGCTCGGCCTTCCTCCAGCATGGCAAACTGATGCAGGTGGCCTTCCACCTGCCGCCGATCGAGACCGACCGCCCGCTGATGTATCAGGGCCTGTCCGACCGGTTCTATGGGCCGACAGACGATATTCCCCTGCCATCCGAGGCTGATGGCATCGATTTCGAGGGCGAGTATGCCGTCATCACCGATGCCGTGCCGATGGGCACCAGCGCTGCCGATGCCGCCGGCCACATCCGCCTCATCGTCCAGCTGAACGACTGGTCGCTGCGCGCCATCGCCCCTGTCGAGATGAAGACCGGCTTTGGCTGGGTGCAGGCAAAGCCCGCCTGTTCCATGGCCCCCTTCGCCATCACGCCCGACGAGCTGGGCGCCGCATGGGCCGATGGCCGCGTGGGCGCAGACCTGCATGTGGCGTGGAACGGCGCTGCCTTTGGCCAGCCCAATGGCGCCGAGATGAGCGTCTCCTTTGCCGATCTCGTCGCCCATGCCGCCCGCACGCGCGATCTGGTCGCCGGCACGCTCATCGGCTCGGGCACGGTGTCGAACGCGGCCTATGCCACGGTCGGCTCGGCCTGCATTTCCGAACGCCGGGCGATCGAGATCATCGCCGCCGGCCAGCCTGCCACCCCCTTCATGGGCTTTGGCGATGCCGTGCGGATGGAAGCGCGCCTGCCCGATGGCCGCTGCCCCTTCGGCGCCATCGACCAGCGCGTGATCCGCGCCGTTGCCCCCTGATCCGGAAAAAAGAGTGCCATGACCCACACCCTGCTGCCTGTTGAACGCGTGATCGGTGAAAGCGGCCTTGCTGCCAGCGCCGATGGTCTGCGGCTGGATATGCGCCTGCCCTGGTATCGCTCGCTGCCGCTGTCCACCGTCAGGGTGGAAGCGCTCAGCCTTGATGGCGCGCCGGTGGATCTGGCCGATGCGCTGTTCGAGCTGGATGGCCGCCGCTGGCCGCTGGCCGCCCTTGCCGATGAGATCGACAGCTTCTGGTTCGTGCTCGACAGCGCCTTCCTGATCCTGCCGCAGCTGCACCCGGCACCGGGCAGCCGCCATGAAGTGGCGCTCACGCTGGCTGTCTTCCCGCCCTATATCCCGGGCATGAAGCGCGCCAACAGCCAGACCGCCACCCTTGCCGTTGCCTGAAGGATACCCCATGCCCATCACCACCGGCGCCACGCTCTACGCCTTCACCAACGAATATCTCACCCGCCGCTACAGCTTTGCCGATCTGCTGCGCGAAGTGGCCGCCCGCGGCCTTGGCCCGGGGATCGAGGTGATCGGCTTCCAGTCGATCAAGACCTTCCCCGAAGTGACCGATGCCTTTGCCGAAAACTTCCGCGCGCTGGTGGCAGAACTGGGCCTGGCGCCGGTCTCGCTGGGCATCAATTCCGATCGCTTCCTCAGGCCCGGCCAGCCGGTGGAGGATGCCCATCTGCTGGAATATCACAAGCGCCAGATGCGCAGCGCGCACAAGCTGGGTTTTCCCATCCTGCGCTATCAGTTCTCCACCCCGCCGGCGATGGTGGCAGACCTTGCCCCCTATGCCGAGGAGCTGGGCCTGAAGCTGGGGCTTGAAGTGCACGCGCCTGCCCATGCCCACCATCCGCTGGTGCTGGCCTATCGCGAGATGTACGCGAAGGTGAATTCCCCGGCGCTGGGCTGGATCCCCGATTTTGGCGGCACCGCCAGCCGCATCCCGCCCAGCCTGCTGGAGGCCGCGCGCGCGCGCGGCGCCCGGGAAAGCCTGATCACCCTGCTGGAAGAGATCTGGCCCGGCCCCGGCCCCTCGCATGAAAAGGCCGCCACCCTGCGCGCGGCCGCCCTGCGCGATGGCCACGCGCCCGAGCATATCCAGGCGGTCAGCCTCGCCTTCTTCATTCTGGCCAATGGCGATCCGAAAAGCTGGGCCGAACTGGCCGATCGCACCATCCACATCCACGGCAAATTCTATGGCGTGGGCGCCGATGGCCGCGAGGAAGCGGTGGATTACGAAACCATCCTGCCGATCTTCCGCGATGCGGGCGTGGATGCCACTATCGTCGCCGAATGGGAGGGCCATGCCTATTCCACCCGCGATGCCTTTGCCGAGGTGGAGAAATTCCAGGCCATGTGCCGGCGCATCCTCGCCGCCTGAGGGGCCGGGGAGGGGGCGTCAGCCGGCGCCGCCCTCGTCCACCAGATCGAGATAGGCGATCACGTCATTGTCGGTGGCGATGAACAGGCCTTCCTGCACCTCGGCGCTTTGCGCGGCGGCCACCCGCAGCGCTTCGGCCAGCGGCGCATAGCACAGCGTTTCGGCCGCGCCCCCTTCGGCCGCGCCATCGAGGTGATAGAGCCTCACCGTTGCCGCATCGTAAGTGGTGCGCATCAGCCTTCGTCCTTTTCCAGCCGCGCGCCTTCCAGCGCCTGCAGCCGGCGGGCTTCTTCTGCGGCGCGGGCCTTGCGCAAGGGGGTGGCCTCGCCGAACAGGGCGCGGTTGGCCTCGGCGGTGCGGCCGGCCTCTGTGCGGGCGCGGGCCTTGCGGGCGCGGCGCAGGTTGATGATTTCGGCCATAAGCTTCCCTGATGCAGGCGCGGATCGGGCGCCAGGCCTCTCGCCTGGCGCGGGCAATCAGGGTAAGCGATGGGCATGAGCCTGTCCATCCGCCCCTTCACCGGCGCCGAAATCCACGCCGCGCTTGCCGATCTGGCGGCGCTGCGCATCGCCGTCTTTGCCGCCTTCCCCTATCTCTACGATGGCGATCCGGCCTATGAGGCGGCCTATCTCGCCGGTTTTGCCGATGCGCCGGGGGCGGTGCTGGTGGCAGCGCTGGATGGCGCGCGGATCGTGGGGGCGGCCACCGCCGCGCCGATGTGGGCCCAGCAGGCACCTTTCCGCGCCCCCTTCGAGGCCGCCGGGCTGGACACGCAGGCGCTCTTCTATTTCGGCGAAAGCGTGCTTCTGGCCGAATATCGCGGCCAGGGCATCGGCCACGCCTTCTTCGACCAGCGCGAGGCACAGGCCCGCGCGCAAGGCGCCCATGCCGCCACTTTCGCCTCCGTGATCCGGGCGCAAGACCACCCCGCCCGGCCGGCAGATTATCGCCCGCTCGATCCCTTCTGGCGCGCGCGCGGCTATGCCCCGGTGCCCGGCCTTGTTACCCATCTGGCGTGGAAGGAATGGGGCGAGCAGGCGGAAAGCCCCAAGCCCCTCCAATATTGGTTGAAACATTTCTGATGACGCTGCCCCCCTTCACCATCGCCCTGGCGCAATATCCGATCGAGGCGCTGGCCGATTGGCCGGCCTATGAGGCAAAGCTTTCCCGCTGGGTGGCGCAAGCGGCGCAAGGCGGCGCGGCGCTGGCGGTGTTCCCCGAATATGGGGCGATGGAACTGGCCTCGCTCGATCCTGCCAGCATGGGCGATCTGGCCGGATCGCTGGGCTTTGTGGCGGGGCTGGCCGCGCGCGTTGATGCGCTGCATGCCCGGCTGGCGCAGGCCCATGGGCTTTATGTGCTGGCCGCCAGCCTGCCGGTGCAGCGGGCCGATGGCGCCGCCTATGTCAACTATGTGAACCGCGCGCGCCTGTTTGCCCCATCGGGCGCCATGGCCCATCAGGACAAGGCGGTGATGACCCGCTTCGAGGCGGAACGCTGGGGCATTTCCGCCGGCGCCGATGGCCTGGCCCTGTTCGACACCGCGCTCGGCCGCATCGGCATCGCCATTTGCTACGACAGCGAATTTCCCCTCATCGCCCGCGCCTTCGCCGAGGCCGGCGCCCATCTCCTGCTGGCGCCCTCCTGCACGGATAGCGCCCATGGCTATTGGCGCGTGCGCATCGGCTGCCAGGCCCGCGCGCTGGAAGGGCAGTTCTATGTGGCGCAAAGCCCGACCGTGGGCGATGCCCCCTGGTCGCCGGCGGTGGACGAGAACCGGGGCGCGGCCGGCCTCTTCGCCCCGCCCGATCGCCATGCCGGGCAGGGCTGGGCGATGCCGGCCGATGGCGTGGTGGCGCTGGGCGAAATGGATGCCGCGCAATGGCTGTTCGCACAGGTGGAGCCGGCCCGGGTGGAGGCCCTGCGCGCCGATGGTGGCGTGCTCAACACGCGTGATTGGGCCCGCCAGCCCGGCGCTGCCCCGCTGCCCCCGGTGCGCGTGGTGGCCCTGGCCTAGGCGCCGGCCGGCCATAAAACACCACGCCCAAACCCGGCCAAACCCGGCCAAACCCGGATTGCCGGAAACGGCCGCGCCGGCTAGGATGTGCCGTTCAGCCTTCCCGCGCCAGATTCGCGCGCTTTTGCCGGACAATCGGATGACCGACACCCCTCCCGAACTCTATTATCTCACGCAGGATATTTTCGTTGGCGATGTCATCGCCCTGGGCGCTGCTGTCAGCGCGGGCGACTGGCGGCCGGATTATGTCGTGGGCATTGGCCGCGGCGGCCTGGTGCCGGCGGTGTTCCTCTCGCACCGGCTGAACCTGCCGATGCTGTCGATCGACCATTCCTCCAAGCTGCCCGGCTTTGCCGGCGAACTGCTGCACAAGGTGGCCGAGAAAAGCGCGGCCGGCACTCGCCTGCTGTTCGTGGACGACATCAACGACAGCGGCGGCACCATGGCCACCATCCGCCAGATCCTGGCCGAGGCCGGCTGCGACGAGGCGAACCTGCGCTTTGCCGTGCTGATGGACAATATCCGCTCGGCCGTGAGAGTGGATTATTTCGCCCAGACGATCGACCGCGCGACGGACAAGCGCTGGTTCGTCTTCCCCTGGGAAGCGATGGGCATGGCCGACACGCTGACCGAGGAAGCGCTGTCGGTGCCTGAACGGCTGGCCTGACAGGGGGCAGGGGGCGCGGGGCAGGGCCTGGCCCCTGCCGCGCCATTGCCATCTGGCAGGGCGCCGCCGCTGGCCCCCGCGGGCGGGGCGCAAATGGCCCCCTTCTGGCCCGTGCGCCTTCATCGATCCGCTGGGCCAGCACGCCGATAGACAGGGCCTGCGGGCCTTTGTAAGGCGGCGCTCTGTCTGCCTTTTGGCGTCTGCCTCTTTGTGTGGTTCAAGCAATGGCCCGCCCTTCTGCCTGTCTGTTCAGCGCCCTGTTCTTCCTGGCCGGCCTTGCCCCGGCCGCGCCGGCGCTGGCCGCGCCCGAGGAAATCCAGGTCTACACCAACGAGATCAACGATCCTGGCGAGATCGGCCTGGAACTGCACGCCAACACCGTGCCCACCGGCAATGCCGCGCCCGATCATGCCGGCGGCGAGGGCAGCACCGGGCGCCTGCGCCTCACGCCGGAATGGTCGCTGGGCCTTGGCGAACATTTCGAGCTGGGCGCCTATGTGCCGCTGATGACGCTGGACGATCATGGCGCCTTTCGGGCCGATGGCTTCAAGGTGCGCCTCAAATGGCTGGGCCGCCATGCCGAGCGCGGCGTCTACTATGGCCTGAATTACGAGATCGGCCGCGAGGACATCCACCTCGACCAGAACGCCTGGAACAATGAGGTGAAGCTGATCGGCGGCTGGGAAGGCGATCGCTGGCTGATCGGCAGCAATGTCAATTTCGATTTCGCCCTTTCAGGCCCCGCCAAGGGCCCGCCCGATGTGGAATGGACCACCAAGCTGGCCTACAAGCTGCATGAAGACACGCTGATCGGCGTGGAAACCTATAATGGCATGGGCTCCACCGCCCGGTTCGGCCAGTTTGGCGCCAGCGATCAATCCACCTTCGCCACCTTCGACACCAGGATGGGCATCTGGGATCTGAACCTTGGCATCGGCCGCGGCTATGGCAGCAACCCCGATCACCTCATCCTCAAGATGATCATCGGCCTGCCGATCGGCCATCTGCACCACTGATCCACCCCGAAAGGCCCCGCCATGCGCTCCAGTCTTGCCGCCGTGTGTGCCGCCGCGCTGCTGGCTCCCGCGCTGCTGGCTCCCATGCCGGCGCTGGCGGGCGAGGGGGGCGCCCCTGATGGCGAACATATCTTCCACAGTCGCTGCCAGATCTGCCACACGGTGGCGGCCAATGGCAAACCGGGGCAGGCCGCCCCCAATCTGCGCGGCGTGGTGGGGCGCCCGGCCGCCTCCACCGCGTTTCGCGGCTATTCCGCAGCGCTCAGGGCCTCCGGCCTCACCTGGACACCGGCATTGATCGACACCTTCCTGCAAGGGCCGGCCAAGCTGGTGCCCGGCACCAAAATGGCGATCATCCTCAAGGATCCGGCCGAACGCGCCGCCCTCGTTGGCTGGCTGGCCGCGTTGTCTCCGCCAGCGGGGCGCTAGGGGGTCTTGGCAGGGGGCGGCCGCTGGTCTATCCCTGCCACGGGCAGCCGTTCACGGCTGCCTCCCACGCGCCGGTGCCCGCAAGGGCTTGAAAGGGAACGCGGGTGCGGCCGGCCGCAAGGCTGGGCCAAATCCCGGGCTGTCCCTGCAACTGTAAGCGACGAGCGCGCTGCATACCGCCTCCGGCCACAGGCCAGGGGGCAGCCACTGGGCCGGATGCCGAAGCGGGCAGGGCGCGGGAAGGCTTTGCACCGCGTGTTGACCCGCAAGCCAGGAGACCTGCCGGCGCGTCGTCGCTCATGCTGTGTTCCAGGGGATGGGCGCGGCGCGGATTTTGTCCGTCCGGGCGGCAGTCATGGCGGGGCCACCGCCGGGTGCTGGCGCGGCCATTGGCGGGGCGCTGCGGCATCCGGGCGCGGAATCGAACCTGCGCGGCAGGATCGGCCGGCGCGGCCCCGTTCTGCCAGCACCGCCAGCGGGACTTGAATGCCATGCCATCGCACACCGCGCGGCCTTTGCGCCAGCGCATCATTGCCCTTTATCTGCTGCTGGGGGCAGCCAATATCGCCGTCTGGCTGTGGGCCTATGCCGTGTTGCGCGGCCATCCGGCGCTGATCGGCACGGCCTTCCTCGCCTATTCCTTCGGCCTGCGCCACGCGGTCGATGCCGATCACATCGCCGCGATCGACAATGTCACCCGCAAGCTCATGCAGGAAGGCCAGCGGCCGCTGGGCACCGGCTTCTTCTTTGCCATCGGCCATTCGGCGGTGGTGCTCGTCGTCACCTTGCTGATCGCCCGCACGGCCAGCGCGGCCAGCGGCATAGAGGCGCTGAAGGCGGCCGGCGGAGTGATTTCCACCTGCGTTTCGGCCTTCTTCCTGTTTGCCATTGCGGCGATGAACCTCGTCATCCTGCGCTCGGTCTATCGTTCCTATCGGCAGGTGCTGGCCGGCGGCGTCTATGTGGAGGAGGATCTCGACATGCTGCTGGCCGGCCGCGGGCTGATGGCGCGCCTGCTGCGCCCGCTGTTCGCGCTGATCCGGCGCAGCTGGCACATGGCGCCGCTGGGCTTCCTGTTCGGCCTGGGCTTCGACACCGCCACCGAAGTGGGGTTGATGGGCCTGGCCGCCGTCCAGGCCGCGCAAGGCCTGTCGCTGGGGGTGGTGCTGCTGTTCCCGGCGCTGTTCGCCGCCGGCATGGCCCTGGTGGATACGACCGACGGCATCATGATGCTGGGCGCCTATGAATGGGCTTTCGTCAAACCCATCCGCAAGCTCTACTATAACATGACGATCACCCTCGTCGCCGCGCTGGTGGCCATCCTCATCGGCGGGATCGAGACGCTGGCGCTGATCGCCCACCAGTGGAACCTGCAGGGCGCGCTGTGGGATGGCCTGCGCGATCTGGCCGGGCAGTTCGGCCTGCTGGGCTTTGCCATCGTCGGCCTGTTCGCGCTCAGCTGGGCGCTGTCCTGGCTGCTCTACCGCCGCAAGGGGCTGGATCACATCGAGGTGATCCGCGCCGGCTGATCGGGCCGCAGAGGCAGGGGCAGGGGGGAGCGTCACCCCTGCTCCGCCAAGCGTTGCATCCAGCCTCGCACCATCTCCTCCTCCGCGCTGGCCGGCGCCCCCTGCGGCCGCAGGCAGGATCGCCCGATCAACCGCTCCGGATGCCGCCCCGGGTCGATGCGCGGCATCCCCACCCCCGCATCCCCCTGCCGCAAAAAGCCCGGCAGCATCCGCGCCGCGCCGCCTGCCGGCTGCGCCCCGCAGGCCGCCTCCATCCCGGCCAGCCCCTTCACTTCCAGCGCCCGCCCGCCCGCTGGCCCCGCCGCCTGATCATCCGCTGGCTCTTCGCCCGCCCCCTCTTCGCCCGGCGTCGCGTCTTCCTCTGCCGCTGCCGTCTCCGCGGCCGCCGCCATGCGCGCCCGCATCGCATCCAGCTTGGCGTTCAACCGCTCCAGCACCACCTCTGCCTCGCCCGCCTCTTCCGCCTCGCGCACCGCCTCCCACTCCGCCCGGCTCAGCAAGGCCTCCTGGCCAAACCGGCCCCGCCGCCGGTTGCGCAGCAAAAATACCAGCAATGGCGTGTCATAGCGCGTCCAGCGGGCCACCACCTCGCCGCGCCGGATCATCACCCGCTCCTCGCCGGCAATCGCCCGCTCCAGCGCGCAATCCTCCAGCCGCGCCATCCCCCGGTCCACCGCCGCTTCCCACGCCGCCGCAAACCCCTGCGCCCCCGGCTGGTGGCGCAGCCTGTACAAGGCCTCCATGCTGGCCCCGATGCTGCGTGCCGCCTGCGTCACAATCCCCGTCGCCGCCAGCGCGGCAATGAAGGCCCGCTGCCGATCCGGCGTGATCGCATTGCGCCTGGGCTGCTTGTGCAGATACGGTGCAAACCCCAGCAACGGATCATCCCCTTCCGGCGCCTCGCTCGAAAACGCCACCCGGCTCGTCCGCCGCCCCGGCCTGCCCGACGCGCACCGCACACCGCCACCCATCACCCAACCTCCACCGACAAGGGAGGCGAGGTCTAGCAAACAGACAGGCATGTAGGACAGAACATTATGGGAACATGCCGCCGTATGGCACAAGCCCCCACGGATCGCCGCGCGCTTTCCCGAAAGGGAAGGGGGGCAAGAAAAGAAACCATGCGAGGGGGTTACCCCCTCGCGCTCCCAAATTTCTGCGCTGCTTGTCGCCGCAGCATAGCGATACGGCCGCTGCAATAGCTAACCTTGCCTGTCACCCGCAACCGGGAACAGGGCATTTAACAATTGATCTCAATAGATAACGCGTACTAATCCTTCTCCACCTATTGCAATCGAGGATATGATGCTAAAATTGCCGTGCCGTGCCGTGCCGTGCCGTGCCGTGCCGTGCCGTGCCGTGCCGTGCCGTGCCGTGCCGTGCCGTGCCGAATCCTATGGGGGATTGCCGCCGCCGCCCTTGCCCTTGTGGGCGCAGAGGCAGTCGCCCGTCATATGGGGTTTGGCAATCCACTGATCTATCGATCCAGTGCGTCGGGCTATGAACTGGTGCCGGGCCAGCGCGTCAACAGGCTCGGGAAAATAACCACAATCAATGATCTTGGAGGGCGCGGGCCAGCCCTTCCTCGCCAGCCTTCCGCCGATCGCCTGCGCGTTCTTTCCATTGGCGACAGTGTGGCCAATGGGGGAACCCAGATCAACGACGAGCAAACCTATCCCATGCTCACGGGTGCTTGTCTGCGCACCGCCGGTTTGCCAGCAGAAGTGCTCAATGTCGCCGCCGGCGGCTGGGCGGTCCAGAATGAAGCGGCCTGGCTCAAGGCGCATGGTGTGTTCGGGGCCAGGGTTGTGTTGCTCGAGGTGAACGAAAAGGATCTGGATCAGGCTTTCGGCGATGCGTCACTGCTTGACAGGAACCCGTCCTTTCCATCGCATCGCCCGGCCACGGGGCTTTCGGAAATCCTGTTCCGCTATGCCTTGCCGCGCTTTGGGCTCGGTGTGGCGGCTGATCCCGGGTCCACTGCCGGTGCGTTCAACGCGGCCAATGTCGGCGCGGTGATGAACGCCATTGGCGAAATCAAATCCCTGTCTGACGCGGCCGGTGCCCGCATGGCGATCCTTTACTGGGATCCGCTGATGTCTGGTGCTGCTGGCGCGGGTCGGGCCAGAGAGCAACTGTTCGCATGGGCGAATGGGCATGGTGTCCAGATTATTCGCCCGCAGTTGAACCGTCGAAGGGATGCGCCGGGCCTCTTCAGAGATGGCATCCACCCTAACGAAAGGGGGAATGCCATCATCGCATCTGCAATCTGTCAGGCCAGGGTCATCTGATCGGCCCCCAAATCCCGCCATTCTTGACGCACTGGCCCAACAGGCCTAAAGCGCGCGGGTTCATGTGGGGGCCGGCCTTGCCTGCCTGCTGCATTGAAGAGCTGAACATTGCCGGGGCGTGCCGGGTGTTGGCGGGGGCAACCTGCTGAAACCTTGGTGTAATCCGTCAAAGTAACCCGGTGCCGGATGGTGCGGGTGGAGCGTTTCGGTTCGTATTGGCTGTCGCGTGGGGGCTTCCTCACGGTGATTCGCTCATGCGGGTTTGTCATTCTTCACCTGTGCGGATGGTATCATTCAACCAAGGTGAAGAGAGCTTCATGCCTACGATTAACCAGCTGGTCCGCAAGGGCCGCGAACTGCAGAAGGCCAAGAGCAAGGTCCCTGCAATGGAGCAGAACCCGCAGAAGCGCGGCGTCTGCACCCGCGTCTATACGACGACCCCGAAGAAGCCGAACTCGGCGCTTCGCAAGGTGGCCAAGATCCGCCTGACCAACAGCCGCGAAGTCATTTCGTACATCCCGGGCGAAGGCCACAACCTGCAGGAGCACTCGGTGGTGCTGATCCGCGGCGGGCGTGTGCGCGATCTTCCGGGCGTGCGCTATCACGTGCTGCGCGGCGTGCTGGATACCCAGGGCGTGAAGAACCGCAAGCAGAGCCGCTCGAAGTACGGCGCCAAGCGTCCGAAGTAAGGCCATCTGGCCTCTTGCGTTGGTCTTACAGAATTTAAGGAATTAAGCGATGTCGCGTCGTCGTCGTCCCGAGAAGCGGGAAATCCTGCCTGATCCGAAGTTTGGTGATCAGGTGCTGTCGAAGTTCATGAACAACCTGATGCTCGACGGCAAGAAGTCCGTCGCCGAGAGCATCGTCTATGGTGCGCTCGACACCATGCAGACCCGTGCGAAGGCTGACCCTGTTCAGCTGTTCCACGATGCGCTGAACAATGTGAAGCCGCAGATCGAAGTGCGCAGCCGCCGCGTTGGTGGTGCCACCTATCAGGTTCCCGTCGAAGTGCGCCCCGAGCGCGCCCAGGCGCTGGCCATCCGCTGGCTGATCACCGCTGCGCGCAACCGCAGCGAAACCACCATGTCGGCCCGCCTTTCGGGCGAGCTGCTCGATGCGGCCAACAACCGCGGCAATGCCGTGAAGAAGCGCGAAGATACGCACCGCATGGCGGACGCGAACCGCGCCTTCTCGCACTACCGCTGGTAAAACCCTTGGGGCGGGGGCGCTTTGGCGGCCCCGTCACACGGCTGTCATAGAAATGAACCTAAGGGCGGGGTTGCTTGCAAAGGCGCTCCACCCGAACCCAAGGAACCTCCCATGGCCCGCAGCCATCCGCTCGAGAAATACCGCAACATCGGTATTATGGCGCATATTGACGCCGGCAAGACCACGACCACCGAGCGTATCCTTTACTACACCGGCAAGTCCTACAAGATCGGCGAAGTGCACGACGGTGCCGCCACGATGGACTGGATGGAGCAGGAGCAGGAGCGCGGCATCACGATCACGTCGGCCGCCACGACCTGCTTCTGGAACGACCACCGCATCAACATCATCGACACCCCGGGCCACGTGGACTTCACCATCGAGGTGGAACGTTCGCTGCGCGTGCTCGACGGCGCCGTGGCCTGCTTCGATGGCGTGGCCGGCGTGGAGCCGCAGTCGGAAACCGTGTGGCGCCAGGCTGACAAGTATGGCGTGCCCCGGATGTGCTTCATCAACAAGCTGGACCGCACCGGCGCCAACTTCAAGTACTGCGTGCAGTCGATCATCGACCGCCTGGGTGCGAAGCCGGCCGTGCTCTACATTCCGATCGGCCTCGAAGCCGATCTGAAGGGGCTGGTTGACCTGGTGCACAACCGCGCGATCATCTGGAAGGACGAGGCGCTGGGCGCCGAATTCTTCTACGAGGAGATCCCGGCCGACCTCGCCGACGAAGCCGCCGAATACCGCGCCAACCTCATCGAGCTTGCCGTTGAGCAGGACGATGACGCGATGGAAGCCTATCTGGAAGGCACCGAGCCCGACGTCGACACGCTGAAGGCGCTGATCCGCAAGGGCACGCTGAACCAGTCGTTCGTGCCGGTGTGCTGCGGCTCGGCGTTCAAGAACAAGGGCGTGCAGCCCCTGCTCGACGCCGTGGTGGATTATCTGCCTTCGCCGCTCGACATTCCTGACGTCCAGGGCGTCAAGATGGACAGCGACGAGAAGGACAGCCGTCCTGCCAAGGATGACGCGCCGTTCTCGGCTCTGGCCTTCAAGGTGATGAACGATCCCTTCGTCGGCTCGCTCACCTTCATCCGCATCTATTCGGGCACGCTCACCAAGGGCACCTACCTGAATTCGGTGAAGGACAAGAAGGAAAAGGTCGGTCGTATGCTGGAAATGCATGCGAACGAGCGCAAGGACATCGATGAGGCCTTCGCGGGCGACATCATCGCGCTGGCCGGCATGAAGGAAACCACCACCGGTGACACGCTGTGCGCCGAGCGTTTCCCCATCGTGCTGGAGCGCATGGAATTCCCCGAGCCGGTGATCGAGCTGTCGGTGGAGCCCAAGACCAAGGCGGACCAGGAAAAGATGGGCATCGCGCTCAATCGCCTGTCGGCCGAGGATCCCTCGTTCCGCGTTTCGACCGACCACGAATCGGGCCAGACGATCATCAAGGGCATGGGCGAACTGCACCTCGACATCATCGTCGACCGCATGCGCCGCGAGTTCAAGGTGGAAGCCAATGTCGGCGCGCCGCAGGTGGCTTACCGCGAATATCTCGCCAAGCCCGTGGACATCGACTACACCCACAAGAAGCAGTCGGGCGGCACCGGCCAGTTTGGCCGCGTGAAGGTCAAGCTGAGCCCGGGTGAGCGCGGTTCGGGCTTCGTCTTCAAGGACGAGATCAAGGGCGGTAACATTCCCAAGGAATATATCCCCGCGATTGAAAAGGGCTTCCGTGAAACCGCCGCCACCGGCTCG